>JBNLBB010000006.1:0-44265 GCA_050302415.1 Gammaproteobacteria bacterium | reverse complement strand
GAAAAAACGCGACAAAATTTTCTGCCAGGTAGCGTTGGTCGGAAGGGTTCAGGGTACCGACGATGCCGAAATCGACGGCGATGTAGGTGCCATGCTGCGGATTCACAAAGATGTTCCCCGGATGCATGTCGGCGTGAAAAAAATTGTGCTTGAAGACCTGGGTGAAGAAAATCTCCACCCCCATCTCCGCCAGTTTCTTGAACTCCACTCCTGCGTTTTTCAGCCGGTCGATGTTGGAGATGGGAATACCGTGGATACGCTCCAGCACCATCACCTGTTTGGTGGTCAAGGGCCAGTGCACCTCGGGCACGTAGAGCATTTCCGAGCCTTCAAAATTCCGCCGCAGCTGCGAACAGTTCGCTGCCTCACGCATCAGATCCAGTTCATCCAGAATGGTTTTTTCGTACTCGGAGACCACTTCGCGCGGGCGCAGGCGCCTGCCTTCGCGCCAGTAGCGCTCCGCCATCCACGCAATGTAGTAGAGCAGACCCACATCGCGACGAATGGTGCTTTCGATTCCCGGACGCAGCACTTTGACCACCACCTCGCGCCCGTCGATGAGTGTCGCGGCGTGTACCTGCGCCACTGAAGCCGAAGCCAGCGGCTGTTCGTCAAAGTGGGTGAAGCATTCGTCAAGGGGGCGCTTCAGCGCCCGCTCAGTCAGCCGACGCGCCACCTCCCCGGGGAATGGCGGTACGGCATCCTGCAGTTTCGCCAGCTCCTGGGCCATATCATCCGGCAGCAGATCGCGCCGGGTCGAAAGCATTTGGCCGAATTTGATGAAAATCGGACCCAGATCCTCCAGGGCCAGGCGCAGTCGCTCCGCCCGTGGCCGGTGGGTGCGGCGAAACCAGGTCCAGGGAAGCAGGAGCAACAGAAACCGAAACGGTCGGAACAGGTGGGTGGCAAATACGATCTCATCCAGACCGTGACGCACCAGCACAAAGTGGATGTACCACAGGCGCAACCAGAGCCGGACCGGAGGAATCACTCGGACCCCTCCGTACCGCGAATACGCGCCCAACGCATCAGAACTTGTAGCCCCTGTGGACGGCGACGATGCCTCCGGAGAGATTGTGGTAGCTGCAGCGCTCAAATCCGGCTGCCTCCATCATCCCCTTGAGTTTCTCCTGGTCGGGGTGCATGCGGATCGATTCGGCCAGATAACGGTAGCTTTCGGCGTCGCCCACCACCTTCTGTCCGAGCCAGGGCAGGACGTTGAAGGAGTAGGCATCGTAGATCGGTTTGAGGCCCGGCGCGGTCGGATGTGAAAATTCGAGAATCATGAGACGGCCACCGGGCTTCAGTACCCGGAACATGCTGCGCAGCGCCGCATCCTTGTCGGTAACATTGCGCAGGCCGAAGGCGATGGTCACCAGGTTGAAACGGTTGCTTTCAAAGGGCAGGCATTCGGCGTTGGCCTGCGCGTAGCGGACGTTGCCGACAATACCCCGGTCCGTCAGGCGGTCGCGCCCGACGCCCAGCATGGCCGCGTTGATATCCGCCAACACCACCAGCCCGTTGTCGCCCACCTGCCGGGAAAATTTCGCGCTCAGATCCCCGGTTCCGGCTGCAATATCCAACACCTGCTCACCGGGACGTACGCGGCACAGCTCCGTGGCAAAGTGTTTCCAAATCCGATGGATGCCTAGCGACATCAGATCGTTCATCAGGTCGTACTTGTTGGCCACGGAGTTGAACACCTGGCCGACCAGTTTCACCTTGTCGTTGGTCGGCACCTGCTGGTAGCCGAAATCGATCGTCTCTTTGTCACTCATGCTTGTTGTTCCCTGCGGATCAGTTGGCGGGGTCGACCTCTTCGCGTTCGTACCCGGCCGCGCGCAGCTGATCGAGATAGGCCGCCCAGTTGCGCGCATAGTTTACGCCCAGATCGTACAACACATTCCAACTGTAGAGCCCGGAATCGTGACCATCACTGAAGACCAGCTTCACCGCGTACGCGCCAACCGGTTCGATGGCCGTGATGTTGACCCGCTCCTTGCCGGTCTGCAGCACCTCCTGGCCCGGCCCATGACCGCGCACTTCGGCCGACGGCGAGTAGACGCGAAGGTACTCGCAGGGCAGGGTGAAGCTCTGTCCGTCGTCGAATTCGATTTCGAGCAACCGGGATTTGGAGTGCAGTTTGATATTGGTGGGATGCAGACTCATCATCATGACCCTCGCGTTTAAAGTATGTAACGGCTCAGATCCTGGTCCTGGGCCAGCTCACCCAGCTGCTGATCCACGTAGTCGGCATCAATCACCATCTTTTCCGCCACCACGTCGGGCGCCTTAAAGGAGATCTCCTCCAGCAAGCGTTCCAACACGGTATGCAGTCTCCGGGCCCCGATGTTCTCGGTGGTTTCATTCACCTGCCAGGCCACTTCAGCGAGTCTGCGAATTCCGGATTCCGTGAACTCCACGGCGGCGCCATCGGTCGCCAGCAGCGCCTGGTATTGGGTGGTCAGCGCGGCGTCCGGCTCGGTCAGGATGCGCACGAAGTCTTCCGTGGTGAGGGCGTTGAACTCCACGCGGATGGGCAGGCGACCCTGCAGTTCGGGGATCAGATCCGATGGCTTGGCGAGATGAAATGCCCCGGAGGCGATAAACAGGATGTGGTCCGTCTTCACCATGCCGTACTTGGTGGTGACCGTACTGCCCTCGACCAGTGGCAGCAAATCCCGCTGCACCCCTTCGCGGGAAACATCCGGCCCGCCGTGCTCCGAACGCTTGGCTACTTTGTCGATTTCATCGATGAATACAATGCCGTTCTGTTCCACACTCTGCACAGCGCGCAGCTTGATCTCCTCGTCGTTGACCATCCGTGCCGCCTCTTCCTCGGTGAGCAGTTTCATGGCTTCGCGAATGCGCAGTTTACGGGAGCGCTTGCGCCCACCAGCCATGTTCTGGAACATCCCCTGCAGCTGCTGGGTCAGCTCTTCCATACCAGGTGGCGCCATGATCTCCACACCGGCCACGGACGCAGTGACCTCAATTTCGATCTCCTTGTCGTCCAGTTCACCTTCGCGCAGTTTCTTGCGGAACTTCTGGCGGGTGGAATTCTCCTCTTCCCGTTCCCCAGTCTGACCAAACCCGCTCGCCCGTGGCAGCAAGGCATCGAGAACCCGCTCTTCGGCGGCGTCCTCGGCCCGATGGCTCACCTTCGCCATCTCCTCTTCGCGCGCCATTTTCACGGCGCTGTCCACCAGGTCACGGATGATCGATTCCACATCGCGGCCCACGTAGCCCACTTCCGTGAACTTGGTCGCCTCCACCTTGACGAAGGGCGCGCGGGCCAGGCGCGCCAGACGGCGGGCAATCTCGGTTTTGCCCACCCCGGTCGGACCCATCATCAGGATGTTCTTGGGGGTGATCTCGGCGCGCAGCGACTCCGCGACGCGGGCCCGACGCCAGCGATTGCGCAGGGCGATGGCCACCGCGCGCTTGGCTGCATCCTGGCCGATGATGTGTTTGTCCAGCTCCTGGACAATCTCTTTGGGTGTCATGTCGGACATAGGTTCGGGGTTCCTCGACTAACCGAGTTCCTCAATGGTCAGGTTGGCGTTGGTGTAAATACAGATATCGGCGGCGATCCCGAGCGATTTTTCCACCACGGCACGCGCGGCCAACTCCGTGTTTTCGAGCAGCGCACGGGCCGCCGCCTGGGCATAGGGTCCACCCGAGCCGATGGCGACGCAGTGGTGTTCCGGCTCCACCACGTCTCCGGTTCCGGAGATGAGGAGCGACGTCTGCGTGTCGGCAACCAGCAGCATCGCTTCGAGGCGCCGCAGCATGCGGTCGGTCCGCCAGTCCTTGGCCAGCTCCACGGCTGCCCGGGTGAGATTCCCCTGGTACTTCTCCAACGCACCTTCAAACCGTTCGAACAGGGTAAAGGCATCGGCCGTGCCGCCGGCAAACCCGGCGATCACCTTGTCGTGGTAGAGCCGCCGCACCTTGCGCGCATTGCCCTTCATGACCGTATTGCCGAAGGAGACCTGGCCATCGCCACCGATGACCACTTGGTGGTTGCGCCGTACACAGAGAATGGTGGTCCCGCGAAATTGGGTCACTGGTTGCTGTCCTGACTTCTGAAAAGGGTAACGATTCTAGCGACTGCTGCGGGCAAAACAAACGACCGTCAGCCGTTGCGGATCACCGCGCCGGTTTCCGCATCGCGTATCTCACTCGGTCGGGCACGGGCGTCGGTGGCACCAGCGAGCAGATAGTCCACAGTCTGGCCAAAATACTGACGCACCCGCTGCGCCGTACGCGCCGGAGGGCGGGTGGCAGGATTGGCGCTGGTGGAGACCAGCGGGCCGCCGAAGGCATCGCACAGCGCCCGGGTCAGCGCATGGGCCGTTACCCTCACGGCCACAGTGGTATGGACACCACGCACCCAGGAGGGGCACCCGGGACGGGCGGTCATCAGCCAGGTGATGGGACCCGGCCAACTCGTCTCGATGCGTGCGCGTTTGCTGCCGTAGACCGGTTCAACGAAGGGCTCAAGCTGGTCGAATTCGCTGGCCACCAGAATCAATCCCTTGGCCACGGGCCGCTGCTTGAGCGCCAAAACCCGCAATACTGCCTGTTCATCCAGGGGATTGCAGGCCAGCCCCCACACCGCTTCCGTGGGATGGGCGACCACGCCTCCGGCCCGCAGCAGCAGCACCGACTGGCGCAGTTGCCAGGGCGTCATGCCTTCAGACCCTGCCCGATTCCACCAGCCGCTTCTGGAGTGCCGCATCCTTGGCGCGCACGGAATCGGCATTCGCGGCACGATCGTTGGTCAGCCGCTTGGCCAGCTCGGCATTATCAAGCGCCAGTATCTGCGCAGCGAGATAGGCCGCGTTCTTGGCGCCCGCCTTGCCCACGGCCACGCAGGCAACCGGTATCCCGGCCGGCATCTGCACCGTGGAGTGCAGCGCGTCCACGCCCTGCAGTGGACCGGCATCCAGGGGTACGCCGATGACCGGTCTGAGGGTCAGCGCCGACACCGCGCCGGCCAGATGTGCCGCCATGCCGGCCGCGGCGATGAAGACGCCACAACCGCGCTGATCGGCATCTTTGACATAGGCATGGGTGGTATCGGGGGTGCGGTGTGCCGAAGTGATTTTCACCTCGTAGCGGATACCGAGACCAGACAGCACATCCAGCGTGGCTTCCATGGTTGGAAAATCTGAATCAGAGCCCATCAGGACTGCAACAAAGCGATCGCTCATGGTGTTCCCTCTTGGTGGGTTTCAAGTTAGGAGTTGTCGGTCGCCGCCTCGGCGGTCGCGTCTTCCACGATTTCGCTGAAGCGGCAATCGCGTTCCGGGCAGACCTTTTCGGTCCCACGCCGTTTGGTCGTTTTGACCGTCAGCATGGGCCAACCGCAACTGGGACAGGGTTCGTCCAGTGGCTGGTTCCAGACCGCATAGTCGCAGTCGGGAAAACGGGAGCAGGAGAAGAAGGTTTTGCCCGAACGCGATCGGCGTTGAAGCATCTCGCCCTGCTTGCACTTGGGGCAGGTGACGCCCGTCGCCGCCGGCTTTTCCAGTGGTTCAATGTGATTGCAGTCCGGGTAGCTACTGCAGCCGATGAACTTGCCATAGCGTCCGTTGCGGATCAGCAGGTCCGAGTTGCACTTGGGGCACTGGCGCCCCTCCACGATCTGCGGCGCTTCGGCTTCGGCACGGCTTTCGTCCAGGTTCCGGGTGTAGTCGCAATCGGGGAATCCGCTGCAGCCGATAAACCGTCCTCGACGGCCCAGGCGGATCGCCAGCTGTTTGCCGCACGTGGGACAGTTTTCCTCGATCAGCTCCTGGGTGACATCGGAGCGTCGGACATTCTTCTCCTTGTCCTCCACCAAATCGTGGAACGGTTGCCAGAAGGACTCCAGCAGCGGCACCCAATCCTGTTCACCGCGCGCCACGGCGTCCAGCTCATCTTCCAGGCGGGCGGTGAAATCGTAATCCACATACTGCGTGAAATGCTCGGTGAGAAACTTGCTCACGACACGGCCCACATCCGTGGGCATGAACCGCCGCTTGTCGAGTTCCACATACTCGCGCTGGAGCAGCGTCGATATGATCGACGCATAAGTGGAGGGGCGGCCAATCCCGAAATCCTCCAGCGCCCGCACCAGGCTCGCCTCGGTGAAGCGCGGCGGCGGCTCCGTGAAGTGCTGGTCGGAGGTGACCTGGTTAAGGGTGATCGATTCGCCTTCGTTCAGGGGCGGCAACAGTTTGTCTTCGTCCTCATTGCCTGAGTCGTCGCGTCCTTCCTGATAGACCGCCATGAATCCCGGATCCACCAGGGTGGAGCCGGTGGCCCGGAAGATGCCGACCTTGCCACAGGCGAGATCGACGCCCACGGTATCGAAAGTCGCGTGGGTCATCTGACTTGCCACCGTCCGTTTCCAGATCAGTTCGTAGAGCGCCATCTGCTCTTTGCTCAGATGTGCCGCCAGGGATTCGGGCGTGCGCAACACCGAAGTGGGCCGCACCGCCTCGTGCGCCTCCTGGGCGTTTTTGGATTTGGTCTTGTACTGGCGCGGCTGCTCCGGCATCTGCTTCGCGCCGTAGCGCTCGGCGATGAAGCTGCGAATCTCCTCCACCGCCTCATTGGCCAGGGTCACCGAGTCCGTACGCATGTAGGTGATCAGACCAACAGTCTCCCCGCCGATATCGATCCCTTCGTAGAGCTGCTGGGCCACCCGCATGGCGCGCTGGGCTGAAAAACGGAGTTTGCGCACCGCTTCCTGCTGCAGCGTGGAGGTGATGAAGGGCGGTGCGGGGTTGCGTTTGCGCTGCTTCTTTTCCACCGACACCACGGTGAGCTGCCCACCCGCCGCCTTCTGCAGCGACTGGGTCACCTGGGCGGCCCGCTCGCCGTCGGTAATCGAAAACTGCTCGATCTTGTCGCCTTCAAACTGCGACAGCTTGGCGGTAAAACCCGTGGCCTCCTTCTCCACCTCGGCCCCGATGGTCCAGTATTCCCGTGGCTTGAAGGCCTCGATTTCCAGTTCGCGCTCGACAATCAGCCGCAGGGCGGGACTCTGCACCCGACCGGCGGACAGGCCGCGCCTTACCTTCTTCCAGAGCAGGGGGGAGAGATTGAAGCCGACCAGGTAGTCCAGGGCGCGGCGCGCCTGCTGGGCATTCACCAGTTCGCCGGAGAGCTCGCGCGGGTTGGCGATGGCTTCGGAGATGGCCCGTTTGGTGATTTCGTGGAACACCACCCGGTAGACCGGTTTCTTCTTCAGCTTGCCGCGTTCACGCAGCAGTTCATAGAGGTGCCACGAGATGGCCTCCCCTTCGCGGTCAGGGTCAGTCGCCAGATAGAGTGCATCGGCCGAGGTCAACGCCTTGGCGATGGCCGCCACGTGGCGTTCATTTTTCTCAATGATCTGGTAGACCATCTGGAATCCGTTGGCCGTGTCCACCGCGCCCTCTTTCGGAATGAGGTCGCGCACATGGCCATAGGAAGCGAGTACCTGGTACTCCTTGCCCAGGTACTTTTCGATGGTTTTCGCCTTGGCCGGCGATTCTACGATGACGAGATTTTTACCCATCCGCTCTGGTCTCTACTCGCATGTCGATGCAGATCTTTTTTTACCAAATCAGGTCCGCCTGCCATCTGTCAACTGGCAGTGCCGCAAATCTTTGATGGAATTGTGGTGCCGACGTTCAACGGACGGGGTCCGTCGCCCTCCAAGAACCGGTCAGTGTGGCCGGTCGGTCAGGTTTTCGTAGACCAGGTCGTGCAACCAGGCAAAGGCCTCTTCGTAACCGGGCTGGTGCACCATGACCATCAGGATGACCCACTTCAGCTTTTCCAGGGAAATCTCTTCATCTTCCAGCGCCATGACGCGGTCGATCACCAGTTCCCGGGCGGTCATGTCCAACACACCATTCTGCTCCAGGTAGTGAAGAAATCCCTGGCTCTCCGTGTCGATGCGCTTGGCCTCGCGGTCGGTGAAGACCCGCACCGAGTTGCTGGGGATGATCTCCACCGGCGACGAACGGCACTCGCCCAGATCCTCCAGCCACTGAAACGCCTTGCGCACTTCGCCGTGCGGAAACCCCATATCGAGCAGCTCCTCTCGCAGGGCTTCCTCATTGGGGGCATAGTCCCGATTTTCCTCATAGAGATAGTTCTCAAAGAGGTACATCAGAACGTCAAATACATTTTCTTTCATGACCATTCCCTGCCGGGGCAGAGGTCTTTGCCCGTGCAGTAACGCGGATAAATGGGTAAAAGCAGTTGAAAGTCAGTAGGTTACCGAGCTCGTTGGTAAGCGGAACCGGCCTCTGCATGCACAAGTCCTTCCAACTCCATGTGAAGCAGGATGGATGAAACTCGGGCAGCCGTCAATCCGCTGCCGGTCACGATCCGGTCGAAATCCACGGGCGAGTACCCGAGTTGGGACCACACCTTGGCCGCCTCCGCATCGCCGTCAAAGGTGGGGTCGGGCATCACCCGTGGACCGTGCGGCCCCCGCGCCAAGGTGACCTGCAACTCCTGCAGAATGTCGCTTACCCCCTCGACCAGGCGCGCGCCGTCGCGGATCAGCCGGTGGCAGCCCCGGGCGCGCGGATTGTGTATCGAACCGGGTATGGCAAATACCTCCCGTCCCTGTTCCAGGGCATGATTGGCGGTCAGGAGGGAGCCGCTGCGCAGGCTGGCCTCGACTACCAGCACGCCCAGGCTCAGCCCACTGATGATCCGGTTGCGGCGCGGAAAATGGCCGGCGCGCGGTTCGGTGCCCAAAGGCATTTCGGAGACCAGGGCCCCCTGCTGACGTATCGCCTCCGCCAGGCCGGCGTGTTCGCCGGGGTAGATGCGATCGAGACCGGTGGCCAGTACCGCGACGGTCTTCCCCTGCGCCTGCAGCGCTCCGCGATGCGCCGCGCCATCAATCCCCAGAGCCAGACCGCTGGTGACCACCAGACCGGCTTTGGCCAGCGCCCCAGCAAACGAATGGGCATCGTCCCGCGCGGTTGTACCCGCGTGACGGCTGCCCACCACCGCAATTCCCGACGCGGCCAGAAGGGAAACATCGCCTTCTATAAAGAGTGCGAGTGGCGCTGCAGGGATCTGGGCCAGACGCGGTGGGTAGGTGGGCTCACCGCGCACCACCAGAGATCGGCCCTCGCCGGCAGCCCATGCCAGCGCCCCTTCGACCGCAGACCAGTCAAATTTGCGCAGTGCGCGGACGACAGAGGGTGGAAAAGCATTCAGCGTACCGGATGCGGCTGCACCGAGTGCCGCTTCCGGATCACCGGGAAATGCAGCCAGCAACGCATCGGCCCGTACCGGACCGATACCGTGGGCATGCGCCAGCGCCAGCCAGGGTACGCGGTAATCACCGCGCAGCGATGCGGGGACGAAGGGTTCGGTGGTTCGAGGCATCCTTGCCCCTGGATTCCTTGCAGGTCAGTAACTGGTCAGGGATTGCGAATCACATCGTTGACGTGGATGGCGCGTATGGCATCGACCACCAGCGCGTACGACACGTTTTCAAAGGTGCGATAAATAATGGCGGTTCCCGCCCGTTCGTCCGGAAGGGTCACTTCGTCATCCCGGTCCGAAATCGTATCGCGTACCGTCAGACCCTGCTGTTGGATGGAGACCACATGGCCCACCTCCATGTTATGGCGGTCACCCAGATTCACCACCACGGTCTGGAACTGGCCCACTTCCGAGAGCCCGTCCACCACGGCGATGATCTGTCCATCGATCTCTTCTCTGGGTGGATGTGGCTGGAAGAACGGATCGAAGCGGTCATCGCGATAGGCAAAAACCCGATCGCCCAGCAGCACTTCACGGTTGGTCTTGAGCAGGGTCATGCGCGCCGGATCTCCCGGTGCATCAAGCCGAGCATCACCGAGATAGATCGCCTCGTAACCGAGGATCTCTTCGGTTTTGGGATCCACGTAGGGCTGTCCCTTGCGGTAGAGCGAGTAGTTGCCCCGGCTCGCATCCTCGATGGCGCGCACATAGATGGCGTGACCGGGACCGGCGGCAAGGTGACGATCCAGGCTGTCCACGACGTAAGGAGCCTGTTCAAAATCCTGCTCCGTCAGAATCAGCCGGTTGCGGCTCACGAACTGGCTGATCGATTCCAGGGGAATGGTGGTGACCGCCTGGTCCTGGGGTACTTCGCGAATCTGCGGCGAGAGTTTCACAGTGCGATCGCCCGGGGTGACCGTGAGGCGCGGCTCACCGTTGACGTAAATGAGCGACAGCACGTCGCCGGGATAGATGAGATGAGGATTCTGGACTTGTGGATTGATGTGCCAGATGCGCGGCCAGTTCCACGGATCCTCCAGAAACATACCTGAAATGTCCCACAACGTATCCCCCTTGACCACGGTGTAGCGGTCGGGATGGTCGGGCCGCACAGCGACGGTCTCAGCAAATGCCGCCACCGAAAATGCCGCTACCAGCACCAGCGCCAAGACCTTTCTGTCAAACATTTCGGTCCCTTCTTTTCAATGACATCAAATAGTTGCTGCGAGTTTAGCGAAAAAACCTCAATTCTCAAAGTGTAGCGTATAATGCGCCTCACCTATACGGAACAATAATCTTCGCTCCCGGTCGCATACAATATCCGAATATGGCCCTACTAGAGATACTCCACTACCCCGACGAACGCCTGCGGACCCGCGCCAAGCCGGTCGAACAGGTGGACGATGCCGTACGCCAGCTGCTCGATGACATGCTGGAGACCATGTATAACGCACCGGGCATCGGCCTGGCCGCAACCCAGGTCAACGTCCACCGCCGCATGGTGGTCATTGATGTCTCTGAAGAACGTGACCAGCCTCTCTTTTTGATCAACCCGGAAATTCTGGAAGCCACCGGTAGCGAGGAGATGGAGGAGGGGTGCCTTTCGGTACCCGGAATTTACGAAAAGGTGGTGCGTGCCGACCGCGTTCTGGTCCGTTCACTCAACCGCGAGGGTGAAACCGTCGAATTTGAAGCCGGGGGTCTACTCGCCATCTGCATTCAGCACGAGTTGGACCACCTGGAAGGGAAGCTTTTCATCGATCGCCTCTCCAACCTGAAGCGCACGCGTATCCGGAGAAGAGCGGAAAAACAGGTCCGCGCCGAACTCTGAACCCAGGCTACAGCTCATGACACAACCGCGAATCCTCTTCGCCGGCACCCCCGATTTTGCCGTTCCGCCGCTGCGCACCCTGCTCCAGGCGGAGGTCGACGTCGTCGGTGTCTACACCCAGCCCGACCGTCCGGCAGGGCGCGGACGCAAGCTGACACCGAGCCCGGTCAAACAGGTGGCGCTGGACCATCAGATTCCCGTTTACCAGCCCGTGACGCTGAAGGAAGCCACCGACCAACATAGCCTCGCCGGGTTGGAGGCCGATCTTATGGTGGTGGTGGCTTACGGACTGCTGCTGCCCAAAGCGGTGCTCCAGGCACCTCGCCTGGGCTGCGTCAACCTGCATGCCTCGCTGCTGCCGCGCTGGCGCGGTGCTGCACCCATCCAACGGGCGGTGCTGGCCGGCGACGACCAGAGCGGTGTCTGCCTGATGCAGATGGACGAAGGTCTCGATACCGGACCGGTGCTGGCGCGGGTGACCACGCCCATCAACAGCGACGAGACCGGTGCCTCCCTGCATGACCGATTGGCCACCCTCGGGGCCGAACTGTTGGGTGAACAGCTGTTGCCGCTACTGCGTGGTGAACTGCAAGCCGTGGCGCAACCAGAGGCCGGAGTCACCTATGCCGGCAAGCTGTCGAAGAGCGAGGCGGTCATCGACTGGCGGGCCGACGCCCTCACCATCGAGCGCCAGGTGCGCGCGTTCAACGCCTGGCCGGTGGCCCAGACGCTGCTCGACGACAGCAATCTGCGGATCTGGGAGGCCAGGGCGCTGGCCGAGAATTCGGGTGGCGCACCGGGTGCGGTGGTCAACGAATCACCAGAAGGCATCGATGTAGCCTGCGGGACCGGTACGCTTCGCCTGCTTACCCTCCAGGTGCCGGGAAAACGGCCTCTCTCCGTGCGCGAGTTCCTCAACGCCAACTCATTGGCAGGCAGAAAACTTGGTGGCTAGTGGCTGATCGGATCGGCTGAGACAATCCAGTCCAGCCGGATTTCGTGGGCTTCGCCATCCATCCCCACGGCCATCATGAACTCTTCATGGTTGCGGGTGACCAGATCATGGGGTTGCAGCCGCTCGAGGTGGGCGACACCATCGGGTTCCTGCCAACGCACCAGCAGATCCTCATGGTGCATGATGGCCACTTCATAGCGGCCATAGATGGCACAGGGAACCGGCGTGTATTTCTTGTTGCTCAAACCGTCTCCGGTAACAGGCTCGCGATCACCGTATCCAGGAATCGGCTGCCCAGCGGCGTGGTCCGAATCCGGCCGTCCGACTGCTCCAGCCACCCCCGCTGCCGCGCATCGGCTATCCGCTGCGTCAGGGTTGCCTCCGATACAAAAGTCCGCTCGGCGAACAGTTCCATTGTAACCCCATCCTGCAAACGAAGTCCGTTGAGCAGGAATTCGAATACCTGATCCTCGTCAGTCACGGTACGGGTCGATACCACACTCTGCCCACCGCCTGCCGTGTGCAGGTAATGGACGGGATCGCTCACCCGGGCGGTCCGCTGAATGGCGCGCTCCCGCGTCAGCTTGCCATGCGCCCCGGCGCCGATGCCCAGGTAGTCGCCATAGGTCCAGTAGTTGAGATTGTGGTGGCAGGGCCGGTCGGCGCGCGCAAAATTGGACACCTCGTAACGTCCCAGGCCGGCGTCCGCCATCGCCTCGATGCCCGCGAGCTGCATGGTTTCCGTCTCATCCTCGGACGGCAGCGCAGGCGGCCGATGGTGAAAGGGCGTGCCCGGTTCAAGGGTCAGTTGATAGAAAGAGAGGTGCGAGGGCGAGTAGTCCAGCGCGGCGCGGACATCGGCGATCGAATCGGCCACCGACTGTCCGGGTAACCCGAACATGAGATCGAGACTGAAGTTGTCGAAACCGGCCTGGATGGTGGCCCGGATGGCGGCATGTGCCGCTTCGCCGTCGTGAATCCGACCGATGCGTTGCAGCTGCGCATCCCCAAAACTCTGGATACCGAGAGAAAGGCGGTTGACGCCCGCCGCGAGCAGGGCCTGCAGTTTGTCCGGATCCACCGTCCCGGGATTGGCCTCCAGGGTAATTTCAGCATCTGCGGCGATTCCCACCCCGCGTGCCGCGCCTTCGAGAATCCGACCGATGGCGGCGGCGGAAAAGAGCGAGGGCGTGCCACCCCCGAAGAAGACGGTCTGCAGCGCCCGGCCACTTACCCCGTCGGCGGCATACTCCAGATCGCGCAGCAGGGCGTCGACGTAGGCCGGCTCCGCCAGCTCACCCTTCAGGGCGTGGGAATTGAAATCGCAATAGGGACACTTGCGCACACACCAGGGCAGGTGCACATAGAGCGAGAGCGGAGGCAGGCGCCGGTTCATCAGCCGGGGCGGTCTGCCAACTCCCGCAGCCGGGCAACCAGCTCATTGAGCGCGCGCGCCCGATGGCTGATGCGGTTTTTCTCACCGGCCGCCAACTCCGCCGAGGCGCATTGGCGATCGGGCACCAGAAAGAGCGGATCGTAACCAAATCCGCCTGCGCCCCTCGGCGCCTCCAGAATCCGACCCTCCCAGGAGCCGCTGCAGATGACCGGAACCGGGTCGGCGGCGTGGCGCATGAAAACCGCCACACACTGAAAGCGGGCGGTCCGGGCAGCCTCATCCACACCGGCGAGCGCCGCCAGCAGTTTGCGATTGTTGGCCGCGTCATCGCCCGGCTCGCCGGCATAACGCGCGGAGTAGATGCCGGGCGCTCCATTGAGTGCATCCACCTCCAGCCCGGAATCGTCGGCAATGGCAGGCAGTCCGGTATGGTCTGCGGCATGGCGCGCCTTGATCAGGGCATTCTCAACGAAGGTCAGGCCGGTTTCCGCCACTTCGGGGGTATCGAAGTACGTCTGGGGCACCACCTCTACACCCAGCGGTTCCAGCAACGCGTTGAGTTCACGGGCCTTGCCTGCATTGTTGGTGGCCAACACGATCCGTTGGGGCAGAGCCATCTCAGGACTCCAGCGCTTCCCGCTGCAGCCGGTGCAGTTCGCTGATGCCGGTTTTTGCCAGATCGAGCATGGCATTGAGCTCCGCCTGATCGAAGGGCTCCCCTTCCGCCGTGCCCTGAATCTCCACGAAGCGTCCATCACCGGTCATCACCACGTTCATGTCGGTGTGCGCCGTAGAGTCCTCGGCATAATCCAGGTCGAGGACCGGTTCCCCGTCGACCACGCCCACGGAGACTGACGCCACCTGACCGATGAGCGGATTCTCGGGCAGCGTACCGGCGGTCACCAGGCCGCCGATGGCTTCGGCCAGTGCCACATAAGCGCCGGTGATGGAGGCCGTGCGGGTGCCGCCATCGGCCTGGATGACGTCGCAGTCCAGGGTAATGGTGTGCTCGCCTAGCTTGGGCAGATCCACCACCGTACGCAGGGATCGCCCGATCAGGCGCTGGATCTCCTGGGTGCGCCCGCTCTGTTTGCCGCGCGCCGCCTCGCGACCCATGCGATCACCGGTGGAGCGGGGCAGCATCCCATACTCGGCGGTGACCCATCCGCTGCCCGTGCCGCGCAGAAACGGGGGTACCCGGGTCGCTACGCTGGCCGTACAGATCACTTGGGTATCCCCGAATTCAACCAGTACCGATCCCTCGGCGTGTTTGGTGTAGTGACGGGTCAGACGGATATCGCGAAGCTGATCCTTGGCACGGCCGCTGGGTCTCATGGTCATCTCCTCTGCTCATGCGGACAAAAACAACGGTCATCGGCAGGCCGGCAATGGAATACGGCGGGATTTCCGGAGGCGTTGCTGTAAAATGGCGCCCAGTTTAAACCCCGAACCCACAAGTTTCACCGCAAATTCCAAGGAATCTCCATGATCAGAAGCATGACTGCCTTCGCCCGGCGGGAGGCCACCACCGAGTTGGCACAACTGAGCTGGGAGATCCGATCCGTCAATCACCGCTACCTCGATGTCTCCCTGCGGGTCCCGGAGGAGATGCGTTCGGCGGAGACGGTTTTTCGCGAGCGCATCGCGGCGAAACTCAACCGCGGAAAAATCGACTGCACCCTGCGCTGCCAGCTCGCCGGTCAGCAGACCAATCTGCAGCTCGATGCGGAATACACCCGGCAGTTGGTGGCCACCGCGCAGGCGGCCAGCGGACTCTGGCCGGAAGCCGGTGCCCCCAACGTGCTGGATCTGTTGCGCTGGCCCGGCGTGCTCATCAGTCAGCCGGTGGACATGGCACCCGTCCTGGAAGCCGCCGTTGCTGCCCTGGACGGCGGCCTCGATGACCTTATCGCCGCCCGGGAGCGCGAAGGCGCCCGCCTGCGCGACCTGATCCTGGAGCGCCTGGACCAGTTGCAGGGACTGGTGGAGGCGGTCTGCCTGCGCCGTCCGGAAGTGCTGCGCCTGCAGCGCGAACGGCTGGAGACCAAACTGGCTGACTGGCGCGACTCCCTGGAGCCGGGGCGCCTGGAGCAGGAGATGGTCATTCATGCCCAGAAACTGGACGTGGAGGAGGAGACCGACCGGGTGGTCTCCCACATTGCCGAAGTCCGCAGCACCCTGAAGCAGAAGAATCCGGTGGGGCGGCGTCTCGATTTCCTGATGCAGGAGTTCAACCGCGAAGCCAATACCCTCTCGTCCAAATCCTCGGACGCCGAGACCACCAAGCACGCCGTGGATATGAAGGTGCTCATCGAGCAGATGCGTGAACAGGTGCAGAACATCGAATGAGCAGGCAGACGAACGTGGTCCGTGGAACCCTTTACGTCATCTCCGCCCCCTCCGGGGCCGGGAAGACCAGTCTGGTCAAGGCCGTGCTCGCCGCCGACCCTGCAGTGGGCCTGAGCGTCTCCCACACCACCCGCCCGCCCCGTCCCGGCGAAGTGGACGGCAGGGACTACCACTTTGTGGATCGCGACAGCTTCCTGGCCATGACCAACCGGGGCGAGTTCCTGGAGTGGGCTGAAGTGTTCGACAACCATTACGGCACCGCTAAAAAAAGTGTCGACGCCCTGTTGGGCCAGGGCCGGGACGTGATCCTGGAGATCGACTGGCAGGGCGCGCGCCAGGTCCGCGCGCAGTTCCCGGAAACCCAGACACTCTTCATCCTGCCGCCCTCCCGCCAGGCTTTGCACGAGCGGCTGACCGGCCGGGGTCAGGACAGCGACAGCGTGATCGAGCGGCGGATGCGCGATGCGGTGGCGGAGATGATCCACTACGCTGAGTTCGACTATCTGGTGATCAACAGTCACTTTGAGACCGCGCGGGACGAGATTCTGGCGCTGTTTGTCGCCAATCGCCTGAAAATGGCCCGTGCCGGCCAGTTAAACGCTGGTTTAATCAAAGAGTTGTTGGCATAATCCGCCGTTCCCCTGAATCTTGAGTGAGGCGTACCCGGTACGCTGCGGAGTAATGACATGGCACGTGTGACGGTAGAAGACTGTCTGGAAAATGTGGAAAACCGCTTCAAGCTGGTGCTCATCGCCAGCAAGCGCGCCCGCCAGCTGGCCAACGGGTCCGACCCGATGGTGGCCTGGGACAACGACAAACCGACGGTAGTCGCCCTGCGCGAAATTGCCGAGGGTCTGATCAACGATGCGGTAATGGACGAGATCGACGCCCGTGAACACGCCCTGGCCTCCATCCAGCGCGACGACGAATTGATGCAGGAACTCAACCCTGCGGCCGAGTAGCCAGAAGACCGTGAATCGTTCATCATCAGGTCGTCAGGAGCAGCCCACACCCCTTTGAGTCCCTGACCGAAAGGCACTGACAGCCGTGAGCGCAGATCCCGCACTAATCGATCGTGTGGAGCTACACATCAACGATCTATGCGATCGGCTGTCCACTTACCTGGACCCCGCCTTCGTCGAAGAAGTCCGCCGCGCATTCGAATTCGGCGCCCGCGCCCACCACGGCCAACGCCGGCTGACCGGCGATCCCTACATCGTCCATCCGGTGGCGGTGGCAAAAATCCTTGCCGGCATGCGGCTGGATCACAAAACCATCATCGCCGCGCTGTTGCATGATGTCATCGAAGACACCAAGGTCACCAAGGAGGAGGTGGCCGAGGCGTTTGACGACGAGGTGGCGGAGCTGGTGGATGGCGTCACCAAGCTCACCCAGATCAAATTCCAGAATCCGGCAGAAGAGCAGGCGGAAAACTTCCGCAAAATGATGCTCGCCATGGTGCGCGATATCCGCGTCATCATGGTCAAACTCGCCGACCGCCTGCACAACATGCGCACCCTGGAGGTGATGCGGCCCGCCAAACGACGGCGCATCGCCCGCGAAACGCTGGAGATCTACGTCCCGATCGCCAACCGGCTGGGACTCAACGCCCTGCGTATCGAACTCGAGGACCTCGGTTTCGCCGCCCACTACCCGCTGCGCTACCGCATCCTGAAAGAGGCCATCAAGCGCGCACGCGGCAACCGCAAGGAGATCATGGGCAAGATCGAGGAGACCCTCGCCACACGCATGGAGCAGGAGGGATTGCCGGGCGTGGTGCTGGGGCGCGAAAAGCACCTGTACAGCATTTTCAAGAAGATGCGGACCAAGAGCCTGAGCTTCAATGAAGTCCAGGACGTTTACGCCTTCCGCATCATCGTCGACTCCGTCGATGCCTGCTATCGCGCGCTCGGCTTGACCCACAATCTTTACAAACCGGTGCCTGGCCGTTTCAAAGACTACATCGCCATTCCCAAGGCCAATGGCTACCAATCGCTGCATACCGTGCTGGTCGGCCCCTATGACCTGCCGATCGAGGTGCAGATCCGCACCGAGGACATGCACAAGGTGGCGGAGACGGGCATCGCCGCCCACTGGGCCTACAAAAGCGGTGCGGACGACGCCAACAGCGCCAATGCCCGCGCCCACGAATGGTTGCGCAACCTGCTGGAGATGCAGAAAAGCGCGGGCAACTCGCTGGAGTTTTTGGAGAATGTGAAGATCGATCTCTTCCCCCACGAGGTCTACGTCTTCACACCCAAGGGCAAGATCATGGTCCTGCCGCGCAAGGCCACTCCCGTCGATTTCGCCTACGCCGTGCACACCGACATCGGCAACACCTGTGTCGCGGCCAAGGTGGACCGGCACCTGGCGCCACTCCGGACCCAGCTCACCAACGGCCAGACCGTGGAGATCATCACTACCCCGGTGGCCAGGCCCAACCCCTCCTGGCTCAATTTCGTGGTCACCGCCAAGGCGCGGACCAACGTGCTCAATTACCTCAAGCATCTCAAGCGCGAAGACGCCATCAGTCTCGGCCGCCACATGTTCTCGGCCGCCCTGGACGCCATGGACCACCAGCTGGAGGTGGTGACCAAGAGTGATCTGGACCGCCTGCTCGACAACATGCACAAGGAGAGCCTGGAGGTGCTTTACGAGGACATCGGTCTTGGACGCCTGATGGCACCGCTGGTGGCGCACCGGCTGCTCACACTGATGGGCGTGGCACCCAGCCAGGAACCCACCGGCGGGGAAGGAAAACCGGTCACCATCAAGGGTACGGAGAGCCTGGTGGTCACCTTTCCCAAATGCTGCCGTCCCATCCCCGGCGATCCGATTCTGGGATTCGTCACCGCCGGCCGTGGCATCGTGGTGCACACCGAAACCTGTCCCAACGTGGCGGAATACCGGGACAAGCCCGACAAGTGGATCGACCTGGAGTGGGAGAAGGAGACGGAAGGGGAGTTCACGGTGGAGATCCGTGCCGAGGTGATCAACGAGCGCGGTGTGCTCGCCAGCATTGCCGCCCAGATCGCGGAACTCGGATCCAATATCGAAAACGTCAACATGGAAGAGCGCGACGGCGTCCACACCAACATCGTGCTCACCATTACCGTGCAGAACCGCAAACATCTGGCCCGCATCATGCGCCGTCTGCGCAGTGAACCGCGGGTCATGCGCATCTACCGCCTGAAGATCTGAACCCCGCAGCGTCCTCTCCCGCCCCTGCAAAGCGACAAACCCATGCGCTAAACTTGGGATTGGAGCCCGTTACCGGAGAGCTGGGTGAGCACCACCGTTCATCAGATTCCTGTCTCCCTGCCGACCACCCGCGCCCGGCCGGTGGCGCAGCGTCAGGGTGGTGCTCCCGCCGGTACCGAGGAATACCTCCAGCAGAATGACCTCGACCGCCAGGTGGTGCGCCAACTCGCGGCGCGCGACCGGGAGGTCCGGGCCCACGAAGCGGCGCATCAGGCAGCGGGCGGCCCCTATACGGGCGGCGCCCAGTTCACCTACCAGCGCGGACCGGACGGACGGATGTACGCCATCGGCGGCAGTGTATCCATCGATACCGCCGAGGTACCCAACGATCCTGAAGCCACGCTGGACAAGGCGCAGACCGTGCAGCGGGCCGCGCTCGCCCCGGCCCAGCCCTCGTCCGCGGACCGGCAGATCGCCCTGCGGGCGCAGCAGATGGCCAACCAGGCGGAGATCGACCTGCTGCGTATTCGGGCTGAAGGCCACGCTGCCACCAACCAGTACCAGGAAGTGGGCCGCCTGGGTGGCAACTCCCTTGACGATTCCGGGGCTCAAACGCAGACTGGCTCCCACTTTGAAGCCATCGTCTGAGTAGCGACCATCAATCTCCGCGCCCTGATCATCCTGTTCCTGATATTGCCGCTGGCAGGCCGCGCCGAAGTCATTGAGTTCGGGCTGGCCATCGGCCGCGACGTCAGTGACGTGGAGGCGCAGGGCGAGGGGCTCCTGGATGCCCGCCTGGGCTATCTCGGTGTCTATTGGCGCGAAACCCTCTCGCCTGGGCTCAACGGTTCCATCACCCTGGCCCAGACCACCCTGAGCATCCCCAACCGGACCTTCGCCGCTGATCTCGATCCCATCGGCTACCTGCTGGGCATCCGCTTTGATGGCGCGTGGCCGCTCAACGACGCCTTGGCGGTGGTCTATGCCGCCGGTTATCGCTACATCCGGGCCGATGATGAAAACGATACCCAGTCCGTCTCCTGGACCTACAACGAACTGGAAACCGAACTGGGCCTGCGCGTGGCGCTGGGTGAGCGCCTGGGGATTACCGCCGCCGGCTACTGGGCAGGCATCAGCGGTGAGGAGAAGGCCCGCGGAACCGAAAACCACACGGTGGACCTGGACTACGACGAAAGCGTGGGCGCCCAGGTGCGGATCGACTACGCCACCGACGCCTCCGGGCGGGTCGGGTTTGTGCTGACCACCGGTCCCCGCGAAACCTACCGGCTATACTTCGCCCGCAACTTTCAAATGTGACTCCAGGAAAACACCCGCGCCCATGCTCACCGCCTTCATTTCCCACCCGGTCTGCGCCCGTCATGAAATGCATGAAGACCACCCGGAGTCGCCACTCCGTCTGGGTGCCATCAACGACCAGATTCTGAGCGCCCATCTGCACGCCTACCTGCGGGAGATCGACGCCCCGCTGGCCACCGACGAGCAACTGGGCCGGGCCCACGATCCGGCCTACGTGGCACGCATCCATCAGGTTGCACCACAGCAGGGACTGGTGGCCCTGGACGGTGACACCGCCATGAACCCCTACACCCTGGAAGCGGCCCAGCGCGCAGCCGGAGCCGCCGTGCATGCCGTGGATTTGGTTTGCCGTGGCGACATGCACCATGCGTTCTGCGCCGTGCGTCCACCGGGACACCACGCCGAGTACGCCCGGGCCATGGGTTTCTGTGTGTTCAACAATGTGGCCGTGGGTGCGCGGCATGCGCTGGCGGCGCATGGCATGGAACGGGTGGCGATACTCGATTTCGATGTACACCACGGGAACGGCACCGAGGACATTTTCCGTGATGATCCGCGAGTGCTCTTCTGCTCCAGCTTCCAGCACCCCTTCTACCCCTACTCGGATCCGGTGTCCGATCGCGATCACATCATCAAGTCACCACTTTCCGCCGGCGCGGGCAGCGAACCGTTCCGCGCGGCCGTGCGTGACCAGTGGCTGCCGGCACTTGAATCGTTTGCGCCCCAGCTGATCCTCTTCTCCGCCGGGTTCGACGCCCACCGCGAGGACTTCCTCGGGCAGCTGCGCCTGACGGAAGCGGACTACGAATGGGTGACCCGGGAGGTGGCGGCGCTGAGTGACCGCCACTGCCCGGGGCGCATTGTTTCGTGTCTGGAGGGCGGCTATTCGTTGTCGGCGCTCGGGCGCAGCGTGGTCAGCCACCTGCGGGCACTGGCCGGGGTATAGAACCAACCGTCAGTGGCGGCTGCGCACGGCCTGTGAATTGAGCACTTCCCAGGCTTCGGCGTGTTCCGTGCCCGGTTCGCGGCCGATTTCGCCACTCAGCGAAGCCACCGTCGCGACACCCTCCGGTACGCCCTTGGGGAAATCGCCCGCATCGGGAAACACCACCCTGCCCTGCACCGGCACCTGGGGTACCAGGCTGCGGATGGAACCGATCCGCATCATGTTGTCGGTGAGTGGATTCTGAAAGCGGTAGGTGCGCATCCCCTTGACCTGCGCCCACTGATCCATCCGGTCGGCACCGAAGATCAGACCATCGTGCGGTTTGACATCGATGACATAGAGACCGCCAGCGCCCAATACCAGGTAGTCGAGATGGATCTGGCCATCCATGCCGTCAGGTAGCAGAACATCGTGAAGATAGGGCGCATGGCTCTTGCGGAACAGGCGGCGCAACTGCCGGTCCAGTTTCGGTACCTTGAAATGGCGCCGCAGGAGCAACCCGCCAACTGCCAGCACCAATGCCGCCACTACGCCGATGATGGCGTATTCTTCCACACTCATGCGTTCGGAAATTCCTGAAATTTGGTATTTGTTACGAGTTAATTTATAACGCGACGGATGTACGGTGCCAACGAAACAGGACACAGAAACGGGGATCCGCTGCCCATGATCGGAGTTCATTGTCGCATGCGAGGCGATTTCTGCCCATGACAGTCCGCCGGGGTTTCGGGTGGATTACCGTCGGTGCCCTTTTTCTGGGGCTGGCCGTGGCATTGGGTGCGGCCGGCGCCCACCTGCTGGGCAGTGATGCCGAGGCGTTGCGCCTGCACGATAAGGCGATCCGATATCAGGTGATCCATGGTCTCGGCCTACTGCTCATCGGCAACCTTTCGCTCCATTTCCCGGGGCGGCTGCTCAACCTGGCGGCTTCGGCCCTGGCCGCGGGAACCTTCTGCTTCTCCGGCTCGCTGCTGGCACTTGCCTGGCACCTGATCGCACAGCCGATCTGGATCACACCGCTCGGCGGCGTGCTGTTCCTGACCGGCTGGACGCTGTTGGCCGGGTGGGGCGTTTTGTGCTGGGCGCGGCAGACGCGCTGCCATTGACCCGATGGATCTGGTCACCACTCCCGTAACCCAACTGCATGGCGTGGGACCTGCCTTGGCGGAGCGGCTGGCCGGACTGGGGATCAGCACCGTGCAGGATCTGCTGTTTCATCTCCCGTTCCGTTACGAAGACCGCACCCGGATTCAACCCATGGGCTCGGTGCGCCCGGGTGATCGTGCGGTCGTTCAGGGCACCATCGATATCGCGCAGATCAAATTCGGGCGTCGCCGCTCCCTGCTCTGTCGCATCAGCGACGGGACCGGTGCCATCCTGCTGCGGTTTTTCCATTTCTCCCAACAGCAACAGGCACAGCTTGAACGCGGCCTGACCATCCGCTGTTTCGGAGAGATCCGCCACGGAGCAACCGGACCGGAGATGGTGCATCCGGAATACCGGCTACTGCGCGCGGGCGAGGAGTTTGCCACCGAAGAGCTGCTGACTCCGGTCTACGCCTCCAGCGAAGGACTGCGCCAGGCGAGCCTGCGCCGGCTCACCACGACAGCACTGGCCCTGTTGGCGCGCCATCCGTTGCCGGAGCTGATGCCCGCGCCATCCACTGCCGGTGGCTGGGATCTCAATTCCGCACTCACCTATCTCCACCAGCCTCCGCCCGAGGCCGATCTGACCACGCTGGAGCAGGGCAGGCATCCCGCCCAACAGCGGCTGGCGATGGAGGAGCTGGTGGCCCATCAGCTGAGTGTGCGCGCCCTGCGCCGGCGGGTACGGGCCGAGGCCGCCCCGGTGCTTGCCCCCCCGGGGGTGCGGAGCCAGTCGCTGGTGGCCGGGCTGCCGTTCACCCTCACCGCCGCTCAGCAGCGGGTGCTGGTGGAGATGCAACGGGATCTGGCCCGAGGCGAACCCATGATGCGCCTGGTTCAGGGGGACGTGGGATCCGGCAAAACCATCGTCGCGGCACTGGCCCTGCTCCAAGCCGTGGAGTCCGGGCACCAGGCGGCGTTGATGGCACCTACCGAGATGCTGGCCGAACAGCACTGGCAGAACCTCCGCACCTGGCTGGAACCGCTGGAGATCGAGCTGATCTGGCTTTCGGGGCGATTGCGCGCGGCCGAGCGGCGCACCGCGCTGGCCAGGATCGAACGGGGGGAGGCGGACATCGCCGTGGGTACCCACGCCCTGTTTCAGGAGGAGGTGCGCTTCGCCCGCCTGGCCCTGGCGGTGATCGATGAGCAGCACCGCTTCGGTGTCCACCAGCGGCTGGCATTGATCCGCAAAGGTGGTGAGTTCAAGCCCCACCAGCTGGTGATGACCGCCACCCCCATTCCGCGCACCCTGGCCATGGCGGCCTACGCCGATCTGGACTGTTCGGTCATCGATGAGCTGCCGCCCGGACGCCAGCCCATAGAAACCATCGTGCTGAGCGAGTCGCGGCGCGCTGAAGTGATCGCCCGGGTAAGCGCCGCCTGTGCGGCGGGACAGCAGGCTTATTGGGTCTGTCCGCTGATCGAAGAGTCGGAAAAACTGCAGTGCCAGGCAGCCGAGGAGAGCGCGAAACTGCTGGCGGAAACGCTGCCGGAACTTGTGGTGGGCCTGGTCCACGGACGCATGGCGAGTGAGGAGCGCGACACCGTCATGCGCCAGTTCAAGGCGGGGGAAATTCAGCTCCTGGTGGCCACCACCGTCATCGAAGTGGGTGTCGACGTACCCAATGCCAGCCTGATGATTATCGAGAATGCGGAACGGCTGGGGCTCGCCCAGCTCCACCAGCTGCGCGGTCGGGTGGGACGCGGATCGCGCAAAAGCCACTGCCTGCTGCTCTACCGACCACCGCTCGGCGGGGATGCCAAAACCCGACTCGCCGTCATGCGCGAGTACCAGGATGGTTTCGCCATCGCGCGGCACGACCTGGCCATTCGGGGACCGGGCGAGCTGCTGGGTGCGCGGCAGAGCGGTCAGCTGCAGTTCCGGGTGGCGGACCTGGTCCGGGATCAGGATCTGGTGGAACCGGCACAGCGGCTGGCGGACCGGATTCTCGACGAGTATCCGCGCAGCATCGAACCGCTGATCCGCCGCTGGCTGGGTCGCACGGAGGAGTATGCGGAAGCGTGATGTGGTGGCATCCACCGGGCGAGATGCGATAATGTGCCGCGACCGCACACCTTGGCCCAACCTAACCCTATGAATGCTCAGAGCAGTACGCTACAGCCGCCGCCACCGATGAACTGGCTGCAACGCCTCCACGAGTACATCCTGCTCACCCGGCTCAACAAACCCATCGGCATCTTTCTGCTGATGTGGCCCATGCTGTGGGGCCTCTGGATTGCCGGCGCAGGCCATCCCGATCCCTTCGTGGTGATCGTAATGGTGACCGGCACGGTGCTCATGCGTTCGGCCGGTTGCGCCATCAACGATTTTGCCGACCGCGATTTCGACCTGCATGTGCAGCGAACCAGGGAGCGCCCCCTGGCACGCCGGGCCATCTCGGAACGCGAAGCCGTTGGCGTGTTTGTGGTCCTGAGCCTGGTCTCCTTCCTGCTGGTGCTCCTGCTCAACTGGCTGACCATCGCCATGTCGGTGATCGGCGCGCTGCTCGCCGCCAGCTACCCGTTCATGAAGCGCTACACCTTTTTGCCCCAGGTCTACCTGGGCGCCGCCTTCGGCTGGGCGGTTCCCATGGCCTTCGCGGCGCAGCTCGAAACCCTGCCCCGCGAATGCTGGCTGGTATTCGTGGCCGCCGTCATCTGGGCGACCATCTACGACACCATGTACGCCATGGTGGACCGTGATGACGATCTGAAACTCGGCGTCCGCTCCACCGCCATTCTTTTTGGCGATGCCGACCGGCTGATCATCGGCATCCTCCAGGCCCTCTTCTTTGCCGACCTCTGGATCATCGGCAATCTCGCGGAGCTGGGGAGTATCTACCGCACCGGGCTGACCGTCGCGGTTGGGCTGGCGATCTACCACCAGTACCTGATCCGCCATCGCGAGCGGGCGGCCTGTTTCAAGGCCTTTCTGCACAACAACTGGCTGGGTGCCGTGGTATTTGCCGGCATTGTTGCCGACTATGCACTCTCCGGCTGAAGATTGAGTCCCCAACAATCGGGCCGGCAGCGGTTATAATCGGCACTGGGTACCTAGCAACGGGCACGACGGAACAGGCGTTTTGATCATGACTTCTTCGGGTTGGTTGATTGGATTGGGACTGCTGGTGGCCGGTGTGGCCATCGGCTACATCATTGCGCGCTACTCCGCACCCACCGAGCGCCAAATCAAAGAGATGGCGGACCGGGCAGAACGGGTGGAGGATGAGTACCACCAATACCGGGCCGAGGTTTCCGACCACTTCCGCAATACCGCCGAAGCGGTCGCGCAGATGACCAAAAGCTATCGTGACGTATACCGGCAGCTTGCCACCGGCGCGGAGCGGTTGTGCGACGATCCGGTCAAACAGGAGCTGCTCGCCTTCGAAGAGACCACCCAGCAGCGCCTGGACGTCAAAGAGTCGCCCCGCCGTGAAGAGAAGCAGGCGGGCAGCGGTACCGCTGAAGACCTGCCCGAAAACGGGGTTGAGCCGCCGCGGGACTACCCCGTCACCTCCTGAGGTTCAGCACTGCTCCCAGGGCAGACCGTGAAAACGCCAGCCACCCAGTGTGCTGCGGTGGTGGCTTTCATCGAGATCACCCTCGAAGCCCTCAGTCACGTGATAGATCTCTGACAGGCCCGCTTCCAATAATTTGCGCCCGGCTTCGAGCGACCGCTTCCCGCTGCGGCAGATGAGAATGATCGGCGCCGCGCCACCCACGGCGCTGTCGATGGCGCCGCCCAGAATCAGCTCTCGGATCCGGGTGATGAAATGGGGATTGACCGTCCAGTCCGGTTCATCGATCCAGGGAATGTGCACCGCACCCTTGGGGTGGCCGACAAACAGGTATTCCATGGTGGAACGGATATCGACCATGATGGCACGCGGATTGGCGGCAAGCAGATCGGCGGCTTCCTTGGGACCCAGTTCCTGAACGCCATCATGGGAATCGGTCATGTATCTCTCTCCTCGGCTTCCGGGCACGCTCCCGGGCTGCTGTCGATGAATCGGTTACGCGGGGTATAGTGAACGCGTCGCCATTATAGACAATGAAGCATCCCGTCATGGATATCCCACGCCTACCAGTATCCACACCTCGATGTCCCGCGCCCTCCGCGGAGGCGATATGTGCCTGATCCTCGTCGCCTGGCGACAGCATCCGGACTTCCCGTTTCTGGTCGCCGCCAATCGCGACGAGTTCCATGCCCGCCCCACCCAGGGAGCCGGTTTCTGGCAGGACGAACCCGGCATTCTGGCCGGTCGCGACCTGGAGCAGGGAGGCACCTGGCTCGGCCTGTCCCTGGAGGGCCGGTTCTGTGCCCTCACCAATCTGCGCGAACCCGAACGGCGCAACCCCAACGCACCCTCCCGTGGCTGGCTGGTACGCGATTTTCTCCTCGCCTCCGGCACACCCCCCGCATTCCTGGATGACCGGGTGCTGCCGCGCGCCCAGGATTTCAACGGTTTCAATCTGCTCTGTTTCAGTCAGGGTGAGCTATGGCTCTACTGCAACCGCGAGCAGTCGCCGCAAGCGCTGCCACCCGGTGTCTACGCCGTGGGCAACGGTCCGCCGCATCTGCCGTGGGCCAAGGCCGAGGCCACCCGGCAAACGCTGGGCCGGCTGGTGCGGGAACCGGCAACCGCACTGTTGGGTGGCATGGACCGCATCCTGTCCGACCGGTCCGTGCCGGAGGCACCGGGCGAATACCCGGAAGTCCCCGTGTTCCTGGATGATCCGGTCTACGGCACACGGTCGAGCACCACCCTACTGATGGATGGTGCCGGCCGTGTCGATTTTCGGGAGCGGGTGTATGGTCCGGCGGGATGCACCCGTCACGAGCGGAGATTCCGGTTCGGGACTAGGCCGCCGATTCGAGGGTTTCCAGCAGCATCTTGATGGCTGCCGCGTGGTCGTCCGTTTCGTGGTGCAGACGCCCAAAGATGCGGTTCACCGCGCTGCCCTCGCCCAATTGCTGGGAGGGCTGCAGACCCTGTTCGCCCACCAGTTCCTCCAGTTCCAGCACCTTCTGGTAGGTTTCCTCCTGGGAGAGGTCGTCCTGTCCGGAAATCAACCGTTCGGCCAGATCCAGCAACTCGACGAGGCGTGGCATCTCCTGGGGACGGAACTCATCGGGGGAGACGCCGAAGGGAATCAGATCCTTGGCCGCGCGCAACAGGGCGGCATGGTTCATCTCCTCCATGGCAATCCGACTCCACACCGAGGAGTGGTCCGGAAAACGTCTGCCGATGGCCCGGTAAAGCTGGCCCATGGCAAGCTCCACCTTGATAGCCACATCAAGGCTATTCAGTGTTGTATTGGTCATATCAATCTGCCTGCGAAACCTGAGAATCTTGTAGGGTTTTGCGCAATCTAGCACAAGGTATCAGCAGTGTAAGCTGTCCTAAAGACGGAATTTTGCAACCACCGGCGCATGGTCGGAGGGGCGCTCCAGGCCACGGGGGCCCCGGTCGATCCAGCATCGGTCGGCCAGTTCGGCAAGCCCCCGGCTCACCAGAAGGTGGTCAATACGCAATCCGATGTTCCGTTTGAAAGCGTTCATCCGGTAGTCCCACCAGGACCATTCGGCTGCCTCGGGCTGCATTTCACGGAAGAGATCCGTCAGTGGCAGGGCACACAGCGCCTGAAACGCGGCCCGTTCCGGCGCGGAGCAGAGGATGCGGTCCCGCCACGCCTCGGGGTCGTGCACATCTCGATCCGCGGGAGCGATGTTGAAGTCGCCCAGCAGCACCAGATGCGTCTCCTCCCGCAGCAACTGCTCCAGGTAGCCGCGCAACGCGGCCAGCCACTCCAGTTTGTAGGCGTACTTTTCACTGCCCACTTCGGAGCCATTGGGCACATAGACATTGACCACCCGTACGCCACCCACCCGGCAGGAGAGGACGCGGCGCTGGGGATCCTCAAACCCCGGAATATCGGTAATCACATCACCGGATGTTTCGCGACTGATAACCGCCACGCCGTTGTAGGTCTTCTGCCCGCGGTAGGCGACCTGGTAGTCGGCTTCGGCAAACTCGAGTACCGGGAAGTCGGCGTCCACCACCTTGGTCTCCTGCACCGCCAGCACATCCGGCTGTTCCTTCCGCAGCCAGTCCAGCACATGGGGCAGGCGAACCCTCAGGGAGTTCACGTTCCAGGTGGCAATTTTCATGAGGCGGCGGTCTGGTCCAAACCGTGATGGCGCAACAGCGGCTCGATGCTCGGCTCGCGGCCACGAAACGCGATGAACGCTTCCATCGCATCCCGCGATCCGCCCACTTCAAGAATCTCCCGGCGGAAATCCGCGCCGCACTGCGCGTCGAATATCCCCTGCTCCTCGAACCGGGAGTAGGCGTCCGCCGAAAGCACCTCCGCCCATTTGTAGGAGTAGTAGCCCGCCGCGTAGCCACCGGCGAAAATGTGCGAGAATCCATGGGGAAAGCGGTTGAACGGCGGCGCGGGCACCACCGCCACGTTGCTGCGCACCTCCTGGAGGAGGTCATAGATGCCCGCCACCTCCGGTGCGGCCGACATCAGATGCAGCCGGAAATCGAACAGGGCAAATTCCAGCTGGCGTACGGTGAACATGCCCGTGTGGAACAGGCGCGCCGCCTGCATCCGCTCCAGCAGTGCCTCGGGCAGCGGCGATCCGGTCTGGTAGTGGCGGGCAAAACGGTCGAGCGCTTCGCGCTCCCAGCACCAGTTCTCCATGAACTGGCTGGGCAGCTCCACAGCGTCCCAGGCCACCCCGTTGATGCCCGCCACCGACGGATGATCGATCCGCGTCAGCAGGTGATGCAGGGCGTGGCCGAATTCATGGAACAAGGTCTGCACGTCGTCATGGGTGAGCAGCGCCGGGGCGTCGGCCACGGGTGCTAGAAAGTTGGCGCAGACAAACGCCACCGGCAGTTGCAGCCGATCGCCCTGCCGGAAGCGGCACAGACACTCGCCCATCCACGCCCCGCCGCGTTTGTGTGGGCGGGCATACAGATCAAGATAGAACTGGCCGATGGACGCGCCGCTGCGGTCGAGGATTTCGAAAAACTGCACCGACGGATGCCAGACATCCACCCCCTCCAGCTCGCGCAGGGTAATCCCGTAGAGCCGGTGCACAATCTCGAACAGACCCTGCAGCACACCCGGCAGCGGAAAATAGGGTTTCAGCTCCTCCTGGGAAAACTCGTACCGCGCCTGACGCAGCCGTTCACTCAGGAACGCCACATCCCACGCCTTCACCTCGCTCCAGCCAAACAGATCGCGGGCGAACTGTTCCAGTTCGGCAAACTCGGCCCGCGCCACGGGAACCGCGCGTGCGGCCAGGTCCTCCAGAAATCCGGTCACCCGTTCCGGCGAATCGGCCATTTTCGTGGCAAGCGAGTAGTGGGCGTAGCTCTGGAAGCCGACCAGGCCGGCCAGCTCCTGACGCAAGGCAAGAATCCGCTGCATCACGGGACCATTGTCCCAGCGTCCGGCATGGGGCCCCTGATCCGAAGCGCGGGTGACATACGCTGCGTAGACTTCCCGCCGCAATTCGCGATCCTCCGCATAGGTCACCACGGCGTAGTAGCTTGGAAACTCCAGGGTCAGCAGCCAGCCTTCCACACCCTCGCGCGCCGCGGCCGCGGCGGCCGCCTGGATATCCTGCTGCGGCAACCCCTTCAGCGCCACCACATCGGCGACCGGTTTCTGCCAGGCGCGGGTGGCATCCAGCAGGTTCTCCTCGAACCGGCTGGTGAGGGTGGAGAGTTCGCTGGCAATCTCCTTGTAGCGGCGTTTCTTTTCGGCAGGCAGATCCACGCCGGCCAGATGAAAATCGCGCAGCGCATTGGTGACCACCCGTTTTTGCGGCTCATCCAGTTCGCTGAAGTCGGCACTGTCCGCGATGGCGGCATAGGCCCGCTGCAGTTCTGCGTTCTGTCCGAGATCCGTGGAATATTCTGAGAGCAGCGGCAGACACGCATTGTAGGCGGCGCGCAGCGCATCGTTATTCATAACCGAATTGAGGTGACTTACCGGCGCCCAGGCCCGGTCCAGCCGGTCACCCATCTCCTCGAGTGGTTCCACCAACTCGTGCCAGGAAAGCGGACCCTCCTTGCGGAGCAACGTCTCCAGCGCCGCCCGATTGTCGTCGAGTATGCGGCGGATCGCGGGCTCCACATGGTCCGGTTCAATGGTTGAAAATGGAGGAAGCCCGACCGTGTCGAGAAGGGGGTTGGTCATACATGAGTTCCGTCGTCGTCAGGCCGCCTGCGGCAGTTCGGCCCGGTGGATGAAATGGCTGCCTCGCGGCACCCTCCGGCAGTGCGGCGACACCGTTATGACGGTGAGGTATGTGGCACAGTTCCGGTCTGATTCACTGTATGGAAAAGAAGCCAATCCGACAACCGGTCCATTCGAAAGGCACCACCCCCTGGCTGCCGGTGTGGTTACTGGCGGTCTGGCTGGGCGGGTGTGCAACCACCGGTGAACCTGAACCGGATCTGCAGCGGCTTTACGCCGGCATGCAGCCGGTGAACCGCCATCCGGTGGTGGTCATTCCGGGTATTCTGGGCTCCACCCTGCAACGCTCCGATGGGACCGAAGTATGGCCCGGCGGATTCTGGAACCTGGTGTCCGGTCATCGGCTTGAGACGCTGGCGCTCTCCATCACTCCGGAAGGTGAGGCGGAACCCCTGACCGTCGGCGATCTGTTCCACGAAGCAGTCGGCCGCGATTTTTACCGCAACCTCACCCGGACCCTCACCGGGCCGGGCGGCTATCGTTGCCTGCCTGCCACGCGAGTGGATGCCGCAACCGACTGCATTCTGTTTGCCTGGGACTGGCGCCGGGATATTCCTGCCGCCGCCGCGAGCCTGGAGCGTCTGATCCTGCGCCTGCGCGAACTGCGCAACGATCCGGCCCTGAAAGTGGACCTGGTGGGGCACAGTGCCGGTGGCATCGTGGCACGATATTTCGTGCGCTTTGGTGGAACCAATGTGCTCGAGAGCGACACCGCACCGCCCCCGACTCTGGCTGGTGCGGCCATGGTCGACAAAGTGATTCTGATCGGCACGCCCAACTATGGATCGGTCAGCGCCCTGCAGCATGCCATCAACGGCGTACCGGCCGGTCTCGGCCGGATCCCACCCGAAGTGGTGGCCACCATGCCCAGCCTCTATCAGCTGCTGCCACACCCGCGGCGCACCTGGATGATTGATCGCCACGGCAGACGTCTGGAGCCCGATCTCTACGCTGTGGAATCCTGGCGGCGGTTTCGCTGGAGCATATTTGATCCGAAGGTCCGGCAGAAAATCATCGGGGATATCGGCGACCCCATGGCGGCCGCGGCACGCATCGAACAGCTGGAACACCATTTTGCCCACCAGCTGCAAAGAGCCCGACGCTTTCACGAAGCACTGTCGGTTCCTGTCGCCGACACCACGACCCGTTTCATTGTGTTTGGTGGCGACTGTCACCTGACACCCGCCCGCTGCCTGCTGGAGGAGGAGGGTGAGGAGTTTCGGATTCGACTGCGGCCGGACGAGATCGCCAATCCGATCGTCGGCATCGACTACAACCGTCTGATGCTGGAGCCCGGAGATGGCACCGTCACCAAGGCGTCACTGCTGGCGCGCGACTCCCTGATGCCGGAAAGCGGAAACCCCGGTTTCTTTCCGCTCGACTATGTGGTCTTCAACTGTGCCCGGCATGCGGAGATGGCGGGCAACATCACCTTTCGCGACAATCTGCTCAATATCCTGCTTTATTGAATGGCTACGCTTGACAGGTGCTCAGAGAATCGCGGTGCGCACCTGTATCAACCACACCAGGGCCGCACCCCCCGTAAAGAAGGCGGCCAATCCACCACGCGCCAGCCACCGGTAGCCGCTGGCCATGGCGTCCTGAGGTCTGACGGAGAGGATGTACGGTCGGCCGGAAACCTGCGGTCGGCGCAGCAGATCGGTGCCCGGACTCATCGCCCGTTCCTGCTGCTCGCGCATCACCTGGGCGCGCGCTGCCAGCTGCGCCGCCTCCCACTCCCGCGCATCCACCTGGCCATCGCGGTTGCGGTCGAACGTCTGCATGACCTGGGGCGTGCGCTTCCATTCGCGCAGCAGCTCGCGCACCTCGGCGGCGGTGGCTGGCAGGTCGCCGCCACCGCCCACGGTCTGGAATTCGCCGATGGCGTAGAGCGGGTCGCCCGGCGCGATCCGCCATTCGGTGTAGCGGTACCGGCCACCGCCAAACCAGGAGTGACCGGCGGGCGGCCCGCCGGTGGGACGGGTTGTGCTGCCGTACCAGACGCTGCGCGCCGACGGGGTCACCTCGGCACCTTCGGGGTCCACAATGCAGGAGCCGGTCTGGTCCTCGATCAGAAAGAGTTCATCACTCACACCCTTGTCGATGGAGACCCACCGGGTATGGCTGTTGCGGCCCGATCCGCTCCTGCGACGCTCCTCGATCCGGTAGAGATACCAGGCACAAATTGTCCCAGTCAGCGGCGCGATGATCGGTTCGCCCTCCATCAGTCGCGCGCGTCCCTGCAGTTCCACGTAGCCCTGGGCGGCAGAACGAATCAGGGAGGTGGGGGTGTCTTCGATAATGCGCGCGCGCTTCAGGCCGCGGAACGCCAGGTAGATCCCTCCCAGACAGGCGACTGCCGCGAACAGCAGCATGAAGCCGAACTCCATCCCATCCGCCCGTTGCACCGAGCGGGCCAGTTCCTGCCACCCCATGGCCATTGCCTAGGCGAAAAGGGCTTTGACGTCGACGTCCTTTTTCTCGTCCTCGCTGAATTCCAGCAGCTCGGCCGCCTTGAAATGGAAAAAGCGGGCGATGAGGACATCGGGAAACTGTTCAATCCGCACGTTGTTGTTGTTGACCATCTCGTTGTAGAGCTCGCGCCGGTCGGCGATGGTATTCTCCAGACCACTGATGCGGGCCTGCAGATGCTGGAAGGATTCGTTGGCCTTGAGATCCGGATAGGCTTCGGCCAACGCAAAAAGATTACCCAACCCGAGGCGCAGCTGGGTTTCGGCGGGTCCGAGGGCGGCCACATCGCCCGCTTCCCGGGCCTTGGCCACGGCCGAGCGGGCCTGGATCACCTTCTCCAGGGTCTCCTTCTCGTAACCCATGTACTGCTTGCAGGTCTCGATCAGCTTGGGCAGCTCATCGTGGCGCTGCTTGAGCACCACATCGATATTGGCCCAGGCCTTGGCGACCCCATGCTTCAGGGAGACCAGACCGTTGTAGATGGTGATGACGTAGAAGATCAGCACCGCGACCACACCCAGGAAAATCCAACCGCCGATATCCACTCGTCTCTCCCCAACCTGATGTCCCAGAGCCCCAGTTTAGCGGATGATTTCCCTGCTTGGCCTATAATCCCCACGCTCATGCTTCTGTGACAGGAGACTCCATGTCCCGCAAATACGATCTCATCGCCATCGGCGCCGGCAGCGGTGGCCTCTCCGTGGCCGAACGTGCCGCGAAATATGGCGCGCGCTGCGCCATTGTGGAGAACGGCCCCCTGGGCGGTACCTGCGTCAACGTGGGGTGTGTGCCGAAAAAGGTGATGTGGAACGGGGCGGACATCGCCCACCAGATCCATCTGGCCAGTGCCTACGGCATCGAGGCTCACCAGTCCAGGGTCAACTGGAAACAGCTGATCGAGGCCCGCGATGGGTACATTCACGGCATCAACAGCTGGTATGTCACCTACCTGCAGGACTCCAACATTGACCTCATCCGTGGGACGGCCAGCTTTGTGGACCCGCATACACTGCAGGTTGGCGATGAGCGCTACACGGCGGAGCGCATCGTCATCGCCACCGGTGGCCGCCCGACGGTGCCGGACATTCCGGGCGCTGAGTACGGAATCACCTCCGACGGGTTTTTCGCCCTGACCGAGCAGCCCCGGCGCGTCGCCGTGGTGGGGGCCGGCTACATCGCCGTGGAGATTGCCGGCGTGCTGCGCGGCTTGGGCAGCGACGTGAGCCTGCTGCTGCGGGGTGAACAGGCCCTGCGCAGCTTCGACCCGCTGCTGCGCGACCACCTGATGGAGGCGATGATGGGGCAGGGGATCAATGTGCTCACCGGGACTCAGCTGGAGTCCGTCGCCCGCGCAAGCGACGGGATGCTCACCCTGACCGGGCAGGGAGGTCTGTCGCTGCCGGGCATCGACACCCTCATCTGGGCCATCGGGCGCGAACCCAACACCAGCGGTCTCAATCTGCAGGCCGCCGGAGTCGACCTGGACCCGCAGGGTTTCATCCCCACCGACCTCTACCAGAACACCAACGTGGCGCACATCCACGCGGTGGGCGACGTGACCGGTCGCGCCGCGCTCACGCCGGTGGCTATTGCCGCTGGGCGGCGGTTGGCCGACCGGCTCTACGGCGGCATGGCAGATCGCCACCTCGACTACCGGCACATCCCCACCGTGGTCTTCACCCATCCACCCATCGGCACCGTGGGTCTGACCGAAGAGCAGGCGCGCGCCGAACACGGCGACGCGGTCAAGACCTACCAGACCAGCTTCAACGACATGCGCCACGCGGTCACCCCGCACCGGGTCACCACCGCCATGAAGCTGGTCTGTGTCGGTGCCCAGGAGAAGGTGGTGGGCATTCACCTGATCGGCCCGGCCGCCGACGAGATCCTGCAGGGCTTTGCCGTCGCCCTGCGCATGGGTGCCACCAAGAAGGACCTGGACGACACCGTGGCCATCCACCCCACCAGCGCCGAAGAGCTGGTGACCATGCGCTAGGACGCGTCCACCCACCCGACCACAGCGAACTCTGACTCATGACCGTAGAAACCTTCGAAGAACTGATCCCCAATCTGGCGCCGAGCGCCTTTGTCCATCCTCAAGCCCTGGTGGTGGGCGATGTCACCATGGGAGAGGAGAGCTCCAGCTGGCCCATGAGCGTGGCACGGGGCGACATTCACCGCATCCGGATCGGCGCCCGCACCAATATCCAGGATCTGAGCATGCTCCATGTGACCCACGCCGGGTTCGACAACGCGGACGGATTTCCGCTGACCATCGGTGATGACGTCAACGTGGGCCACCACGTAGTCTTGCACGGCTGTACCATCGGCAACCGGGTGCTGGTGGGTATCGGCGCGATTGTGCTCGATGGCGCGGTGGTGGAGGACGAAACCATCATCGGCGGCGGCAGCCTGGTCCCCCCGGGCAAGGTGCTGGAGAGCGGCTACATGTGGATGGGCGCGCCGGCGAAGAAGATCCGCCCGCTCACCGACCAGGAGCGGGCCCGTTTTCTACCCCAGGCACAGGGCTACGTGCAGATGGCCAAGCGCTACCGGGTCAATGCCCAGCGCTGAGCTGATCGCGTAGCGCCGCCAGAACCGACACGGTGTCCGGCAGGACACCGTTCCAGATCCGGAATGATTCGGCGGCCTGGGCCACCAGCATCCCCAGGCCGTCGCTGACCCGCGAAGCTCCTGACTCGGTCGCCCACTCCATGAACGGGGTGGGCTGTGCACCGTACATCATGTCGTAACAGTCAGCGCCTTCCACAGATTGCGGCAACAACGGCGGCAACTCTCCGGCCAGACTGGCGGCGGTACCGTTGATCACCAGATCGAAAGCGCCCGGTATCAGCCCGTCAAACCCGACCCCGCGGATCGCCACACCCAGATCTCCGAACTCCCCGGCCAGAGTGGTCGCCCTGGCCGCCGTGCGGTTCACAATCACCAGCTCAGCCGGGCCCAGGGCCAGCAGGGGGGCAAGCGTGCCACGCACCGCGCCACCCGCGCCCACCATCAGCAGGCGGCGGCCGGCGACCGGAAACCCGGCACGCTCCAGGTCGTGCACCAGGCCGAATCCGTCCGTGTTGTCCGCGGCAATGCCCTGATCTGAAAAGGTGAGGGTGTTGACCGCACCGGCGCGCCGGGCGCGTTCGGTATGGGAGTCCGCCAGGGCAAAGGCCTCTTCCTTGAAAGGCACGGTCACATTCGCCCCCAGGCCACCTGCCACGCGGAAGGCGGCGACCGATGCGGCAAATCCATCCATGGGCACGAGAATGGCATCGTAGGTCATCTCGATTCCGGTCTGCGCGGCAAACCGGGCATGGATCGACGGCGATTTGCTGTGCTTGATCGGGTTTCCGAATACCGCGAATGCGCGTGTCACCGGACTCTCTCCTTTGCGGCCTGCCGATAGAAAACGGTGGTGGGCTGTCATCAAACTGTCACACATCTGTAATATGGTGCGCACCAAATTCTTGGGTCAGGGGTAATACCATGGTTTTTTCTTCCATTGCCAGTCTCTTGGGACATTCTCCCTTCAAGGCCATGCAGCAGCACATGCGGGTGGCAGTGGAGTGTGCCGACCAGGTACCCGGCCTGTTCCGCGCGCTGTGCGCCGGTGACCAGGCCAAGGTGGAGGAGGCGCAGAAGAGGATCTTCGAGCTGGAGGACCGGGCCGACAAGATCAAGAACGAGCTGCGCGCCCATCTGCCCAAGAGTCTCTTCATGCCGGTGGACCGCCGGGATCTGCTCGACATTCTCAACATGCAGGATTCCATCGCCGACACCGCCCAGGACATTGCCGGGCTGCTGGTGGAGCGCCCCATGGAAGTACCCGAACCCATGCAGCCGATCCTGCTGGAACTGGTCGATACCTGCATCGAAGCCTGCCACCAGTCGCACAAGGTGATTGAGGAACTCGACGAACTGCTGGAGATGGGCTTTTCCGGGCGCGAGCGCAAGACCGTGATCGAAATGGTCGATGAACTGAACCGAATCGAAGACAAAACCGACGACCTGGGCATGAACCTGTCCCGGGTGCTGTTTCAGCACGAGGACGAGATGAAGCCGGTATCGGTCATGTTCTGGTATCAGCTCATCGAGTGGATCGGCGACCTGGCCGATTACGCCGAAAAAGTCGGTGATCGCCTGCGCCTGTTGATGGCACGTTAAATCCAAACACCAAATAAATCGCTCAAGTAGTCTCAGGGGTTCCTCATGGAAATCATTGCCGAATACGGTACCTGGTTCATCGCACTCGCGGTCATTTTTGGCCTCTACATGACCTGGGGCATCGGTGCCAACGACGTGGCCAACGCCATGGGTACGTCGGTCGGCTCCGGCGCCATCACCGTGATGCAGGCGATCATCATCGCCGCCATCTTTGAATTTGCCGGCGCGGTGCTGGCCGGGGGCCACGTCACCTCCACCATCCGCAAGGGCATCATCGATCCGACCCCGCTCATCAGTTCACCGGAACTGCTGGTCTACGGCATGCTCGCCGCGCTGCTGGCGGCGGCCATCTGGCTGATGATCGCCTCCACCAAGGGCTGGCCGGTCTCCACCACCCACTCTATCATCGGCGCCCTGATCGGCTTCGCCATGGCCGGCATCGGCGTGGATGCGGTGAAATGGGGCAAGGTAGGCGGCATTGTGGCCAGCTGGGTGGTCTCCCCGCTGGTGGGCGGCGCCATTGCCTTCATTCTCATGCTCAGTATCCGCCGCCTGATCCTCAATACGGAACAACCTTTTGCCAGTGCCAAGCGCTGGGGTCCCATTTACGTTTTTCTGGTGGGATTCATCATTGCGCTGGTCACCCTGTTCAAAGGGCTGTCGCACCTCAAGCTGCAGATGACGGTCGGGCAGAGCTTCGCCGCCGCCGTCGCCTTTGGTGGCTTCACCGCATTCATCGGTTGGCTGATGATCCGCAACATCAAAATGGACCAGGAGGCGGACAAGACCTTCCACTTCGCCAGTGTCGAGAAAGTCTTCACCCCCATGATGATTTTCACCGCCTGCGCCATGGCCTTCGCCCACGGTTCAAATGACGTGGCCAACGGGGTCGGACCGCTGGCTGCCGTGGTGAGCATCGTCTCGACCGGCGGGGAAGTGGCCCAAAAATCGGGATTGCCGATCTGGATCCTGTTGCTGGGCGGTGCCGGTATCGTGGTTGGACTCGGCACCCTGGGCTATCGCGTCATGCGCACCATTGGTACCGAAATCACCGAACTGACCCCGAGCCGGGGATTCTGCGCCACCCTGGCCGCCGCCTCCACTGTGGTGATCGCCTCGCGTACCGGTCTGCCGGTCTCCACCACCCATATCGCGGTGGGCGCGGTAATGGGTGTGGGCCTGGCGCGCGGCGTGTCCGCCCTGGACCTGCGGGTGATCGGTGGGATTGTGGTCTCCTGGATCGTGACCCTGCCGGTTGGCGGCATTCTGGCCGCGCTGATCTTTTTCACCCTGCGGGCCATCTTCTCCTAGGGCCCGTTCTGGGTGTACTCCACCACCCGGCGCAGCAGCCACTCCACACTGCGCTCGTTGCCGGCCACCTGACGGTCTCCGAATTTGGTGGTCTGCTTGGCATCGCTCCCCGAGGCGACCAGCAGGGAGGGGACCGGCAGCGGGGTGTGGGCACCGGTGGCAGAATCGGTCCCGTGGTCGCTTGCCAGGGCGATGATCAGCCCCGGTTCATCCACCACCCGGGAGAGCGCCTGGTCGAAGCGTTCGATGAAATCGCGCTTGAGCAGGGGATTTCGGTCATGGGCGGCAATATCCGCGCCCTTCAGGTGGATGATCACCACGTCGTGATCGTCCAGGGCCTTCAACCCGCGCAGCAGTTTGAACTCGATATCGGTGTCCGGCAGCGCCGTGAACCGTTCGTCGGTCACCACATCAAAACCGAGCAGGCTTGCCAGACCGACCACCGTGTCCTCGGCCGTCACCACTGCCACCTGCAATCCTGAATCCACCAGCAGACTGTTGAGCGTGGTCGCCATCCCCGCGCCGCGGCAGATGATGCCATTGGCCGGCAGCAGACCGGCGGCACGGCGTTCCTCATTCAGCACGTGGCCGCTCAGCACGGCGTGGGCCTTGCGCACATATTCGTTGATGGCATTGGCCGTGCGCTGGGCCGCTGGCGACTCATCCTCGGGTCTGGCCGGGCGGACCGGTTCTCCCGGATGGTAGCTGTCGCCCGGATCCACGTCGCTGACCGCGGCGCTGAGCCCCTCGCCCCGCAACCTCAGCACACCCCGGTGCTGGGTGGCGGGAATGAAGCGGGCGACAACCCCGTTGTCCAGGGTGATGCCGTTGAGCGCACGGGCCAGATAATCGGTACGGTCATCGATGCGACCCGCGCGCCGGTCGCGGATGAGCAGCTCCTCGCCCTTGGGTTCCAGTGTGGCGAAGTTGCAGCGCAGGATCACATCGCCCGGATTCATCTGCATACCGACCCCCGCCGCCTCCACCGGCCCGCGGCCCAAGGGTGCGACCAGTTCGCCGGGAACACCAAACAGCAGACCGGTGCCGGTGTGGGTGCTCACCGATTCGGATCCCGGCACATAGGGCAGCATGGCGAAGGCTTCGCCGGCGGAAGCGAGGCGGTCCAGATTGGGGGTGTTCGCCGCCTCCAGGGGAGTGAGGTTGCCCAGTTCGGGCTGCGGTTCATCCGCCAGGCCGTCGAGGATGAAGAAGAGTACCTTCTTGGTGTTGCCCCCATTGCGCCGCCAGCTGACCGGTTCGAGTACCGATTGCGGATCACCCGGAAACTCCTGGGCCAGACGGGTGGTGACCGTGTCCAGCACCTGGGCGATAGTCTTGTCCATTTTTGAATTGGCGATCAGCGGCACGTGAAACTGGTCCGCCTCGGAGAGCAGGTGTGTCTGCAACGCCCAGATGGCGTCAAAGTTGTTGAGGTAGCGCTGGGCGCGACGATCCGGCTTGCCCACGCTGCGCCCGCGCAATTGGGCGCGAAGCTGCTCGGGGCGTAGGGCGGCCAGCATGATCGGCACCACAATGGCATCACCGCTGCGCGCAATGCCCACCTGCATGGCCGGATTCACGTGTATCCCTTCCAGGATGAGCGACACCCGTTCGCTCATGGCCCGCTTGATCACCGCCTCAGAGGCCACCGAAAGATGTCCCGCCTGGGCCAGGAAACCGTCCACAATGAGCGCGTCACTTTCCGGTTCCATGTTCTGGCCGCGCGGCAGGTGCTCACCGGCGTTGAAACTGGAGGTGTGCAGCACCGGCATCAGCTTTTGCGACACCATCTTGCGCATCACTTCGCGCAGCATGTCCGTGGACTGAATGCGCACGATGTCGAGCCGGTGGGCCAGTTCGGCGGCCACCGTGCTTTTGCCGCTGCCGTTGGTGCCGCCGATCAGGATGATCAGCGGCCGGCCGCTGCGCCGGTACTCCACCCACACCAGGTAGCGGCGGGCCACATCGACGCCGTGCTGACCCAGGAGAAATTCGTAGGTAATTCGCGACAGCTGGTTGCTGTCCACCACCCGCTGTCCCTCACCGATCAGGCGGCGCTGGATGCGGCTCGCCACGGTCGCCGACTCTTCCATGGAGAGACCACAGGGCTCCAGACTGCGGGCGAGCACTTCGGAGGCCAGTGCCGTCACCTGGCCGGTGAAACTGCGCACCAGAATCGGACCCGGCAATCCTTTGGGGTCCATATAGCGGGTCCGCACCCGCGGACCGTAACGCTGCTCCAGATGCGCAGCCACAATCTCCCGCAGCTCCCGCGTACTCACTTCTTCGCGTTCGGCCAGATCGCGGCGGATCTGCGACGCCAGCTTGTAGGCGGCCTTGAATCCCAGGCCGGCATCCTGCAGCGAACTGGTCAGAATCCCGCGCAGAAAAGGGACGCAGCTCCCTTCGGCGGGATCCACCACAAAGGTCTTGGTCGGTTTCGCTGGTTTGGCCATGCCCGGTCCGCAGTTTGACAATCCCGGCATTGTCACATAATGATCTAACCCCACGCGAGCCAGCGGACCCTCAGAAAAATCGTGACGGATCAAACACCGTTTTCACACATAGCCGCTGTCGATCTCGGATCCAACAGCTTTCACATGATCATTGCGCAGGTAAGCGACAACGGCCTGCAGGTGGTCGATCGCATGCGCGAAATGGTGCAGTTGGGGGCCGGTCTGAGTGATGGGTTGGAGCTCTGTCAGGAGGCACAGAACAGAGCCCTCGACTGTCTGGAGCGTTTCGGCCAGCGACTGCGCGACATGCCGCCGGGCAGTGTGCGGGCGGTGGGCACCAACACCCTGCGCAAGGCTCGTTCCAGTGGCGCCTTTCTCGATCAGGCACAACGGCTTCTGGGCCATCCCATCAACGTCATCGCCGGTCGGGAGGAGGCCCGCCTGGTCTATCTGGGGGTCTCGCACTCCCTGCCCATGGCGGACGAACAGCGGCTGGTGATTGATATCGGGGGCGGCAGCACCGAGCTGATCATCGGTCGCCGGTTCGACGCGCTGTTCCGCGAAAGTCTCTACATGGGTTGCGTCTCCATGAGTCAACGGTTCTTTGGCGACGGCAAGATCTCCCGCAAGCGCCTGGGCGAAGCGGAACTGCACGCCTCCCTGGAACTGCAGAGCATCGAAACCCAGTACCGGGGCATCGGCTGGCACGCGGCGGTGGGCGCCTCGGGCACCATTCTCAACATCAGCGAGATGCTGCGCGCCAACGGCTGGACCGACGGCACCATCACCCGCGACGGCATGAAAAAGCTGCGCAAACAGTTCATCACCCTGGGCACCTGTGAGGCACTGGCCGAAATCCCCGGCATCAAAAGCGAACGCTGCCGCACGCTGCCCGGGGGGCTGGCCGTCCTGCTGGCCTGTTTCGAGCGGCTGAAGATCAAGGAGATGGTGGTGAGTGACGGCGCCCTGCGCGAAGGGGTGCTCTACGACCTGCTCGGACGGCTGCAGCAGGAAGATGTGCGCGAACGCAGCGTCCAGTCACTGGCCGAGCGGTTTGCAACCGACCGGGACCAGGCCGAACGGGTTCGCGTGACGGCGCAGTTTCTGCTGCGGGGCGCGGCCGGCGGCTGGCAACTGGAGGACTACGAAAACGAGCGCATGTTGAGCTGGGCAGCCCAGCTGCATGAGGTCGGGCTCGCCGTCGCCCACAACCAGTTCCACAAACACGGTGCCTATCTGGTCAACAACAGCGACATGCCCGGTTTTTCCCGCGTTGAGCAGGCGCTTCTGGCACTGCTGGTGCGGGGTCATCGGCGCAAGGTTCCGGTGACCGATATGAAAGCCCTGTCCGGCCACCAGCAGACCCGGGCACTGAGGCTGCTTTGTCTGCTGCGGCTCAGTGTGCTACTGCACCGCACCCGCAGTGAGCACGCCCACCCGGATTTCAGCCTTGGCGTCCGGGAGCAGCAGATCAGTCTCTGCTTTCCGCCCGGTTGGCTCACCCACCATCCGCTGACCCATGCCGAACTGCAGCAGGAAGCCGCCTATCTCAAGGCTGCGGGCCTCGAACTCCTCTATCGCTGAGTCCTGATGGGCGGCCTTACCTTGAGGTATCCGCCACGCTATACTTGCGCGTTTGATTCAACCGAGGGTTCCCGTTTTGGCGACCTGTACCACAAACGGTGAGAATAAATTGATTAGTTTTCAAGATCTTGTTCTAAAGTTGCACAATTACTGGGCCGCCCAGGGCTGCGTGCTGGTGCAGCCCCTGGACATGGAAGTGGGTGCCGGTACCTTTCATCCGGCCACCTTTCTGCGCGCCATCGGGCCCGAGCCCTGGAGCGCCGCCTATGTCCAGCCCTCCCGCCGGCCAACGGACGGGCGGTATGGCGAGAATCCCAACCGCCTGCAGCACTACTATCAATACCAAGTGGTGATCAAACCCTCGCCACTGGAGATTCAGGAGCTCTATCTCGGATCACTGCGCATGCTGGGCATCGAACATCTGGGGCTCCATCCGTTCAACAGCCTCTCCGGCGGGCAGCAGCAGAAAGTGCTCATTGCCCGGGCCCTGGCCCAGGACACGGGCGTCATTCTTCTCGACGAGCCGACCAGCAACCTGGATATCTGGCATCAGATGGACGTCATGGAGATCCTCCGCATCCTGGTCCGCAAAAACGACCTGGCCGCAGTGGTCGCCATCCATGATCTGAACATGGCCGCCCAGTATTCCGACAAGATCATCATGATGAAGAATGGACGCATTGTCGCCAGCGGCATACCGAGCGCCGTGTTGACGGAAAGAAACCTCGAGAACGTCTACAACATACGCAGCTGCGTCAAAACCATCGACGACATTCCGCACATCATCCCCACCGCACGCCTGGCCTGACCGGCTGCAGCCGCCCATGCGCGCAGCCTGCCCCGTGCCATGGCCACAACCATGAACCCTGGAGCATCGCATGAAACACCTCGCCGGATATGCACTGCTTTTCACCATGATTCTGTTCGGAACCCGGGCGACAAGCGACATAACCTGCTTCGCCGCCACCGGCAGCGAGCAGACGCAGGCCGGTCCGGCCAAATCCGCCGACGCCACCCGGCCGGACCGTGCCCTCTCCGACACGCCGAGGACCATCACCGACATGGCCGGACGGACCGTGACCGTGCCGCACGACATCAGGCAGGTTTTGTGCACGGCACCACCGCCGACAACCTTCGTGTACATGCTGGCTCCGGACAAGCTGGGCGGGTGGCTTGGCGGACTTTCAAAAGAAAAAAGGCAGTTCATCCCAGAACAATACCAGGACAAACCCGTCTACAAATGGGGACGGCACGCTATCAACCACGAAGCGTATATCGCCGCCCGCCCGGACCTGATCCTGACCGGCGGCGCACGCAACATCGACCGCTCCATGGCGGAGATCAGCCAGGAGAAATTCGGCACCATCCCGGTCGTCTGCGTGAGCAACACGACCAATGCCTCCGACTATGCGGCAACACTGCGCTTTCTGGGTGATGTTCTGCAGGTTCCGGAACGAGCGGATCGGCTCATTGGTTACTATACGAAGGTGCTGGACGAGGTCCGGTCACGGGTTGCCGGCATTCCTGACGACAGGCGCAGGCGCGTCTATTACGCGGAAGGCTCCACCGG
>JBNLBB010000005.1:13522-44890 GCA_050302415.1 Gammaproteobacteria bacterium | reverse complement strand
GCTGCCACGCCTCCATCGGGGTGCTGGGGGCGGTGAGCGTGGCGACCGCCTGCATGCTGCCGGGATCGCCGACGGCTGAACTGGCGCGGGTGCCGGAGGGTGATCGCAAGTCGTTGCAGATTGAACACCCCAGTGGCGAGACCACGGTGATTCTCGATCTGGACAGCGCCGGTCAGGTGGCGAGTGCCGCGATCCTGCGCACGGCCCGCAAACTGTTTGACGGTCTGGTGTACGGTCGCTGACCGATCATCCAGCCAGGAGAGACCCATGGACCCCAACTACCTGCCGTTTCATCCCAATCCATCGAAACCGGCATTTCAGCCGCCGCCGGGTGCGGTCGATGCCCACTGCCATGTGTTCGGCCCGGCCCACCGCTTTCCCTATGCCCCGGAACGCAAGTACACCCCGTGCGATGCGCCCAAGGAGCGGCTGTTTGCCCTGCGCGACTACCTGGGGTTCAGCCGCAACGTGATCGTGCAGGCCTCCTGCCACGGCAGGGACAACGCGGCGTTGGTCGATGCCCTGCAGGCGGCGGGCGACCGGGCGCGTGGTGTGGCGGTGGTCCGGCCGGACGTTTCCGAGCAGGAGCTGCAATCCATGCACGCGGCCGGGGTGCGGGCGGTGCGGTTCAACTTTGTCAAACGCCTGGTGGATGCCACTCCGCCGGAAGTGTTTCTCGGCATCGCGGAGAAAATAGCGAAGTTGGGTTGGCACATCGTGGTCTATTTCGAGGCGCAGGACCTGGAGGGGTTGATCCCCTTTCTGCTGCGGTTGCCGACCACCATTGTCGTCGATCACATGGGGCGACCCGATGTGGCCAAGGGCGTGGCGCATCCCGATTTTCAGCGGTTTGTGGATCTGCTGGCCGCACACGACCACATCTGGACCAAGGTGAGCTGTCCGGAGCGACTCAGCCTGAGCGGACCCGATTACGCGGATGTGGTGCCGTTTTCCCGAATGCTGGTGGAGCGATTTCCGGAGCGTGTGCTATGGGGCACCGACTGGCCGCACCCCAACATGAAATCCCACATGCCGGACGACGGTGTGCTGGTGGACGTGATCCCCAAAATCGCGTCTACCCCGGAGTTGCAGAAGCGGCTGCTGGTGGACAACCCGGAGCGGCTCTACTGGGGCGACTGAAACCAAAAATGACGAGGAGTGATACCTATGGCAGAGAAGAGTGACCAGCCCATTCCGGGCACCACGCTGTTCGACGGACGGCAGGCCATGAAGGGCTACGCCCTGAATAAGATGTGCTATTCCTTCAACGAAGCGGCCAACCGCGAGGCCTTTCTGGCTGACGAGGCCGGTTACTGCGAACGCTACGGTCTGAATGCGGCCCAGAAACAGGCCATCCAGAACCGCAACGTGCTGGAACTGATTGCCGCCGGGGGGAACATCTATTACCTGGCCAAGTTCGCCGGCATCTTCGGCCTGAGCGTGCAGGATGTGGGGGCGCAGCAGACCGGCATGAGTGTCGATGCGTTCAAAGAGATGCTGGTCAGGGCGGGAGAGTAGTCATGGCAAGAATCGTAGGTGGTATCACCACATCGCATATACCAGCCATTGGCGGCGCGATCGCCAACAAGGCCTTCGACGAGCCCTACTGGAAATCCTTCTTTGACGGTTACCCGCCTGTGCGCGAGTGGTTGAACCAGGTGAAACCGGATGTGGCCGTGGTCATTTACAACGATCATGGGCTCAACTTCTTTCTCGACAAGATGCCCACCTTCGCCGTGGGTGCCGCGTTCGAGTACCAGAACCGGGACGAAGGCTGGGGCCTGAAACCCATTGCGCCCTTCCCTGGAATCCCCGAGCTCTCCTGGCACGTGATCGAAGGCCTGGTCGGTGACGAATTCGACATCGTGAGCTGCCAGGAGATGGCGGTGGACCATGGATTCTGCGTGCCCATGCAGCTGTTGTGGCCGAATCGGGGTGCCGACCAGGTACGCACCATTCCGGTCTGCATCAATACCGTGCAACATCCATTGCCGTCGCTCTCGCGCTGCTACCGACTGGGCCAGTCCATCGGCAGGGCCATCGAATCCTATCCAGAAGATCTGAAAGTGGTGGTACTGGGTACCGGCGGTCTGTCGCACCAGCTGGACGGCGAGCGGGCGGGTTTCATCAACAAACCCTTCGATCTCATGTGCATGGAAAAGATCGTCGACAATCCCGAGGCATTGACCGGGTACAGCACCAAGGAACTGGTACGTCTGGCCGGTGCCCAGGGCACCGAACTGAGCCTCTGGATGGCCATGCGCGGTACGCTGTCCGGCAAGGTGCGCAAGGTCCACAGCAACTACCACATTCCCATCTCCAATACCGCAGCCGGATTGCTGGTACTGGAAAACGCAGCCTGAACCCAGGCACCCACCGAAGCCGAAACGAGAAGACCATGAAGACCCAAGTCGCCATCATCGGAGCCGGACCTTCCGGTCTGTTGCTGTCACAGCTGCTGCATCTGCAGGGCATTGATTCTGTTGTGCTGGAACGCAAAAGCCGCGATTACGTGCTGGGCCGGATCCGGGCCGGGGTGCTGGAACAGGGCATGGTTGACCTCATGCGTGAGGCGCAGGTGGGTGAGCGCATGGATCGCGAGGGGTTGGTCCATACCGGGTTTGACATCATCAACCGAGGGGAGCAGCACCACATCGACCTGGAGGGGCTGACCGGCGGATCCACGGTGATGATCTATGGTCAGACCGAACTGACCTACGATCTGTTTGCGGCACGCGACGCCATGGGCGGTGTGATCATCGAAGAGGTGGAGGAGGTACTGCCCCAGGCGGTCGCTACCGACGCTCCCTTTGTGACCTACCGCAAGGGCGGGGAAACCCACCGCATCGACTGCGAGTTTGTCGCCGGTTGCGACGGCTTTCACGGGGTGTGTCGCACCGTGATTCCAGATGACGTGCTGCGCGAGTTTGAACGGGTCTACCCCTTCGGCTGGATGGGTTTGCTTGCCGATACCAGGCCGGTGGCGGATGAGCTGATCTATGTGAACGACGAGCGGGGCTTTGCTCTCTGCTCCATGCGCTCGAGGACCCGAAGCCGCTACTACATCCAGTGCTCGCTCGCGGAAACGGTGGAGGATTGGAGTGATGAGCGGTTCTGGTCGGAACTCAAGAACTACCTGCCGGCGGAGGCAGCGGCCGGCTTGCAGACCGGCCCCTCGCTGGAGAAGAGCATCGCGCCACTGCGCAGTTTTGTGGCTGAGCCGATGCGTCATGGACGGCTCTTTCTGGCTGGGGATGCCGCCCACATCGTTCCACCCACCGGGGCGAAGGGTCTGAATCTGGCGGCATCGGATATCTATTACCTCTCCCGTGGACTGATCGACTACTACCGGAACGGCAGCGAACAACAATTGGAGAACTACTCCCGAAAAGCGTTGGACCGGGTCTGGAAGGCCGAGCGCTTCTCCTGGTGGATGACCAACCTGCTGCACCGGTTTGATGGACCTGGATTTGACCAACGCATCCAGCAGGCGGAGATGAGCTACCTGTTCTCCTCACGCTCCGCGCTCACGGCACTGGCCGAAAACTATGTGGGATTGCCCTATTGACATCGGTACCCGGGCGGAAAGGCTGTGCCCGGGATGACCATATTGGTAACAGATTGGCGATTAATCCCGAATCCGGGAAACTGTACCTGACAAAAGTCAGTAGGTGCGGTTTGACTTCTTAAGCGATGTGTCATACTCCTCGGGCGCGTGGAAACAAAATATTCCTATAATTTCCACCGTTTCAGTGTGTTTTAGGTGGAACCGTACCCGAGCTGACTGCCCGAGGCGGAATGCGTCGGAGTGACAATGAAAATACTGATTGCCGACGATCACGGCGTTTTCCGTGATGGACTGAAATTTATTCTGGCTGATCTCGATCCGGCCCTGGAAGTGATCGAGGCAGCGACATTTGATGCCGTGGTCAGCGCCGTTGAGAGGCATGATGACCTGGATCTCATTTTGCTCGATCTCTACATGCCCGGCGTCGGGGGCGGGGCTTCTGCCGCAGCGGTCTGCACCCGGGTCGGCGATGTGCCGGTGATTGTGCTGAGTGCATCCGATCGACTGTCAGATATGCGCCAGTCGTTCGATGCCGGTGCCCGTGGGTACATTCTCAAAAGCGAAAGTGGCTCAGTGATGCTGGCGGCGATCCGCCTGGTACTATCAGGTGGCATCTATGTGCCGCCAAAGCTGGTGCGGGCTGCGCAGCACGAAGGTCGGAATCCGGAACAGATGAGCATCCACGTGACGGATCGTCAGTTGGATGTACTGCGCCTCATTATCGACGGCTACTCCAACAAACAGATTGCCCACCAGTTGGGATTGACCGAAGCAACTGTCAAGGCCCACGTATCCGCGGCATTCAAGGCACTGAACGTATCCAATCGCACTCAGGCGGCCGCCGTGGCACGCCAGATGGGATTGTGCGAAGCCTGAGGGTCTCCTCAGTGCTCCGTCGTTTGAACCGCCAGGACCCGTTTCATGGCGTCGCGCAGCCGTTTGGGTTCAATCGGTTTATGCAATACCAGCAGATCAGTATCAGGCTGTTTGTCGATCAGCTCAGCCGTCAGATCGCCGGTGACAATAATCGCGGGGATGTTGCGCCCGGTCTCCTGCTGCAGGCGGCGGATGGCATCCAGTCCATTCTTGTTGTCCCGCAGCCGGTAGTCTGAAATCACGATATCCGGCTGCCCGGCACCGTCTCGAAACAGATTGACCGCCTCCTCCTCGCTGCCCGAAACTATCGCGCTGCATCCCCAGTTGGTCAGAACCTCCCGGGTGGCCTCCCGGATATCGGCCTGGTCGTCAATGAAGTAGACCGTTTTGTGGGTCAGGTCGATCTCTGCGGTTGGCGGGGGAACCGCTGGCGGGCCATTCTGCGGTTGGGCCACCAACGGGACTTCGACCGTGCAATGGGTCCCCTGACCGGGCTCGGATTTCAGACGGACAGTGAGCCCGAGCAGTTGCGAGATCCGTTTGACAATTGCCAGCCCCAAACCAAGACCTTTGCTTCTGTCGCGCTCCGGGTTGGCAATCTGATAGAACTCGGTAAAAACCGCTTCCTGTTGATCCGGGGGGATTCCGATTCCGGTGTCGGAAACGGTGATAAGGGCACGCGGTTCCTCACCGGTACGGATCTCCACATCGACGCTCACAGATCCCGTTTGGGTGTAGCGGATGCTGTTGCTCAGCAGGTTTCGAAGAATGTTTTCCAACAGTACCGGGTCGGTAAACACATGGCTGTTGTGGATGGAAAAGTTGAGTTCGATGTTTTTCTCATCGGCCAGGGTTTTGAATTCGTTACCGAGCCTGAGCAGCAGATTGCCCAGGGAGAACGAGGTCTCTTCCGGAATGACCGCGCCGGAATCGAGTTTCGATATATCCAGCAACGCATCCAGCAGCGCATTGAGTGCGGCGAGCGAGGCCCCCATCCGCTCCACCAGTTCATGCTGCCGTTCGGTGAGGGATTCGGAACGGATGAGTTCCATAAACAGATTGAGCGCATGCATGGGCTGCCGCAAATCGTGGCTCGCCGCAGCCAGGAACTTGGATTTGGCCCGGTTGGCCGACTCCGCATCCGCAGTGGCCTGCTCCAGCTTTCTCAACAGCGCTTTCTGGTCCGTGATGTTGGCGAAGCTGGTGAGCAGGTGGGGTTCGCCGTTGTACTCCACCGGCGCGGCGTGCATCAGCAGATCAAAGATTTCGCCCTCGATGTTGTGCATCTGCAGTTCAAAATCGTTAACGAACCCACGCTCCTTGAGTTCGTTGAACAGCCTCACGCGGTCGTCGGGGTTCACGTAGTAGTCGGTCGCGCGAATCGGGGTATCCAGAATATCCTCAACGCCAAACAGCTGGACCCCGGCTGGATTTAGCCGCTTCAGCAAACCATCGCTCAACGCTGTGATGGCCATTACCATGGGGACGGTCTCGAACACGTTGCGCAGATTGCGTTCGCTCACAGCGAGCTTCTGTTCTACCTTTTTGCGCCTGGTGATGTCGTTCAGGATGGTCAGGTTGACCGGTACGCCATCGACCTCCACCAGTTTGGCGGACATCTGGACCCAAAACGGTTTGCGGTCACCTCCCTGCATTTCCACCTCAAAATCAGAAACCTCTCCTTGGGACATCAGCACGTTCAGCAAACTGGCGCGCTGTTCCGGATTGCGGTAGTAGTCACGCACATCGTCAGCCAGCGATTCCGGGGTGACGCCGAACAGTTCATACATGGGCTCATTGATGACGAGCGGGCGACCGGTCTGGATCTCAATGGCCGCTAGAGGGGCCGGAATGAGATCAGCCTGCTTGCGTAGATCCGCGAGGGTGGTTTTTTGAGGCGTGACACTCACTGGTCGGTATCCTCGGCCCTACTGTTGTGCGCAACGCCTAACTTGCCATTTCACACTGCAAAAATCCACTCCGGAACCGGACGGATCACGGGCAAAAAAAAGGGCACCGAAGTTCGGTGCCCGAGATGTTGCCGTGGTTTTAGGGGTAAACGATCGTTGGTTGGTGGAAAACTCCGTATCACCATACCCCCCCTAAGGGGTACCGATACCATCCATGGAGGGCAAGAGTCCGGAACATTTCCATTCGATAACCAACGATCTTTGTTCCGGTTGCCTGGTATCGCTCCAGCAGTAATGCCGAATCCCTGGCTAAGGAGAGCACTGCGATACCAAGGTTTATTAGACCGGAACGGAGTCAAGAAAAATATTAGGCATTCGCTTCGGGTGGTAGCCGAAAGTATTAATACCCCCGGATTGGAAGGTTCTCAGTACATCCACCGCACCAGCGCCAGCGTAATGGCCGGAAACAGCGCCAGCAGGATAACGCGCAGCGCGTCGCTGATGAGAAATGGCACCACGCCCCGATAACTCTGGGTCAGGGGGATGTCCGGTGCGAGAGAATTGATAATGAAGATGTTCATTCCAACTGGCGGGGTGATCAATCCGACCTCCACCACGATCAGGATCAGGATACCGAACCACAACGCGGTCTCTTCGGGGCTGAGTCCAAAATCGAGTCCGGAAATAATCGGGAAAAAGATCGGCACGGTGAGCAGGATCATGGAGACAGAGTCCATGACGCAGCCGAGTACCACATAAACGATCAACATCGTAGTGAGTACCAGCATGGGGGCAATGCCTGCACCCGCGATCCAGTCCGCAGCCTGCTGGGGTACCTGGGTCAGGGCCAGAAAGGTATTGAACACGGAGGCGCCCAGCACGATAAAGAAAATCATTGCAGTAGATGAAGCGCTACCCAGGATGCAGTCGCGCAGGCCGGACCATCCCATGCGCCCCGATTTCCAGGCAACCAGTCCGGTGCCGACAGCGCCTACTGCCGCCCCCTCTGTTGGGGTGAACCAGCCCACATAGATTCCACCAATTACGGTCAGGAAAATCAGCAGGACCGGCCAAACATTGAGCATGGCTTGCAGGCGTTCCGACCTGCTCGCTTTCTCGCCCGTGGTGGCAGACTCAGGGTTGATGCGCACTATGACCACGATGGCCAGGATGTAGCCGATGGCGGCGAGAATGCCGGGAATCATGGCTGCGACAAACAGTTTGATGATGTTCTGTTCGGTGAGAATGGCGTAGATGACCAACACCACCGAAGGCGGGATCAGAATACCCAGGGTGCCGCCTGCCGCGAGACAGCCGGTGGTCAGCGCACCGGAATAGCCGTGTTTGCGCATCTCCGGTAGTGCCACGTGACCCATGGTGGCGGCTGTCGCCAGGGAGGACCCACAGATTGCGCCGAAACCGGCACAGGCACCGACCGTGGCCATGGCAATGCCACCGCGCAGATGACCCATCCAGGTCGATGCCGCCTTGAACAGTGATTCGGACATGCCCCCGCGGGTGGCGAACTGGCCCATCAGCAGGAACAGGGGGACCACCGACAGGGAGTAGCTGGAGAAGGTGTCATAGCTCAACGATTTAAGTGAGGACATCAACGGGTAAAGGCTGCCGGAAGTGACCCAGATGCCTACACCACCGCAGACCAACATCGCCAGCGCAATGGGGATGCGCACAAATACCAATGCCAACAGCACCACGAAAGCGAGAGAGGCAAGGGTCAGTCCGCTCATGCCGTGGTCTCCTCGCCGCCGTTGAGCGCACGGTTAACGTGATGCCACACACCCACTACAGATGTCGCAATAAACAGCACAATGCCCGGCATACACAAGACGTAGCCGTACCAGACAGGCAGTTCCAGCAGGAACGTGGTTTCACCGTAGGACATCTTTTCCAAAAGCCCCTCGTAGAACTGAAGCCCGACAATGATGGCGACCACGGACATCAGCAGATAGCTGGAGATGGAAAGCGCGGATTTGAAAACCGGATGGGCGCGAGCCACAAACACATCCACAGTCGCATGTCCCCCTTTGATGGTGCACCAAGGCAGAAAGGAGAAGACCGCGATGGCACAGCCCATTTCCACCAATTCAAAATCGCCGTTGATCGGCTGCAGTCCGTAATCGATCAGCGCCCGTCCAATGACGCTGATGACGGTTGTGGTGCCGACGGCGATCAACACCAAGCCGCCGGCAATCGCCAACCATTTGGCGCACACTGAAGCGATGGAAAAGATTCGGTTTTCCCACACGGGCAGCAACCCGCGCTGATTTTCAGAAACGGTCATGAAGCGGTCTCTTCACGGCTGGGCAATTGTTTCAGTCCAATGTGTACCAATTGCATTGGTACCGGCTGCAGCGGCGGATGGCTTCCGGCCGTTACCGACTCAATCTGCAGCAGGCTTGGAGAAGAGGGAGCGCCGGATGGACGCTCCCTCAAGGCAGACATCACATCTTTGAATATTTTGCGATCGCGGCTACGGCCTTGTCATAGAGTGCCTTGCCGTCGATACCTTTCTTTTTCACTTCGCTGATCCACTCATCGCGGACCCCGGAAGCAGCTTCTTCCCAGCGCGCAGTTTCAGCCGCGTTCAACTGGATAATGTTGTTTCCGGCCTTGGTGGCGGCATTGAAGCCGGGGGCGTCTCCTTCACCCATGACGCGGCCTGCCCACTTGGAGGCTTCGAGTCCGGAGTTGTCGTCGATCACTTTCTTCAGGTCGGCCGGCAGGCTTTCGTATTTGTCCTTGTTCATCGCAAAGATGAAGAAGGAGGTGTACAGCGGTTTGGCAAAGGTGGTGTGATTGTGCACCAGCTCATGCACGCGCAGCGGCGCGACAATTTCCCAGGGAATTGCGGTCGCGTCGATGACACCTTTCGACAGGCTCTCAGGCACTGCCGGCACCGGCATACCGACCGGGAATGCACCAATGGCCTTCAGCAGGTTGGTTGCCAGACGCGTCGGTCCGCGAACCTTTTTGCCCTTGATGTCTTCGAGCTTGTTGATCGGTTCCTTGGAATGGATGAGCCCTGGGCCGTGGACATGCACAGCAATCATGTGCACATCCTGAAAGTCTTCTTTGATGTCGCTCTGAAACAGTTCCCAGGCTGCCGCCGAAGTTGCCTCTGAGCTGCCGGCGATAAACGGAAGTTCAAATACTTCCGTGCGCGGGAAACGGCCAGGGGTATAGCCAGGCAGTGTCCAGATCAGGTCCACGAAGCCATCTTTTACCTGGCCGAAGAGGGCGGGTGGCTTACCGCCCAGCTGCATGGAGGGATAGAGTTCGATTTTGATCCGTCCATTCGACTCCTTCTCGACCTTTTCAGCCCACGGTGCCAGAAAGTTCTTGGGAAGATTGGCTTGCGCCGGCAACAGTTGGTGAAGTTTCAGCGTCACATCGGCAGCCGATGCGGTGACCGAAAATCCAGCAAATACGCATACGGCGATGAGAAATTTTCGAAACATTGACCTGTCTCCTCGAAATGGTGCTTGTGCAAATTTGATCTGGACGTGCGCCCGATTTATTTTCTTTAAATCCGGTGATGCTGTTTCACCGGGCACCCATATTGAACTGTTTGAGTTCCAACAGTCAAATTGAGTTTTCATTCAAAATATAAGTGTTTTGATCGGTCAATCTCTGCTGCGTTGCAGCAATCGCGTGCGAGTGTTGGCCTCCCGACAATCCTGGCTGAATCAGTATTCAGCATCTTGCCCGCATCATGTTTTGGTTGAAAACGGGGACTCCCCCATCACGCTCTAGTGCAACTGATAGTCGGCGAGGAACTGCTGCAGCGCAGAGCGCAGATTCTGTTCCCGGTGCTGGTCGGCCCGGAACTGGGCATGGCGCAGATCGTCAATGATGAACCGGCGGAGTTGGCGGATTCCGGCCCGGCTGTGTACCAGGCAGCAACCCAGTTCAGCGGCAACGATTGCGGTTAAGTGTTCGTGCTCGGCGATGGCCTGAATGATGTCCTCATCAATTCCGCTCATATCGCAGCAATCCTGGTAGGTCAGCATGGCACACCTCCGGAAGTGAATGTCAGGGAATCTGTCTGGAGTATAGGTCAGTGTCTTAGCCGTTGCCGCACCATGTGGTTATCCGGAATGCCGGTTCCGTGATCAGCCGGTATTTCGCAGTCCGGCCGCTATCCCGCCAATGGTCACGAGCAGGGCATCGCGGCGGATGGGGTTGGGTTCATCCGAATGGCGGATCGACCTGAGCAGGGCCACCTGCATCCGGTTGAGCACGTCGGTATAGGGTTTCCGTACTTCGACGGATTGTTGTATCTGCGGATTGGCGGCCAGGGGCGCATCGTGGCCGGCGATCCTGAGGAGATGGGACTGGGTATCCATAAATTGCTGGCGGATGCGGTCCCCGAGAGGGCGCAGTTCACTGGGCACCAGGTGCAGCTCATAGAGGTGAGCGATGTTGAGGTCCGCCTTGGCAAACACCATCTCCAGCAACTCGAGCAACGTGCCGAAAAAAGGCCATTGCGCGGCCATCTCCCGCAGGGTTTCCAGTTCGCCCGATTCCAGCGCCGCACCCAGGGCGGACCCGGCGCCCAGCCAGGCGGGGAGCAGCATCCGGTTCTGCGACCAGGCAAAGATCCAGGGAATTGCCCGCAGGCTTTCGACTCCGCCGTCCATCCGCCGTCTGGCCGGTCGGCTGCCGATGGCCAGTTGGCTGAGCTCCTGTTCTGGCGTGGCAGCCCGGAAGTAGGGAACGAATTCAGGCTCCCCGCGCACCAGACCCCGATAGGCGGTGACCGATTGCTCGGCGAGTTGCTCCATCTGGGTGCGCCAGAGAGGAGGCGGGTCGGACTGTGGCATGAGGCTCGCTTCGACCACTGCGGAGAAATAGGTTTCCAGCGTCTGGCGGGCCAGTCCGGGCAGTCCGTACTTCGCCCGGATAACTTCGCCCTGTTCCGTAACCCGGATTTCGCCGTCAATGGAGCGTGGGGGTTGCGAGCGGATGGCGGCATAGGTGGGCGCGCCACCACGCCCGACGGTGCCGCCCCTGCCGTGAAAGAGGCGTAACCTGACGCCGTGTTTCTGACAGACCGTGACCAACTGCTCCTGGGCCACATACTGGGCCCACGATGCCATCAGCATACCGGCGTCCTTTGCCGAGTCCGAATAGCCGATCATCACCTCCTGTTCGCCGCCCGTGAATGCTCGGTACCACGGTATGGTGAGCAGCTGATCGATGGTATCGGCACCGTGGCGCAGGTCTTTCAGGGTCTCGAAGAGCGGTACGATGGGCAGTGGCTGCAAGATGCCCGCCTCACGCTGCAACAAGGCAACTGCGAGCACATCAGATGGCTCCGTGGCCATCGAAATCACGTAGTGATTCAGCGCGTCTCGTGGCAGTTCCGCCAGCATGGTGAAGGTGTCCAGCACCTCCCGCACCTCCGGGCTGGTGGGCATTCCCCGGGGAATGAGTGGCCGCTTTCCCTCCAATTCCTTCAGGAGAAACAGCTGGCGTGCCTGCTCACTCCAGTCGGAGTAGCGACCCAGGCCCAGGTACTCGGTCACGGCATCCATCGTCTGCGTGTGGCGGGCTGAGTCCTGCCGGATATCCAGGGGCATGAGGCTGAGGCCAAAGCAGCTGATGCGGCGGAGCACATCAAGCAATAGCCCCTCCGCGATCACGGTGGCGCCGGTTTCAATCAATGAGTGGTGGCAGAGCAGCAGCGGTTCCCGCAGCTCCTCGATCAGGTTGTAGGGGGGCGTGCCTTCATGGTTGTGTCCGCGCAGTTGGCATTCGATGGATTCCCGGGTGGCGGCCAGCCGGGTTCTGACGCCGCGCAACAACTCCCGGTACGGTTCATGGGCATCACCCACCCGCGCCCTGAGGGCCGCATTGCATTCGTGCATGGAGAGCTGTTCGCGCAGTGCGTCGATATCGCGCCAATAGAGGTCCGCCGCCATCCACCGCGCCAGCAGCACCACTTCCCGGGTAACGGAGGCGGTGACATTGGGATTGCCGTCGCGATCGCCTCCCATCCAGGAGGCGAGGCGGATGGGTGCGCAATCCAGCGGCAGCGGGCAGCCCCAGGTTGTTCTGATTTCGCGATCCAGTCGGCGCAAAAACTGGGGTAGCGCATCCCACAGGATGTGCTCGATCACGGCGAATCCCCACTTGGCCTCCTCGACCGGAGTGGGACGCCGACGTCGGATCTCGTCAGTCAGCCAGATGGCCAGGATCTCTCGGCGCAAATCCTCGATCGCGGCGTCATCGCCGTGTTCCCATCGATCGAGGCACTCGGCAATCTCGCGATACTTGCGGATCAGCGTGCGCCGGGTGACTTCGGTGGGATGTGCGGTGAGCACCGGCTCAATCCGCAGGCGCCTGATCAGGTCCAGCGCGGTCTCCTGGTCAATGGCCATCTCACGCATCCGCGCGAAGCAGGCCTGCAGGGTGGCGGAACCCGCAATGCCTGTGTCGCTGTGCGTATTGGTCCGGACGCGGTGCTGCTGTTCCGCGATATTGCCGAGATTGAGGAAATGGGCGAATGCCCGGCTCACTTCCAGTTGCCGCTCGGGATCGAGTGACTGCAGCAGTTCATCGAGCTGCTGTTCGTGTTGCTGGTGCCCGCTGCGGGCACTTTTGGCCAGTTGTCGGACCTGCTCAATCAGCTCAAATCGGTCATCACCCAACTGGTCGCGCAGGACTTCACCCAGCAGATCACCCAGAAGGCGGACATCCTCCCGCATGCGGGCATCGATGGAGTGGTGAGTGGCGGGCATGGAACTCTCTGTAACGGGACGGAGCGGTCAGGTTTGGACTGGGGAATAAACCATTGTGCCCAATTTTCAGCGGGGGCGGTAGATTGAAAAGTTGAGTCGACCGATACACTATTTTCAGGTACCAACTCCAGCGCAGCAATTGTTGACACAGATGGTTGGGGGGCTGACTCGATGGCGCACAGAAAGACACCGGCCGGGCTGATCACTTCGGTATCGATCCAGGAATTTTTTCAGGAGAGCGTCTCGTCGGCGATGCGCCACCAGCAGACGGGGGCGAGTGATGAAGCCGCCTACTATCTGGTCAGGGTGCTTACCCAGTTCGCCAACGCGGACAGACTCTTTGAAGTGAACAGGGAGGGTCGCCGCATGCGGCCATTGGCGATGCTCCTGCAGGAAGCCCTGGAAGGGTCTTCGGTACGCGAGCGCCAGGCAATGTTTCAGTATCTGGGCGATCTGGCGCTGTTTATCGCGGGGGTGTTCGCGGACAGTCTGAATCGGCGCCTGGTGGATATCGATTACTATATCGCCATGGGTGGCAATGCCTACGGGCATCTGGCCGAGTCGATGCGCGGGTCTCGGGCCGGCCAGTCCATGCGTGAAGTATTTGTTGAACTGGCGGAGCGGTTCACCGACTTCGTGGACGTGCTCAACGAGGTGGGTGAGGGCGCCCGCCAGACGCGGGACTTTGACCTGCTGCGCCTGTACGAGGTCTGGCTGCGCACCGGCTCCCAACGGGCAGAGCGTCAGCTGCGCTCCCTGGGGATCCATCCAGGGTGCGCGCCGCGCAGTATGCTCAGGCATTGAGGGGATCGGCGCATGCCGCTGGGCATACTCCAACAGAGGCTTCAGCAGTGGTATGACCTCGATATCGATCTGAAGGTTGAGGAGTTCACTGTTTCCGACCCGGCATTCCTCACGCGGATGGGTGGCGCGCCATCGGTTACGGAATCGGTCTATCTGGTGGAGGATTGCGATGAGCTCTCACTCAGCCTGTATCTCGATCCGGAGGTGATGGGCTCGCTGGAAGCGGACAATCCGCTGTTGCGGCTCCATGAAGGCAATCTGCACCCGTTCTCGCTGGTCGTGGAAGGGGTCAGCCATTTTTTGCTGCTCTGCTGGCGCGCGCTGTATGGCCGCTCGGTGTCGGCTCTGGAACTCGAACTGCAGGCGGAGGTGGACAAGTTCGTTCTGAGCTACGCCTTCCTGAAAGAGCAGTGCTCCCCGGTCGATGGGGATGCGCTGTGGAACAGTCTCTTTGCCCGCTACCGCTTCCGCGCTGATGTGTCCGTGGAGGAGGTGGACCGCTATCGCTTCGCCAATGAGTGGGCGGCCCGCTACTGTGCCCAGCTGTGGTCCTCCTTCCTGCATCCGCCCGCCCGGCAGCTGTTGCCTGAGTTGCGGCGCTTCTACCGTATGGATCAGCGCGACAAGGTCCACAGGATCAGGGGGCTCGCACGTCTCTAGCACGGTTGTTGCGCCGCCTGGGGCTGACTATGCTTGATGGAGTCCTGATGATTGGAGTGGCTCCATGGATATATCGGTTGCGCAGGCGGGTGGCAGGTTCCGGCTGCAGTTTGACACCACGGCGGTGACGCTCGGGCGGGGGGATGTCATCCAACTGGCCTTGGCTATTGATGAAGCCATGCTGCCGGCCCAGGGCAAGCGCAAGGAGCTGGTGGATGTCCAGAGTTGCCGTATTGTGGTTGACCGGCTGCGCCATGCGAACGATGAAGGCATGCGTATCCTGCTCCGCGAGTTGGCACCCCGCAATCTGCAGATGATCCTGCGTCTGGCCAAAGAGAATCCGTCACTGCTGCGCAAGCTGGAACACAACCTCTCCAAACGCGCCTACGCCCGACTGGTCGAGGATGTCGCAGTGCGTTTCGCCAAGCGGGTTCCCATTGCGGAAATGCGCGAAGCGATGGATGAGCTCACATCTCTGGTGCAGCGCTTGGAGCTGGATGGCGTGCTCCATTTCCGCGGAGCCGAGGATCAGATGGTATCGCTCTGAGTGTGTCGTGCTAGGCGGTTTTGGCAACCGCCGGGTCCGGTTCGCTGCTGAGGTTGACGGCAGCCGGGATCCGTGCCTCCAGCGCTATCGGCAGGTGATCCGAATAGGTGCATTTCACCGTATCCACCCAATCCACTTCGATGGTCGGCGAGACCAGAATGCGGTCGAGGCAGCGGTGTGGATCCCAGCTGGGGAAGGTTTTCAGGCCGCGGGCGGGTTCGAACAGGTTTGCCTGGCGGACTGAAGCAAGATTTTCAAGATCCCGGGCCCGGGAATTGAGGTCGCCCATCAGGATCACATGCTCAAAGCCGTGCAACCGTTCACAGACGACGGCCAGCTGCTTTTCGCGAGCCCGCTTACTCAGTGCCAGGTGAAGAATGACAACGACCAGGGTGTCGGGTTTTTCGCCAAATCGGATCATCAGCGCCCCGCGGCCGGGGATCAATCCCGGGAGCCGGATTTCATGAATCTCCGTGGGTCTGAAACGGCTCATGAATCCGTTGCTGTGCTGTCCCAGCCGTCCCAGGTCCCGGTTGAGCTGGCTGTACCAGAAAGGCATGGAGGCGGCCCTGGCCAGGTAATGCACCTGATTAACGAAGCCCGACCGCAGACTGCCGCCGTCCACCTCCTGCAGGCCGACGATGTCGTAACCCTGGGTCACCCGCGCTATGCGGTCCAGATTCTGCATCCGGTCGCTGCTGGGCAGCACATGCCGCCAGCCCCGGGTCAGGTACTCGCGATAGGAATTGGTTTCGATGCCGGCCTGTACGTTGTAACTCAGCAGCCTCAAAGCATTGTGCGGCTGCTTTACGACCCGGTCACTGTCGAGGTGAGCCGGGTCGATGTAATGGGCAACTGGAGGCATTGAAACCGATCTATTTAAGGGTTAATGGGCTTTGCGCTCCTGGGCTATCAACTGGTCCACCACCCGCAGCATGTTGGCGTTGGAGCCGGCAAGGCTGCCGCTGGTCCGGTATTTGCCGTTCACGATGATGGCCGGCACACCGTTGATGCCATAGCGCTCAGACATAAGCTTGGCACGTTTGATCTTGGTTTCAACCGAGAAGGAACGAAATGTCTTGTCGAAGGTGTCCCGGTCCACGCCGTGGGCGGCGAAGAAGTCGGCAAGTGCGTCCTGAGTGCCGATCCGCTGGCGTTCCGCATGAATGGCATTGAACAGCGGGTCGTGAATCTCCTCGACTTTACCCAACGCCTCCGCGACGTAGTAGGCGCGGGCCAGAAGTTCCCATGCGGGGGGAAGGATGGCCGGGATTCGCACGTACTCCACGTCTGCGGGCTTGGACTCGAGCCAGCGCTTGATGCTGGGCTCCAGCCGGAAACAGTGGGGACATCCGTACCAGAACAGTTCCACGACCTCGATCTTGTCGCCGGTGGCGGTGGGTTGTGGCGGATTGACCAATTCGTAGCCTTGGCCCTGTTGCGCCTGGGCGCTCCCGGTGGCCATCAGCAAGCCGGTGAGCAGACCGACGATTGCACGCTTCATCATGTACTCCTGTGAACTCTGACTGTTTATTGTGGGTGCGTTCGCGAGCCGACATTATACCGGTCTGTCAGCGCGGGCCCCGTGACAAAATAACCGCCTTCAGTTTCACTCAAGGCGGTTCCCTAGATTGATTGTCAGGGGGAGTATTCGTTCCCGCACCTGACTCGCATCCATAAAAAAAGCGGCCCGAAGGCCGCTTGAGTTCGTTCGATTGAATCCGGTCCCCGATCAGAGACCCGAGACAAACTCGGCAACGTTGTCGATTTCCTCTTCCGACATGTTGGCAGCGATGTCACGCATCATGCTGTTCATATCGTTCCCCCGGTTGCCGGCCTTGAAGTCACGCAGCTGTTTGGCCACGTAAGCCGCATGCTGGCCCTTAAGCGAGGGGAAGTTGGCGGTGGGATTGCCGTTGCCGTTCGGACCGTGGCAACCGGTGCAGGCCGCCACCTTGGATGCGGTATTGCCGCCACGGTAGAGCTGCTCGCCCTTGGCCGCTTTGTCCGCATTGGGCTGGGCCTTGTTCACCGCCTGGGAGGAAAAATAGGCAGCCAGGTCTTCAATGTCCTGGTCCGACAGCGGCATGGCCATGCCGCCCATGATCGCATCCTTGCGCTCGCCGACTTTGAAATTATGCAGCTGCTTCGCCAGATACTGCGGGTGCTGACCGGCCAGCTTCGGCCAAATCGGATTGAAGCTGTTGCCGTCGGGTCCATGGCACCCGGCACAGGTGGCGGACTTGTTCTTGCCCGCCTCCGCATCGCCTGCAGCCTGTGCGGTCGCAACCAGGCCCAGGGTCAGTAACATAGCGATCGCTAACCTCATATTCATTGCGTTGCCTACCGTCCTTATTGATCCTCGAAACTTACTGAGCTTGGCTGACCATGAAGTCCACGGCGGACTTGACATCAGCATCGCTGAGTGCGGAGTTACCGCCCTTGGCGGGCATGGCGCCCTTGCCGTTCAGCGCAGACCCGTAGAGGGCGTCTTTACCGGCGGCGATACGGGGACCCCAGGCAGCTTTGTCGCCCAGCTTCGGCGCGTTGGCGGCACCGGTGTCATGGCAGCTGAAGCACAGGCTCTTGTACACAGCCTGACCATCAGCAAAAGCGGAACCACTCATGCTCGCCGCAGCAATCACGGCAGCAACCATCATTTTCTTCATTGCAGACTCCCAAACGTTCTGAAGGGCAAAGAAAATCCCGAGCGTGGCGGAACCAGCCGGGATCCGTAGAAAAAAGCGCAACACTATATACCAGGGAGTCCTCAATGGGTCAATTTTTACAGTGTTTGTATGACTATGGGCTGGTTACGCATAATCCACCTCGTCCGGGAAGCAAACTCAGCAATTCACAGGGTCAACATGTCAGCCATCTATCGTCGCGCCAGGTTCAGCACCAGTGCTGAAACCATCCAGCAGTCGCCCGCCGATGAGGGCTACGAAGTGGCGTTCGCCGGGCGGTCGAATGCCGGCAAATCGAGTGTAATCAATACCTTGACCGGTATCAGCGGTTTGGCCAGAACCAGCAAGACACCGGGGCGCACCCGCCTGCTCAACTTTTTCGACCTGGACGAAGAGCGGCGCCTGGTGGACCTGCCGGGCTACGGATTTGCCAAGGTGAACGAGGCGATGCGCCGGCAGTGGTCACGCAATCTCGATCAGTATCTGCAGATGCGCCAGTCATTGGCGGGGCTCGTGCTGGTGATGGATGTACGCCATGCGCTGACCGACTTTGACTGGCAGATGCTTACCTGGTGCAGTAAGGCCCAGCTTCCGGTACATGCGGTTTTGACCAAGGCGGACAAGTTCAAACGCGGCAAGCAGTTGGAAGCGCTACGGGCTGCCGAGAGCGCCATCACCCAGCGATTCGGATCCGCCAGTGTCCAGCTCTTTTCTGCGCTCAAAAAAGAGGGCGTGCCGCAAATGCACGAAGTGCTGGACCGCTGGTTGGCGCTGGCTTAAAAAACCCCGGTCCGCTAGAGAGGGATGGTGCGGACCGGGGGTATGTGTTACCCCGGTTGGGGAAGCCGGAGTTGTGAAACCCGCACCTGGGAGGGATTGCGGGTAAGCATCGGCAACAACCCGGTGCTTGCTGGATGTGACCTGCACCAGGCGCCTAAAGTTCCGAAGTGCTAGTGCGCCTCGTCCCAGTTGGCGCCCGTGCCGACATCGACCAGCAGGGGCACCTTCAGGTCCACGACGCCGCTCATCAGTTCCTGGATTTTGGGGCAGAAGGTCTCGACCAGTGGATCGGGTACCTCAAACACCAATTCATCGTGTACCTGCATGATCATCTGGATGCCGTTGTTCTCTGCGGCAAGCCAGGAGTCCACGCGCAGCATGGCCTTTTTGATGATGTCGGCGGCCGTGCCCTGCATGGGCGCATTGATGGCGGTCCGTTCGGCCGCCTGGCGCCGTTGCTGGTTCCGGTTGTTGATTTCCGGCAGATAGAGGCGCCGGCCAAACACGGTTTCCACAAATCCCTGTTCATGCGCCAGCCGGCGGGTATCGTCCATGTACTGCCGCACGCCCGGGTAGCGGGCAAAGTAGCGATCGATATACTCCTGCGCCTCACCCCGGTCGACATCCAGCTGGCGGGCCAGTCCGAAGGCGGACATGCCGTAAATCAAGCCAAAATTGATGGCCTTGGCTGCCCGCCGCTGGTCGGCGGAGACCGTATCGGTGGTGGCTCCGAACACCTCGGCCGCCGTTGCCCGGTGGATGTCCTCGCCGCCAGCAAAGGCGTTCAGCAGTGATTGGTCACCGGACAGATGAGCCATGATGCGCAGTTCAATCTGCGAGTAGTCGGCAGCCACCAGCGTCTTTCCGGGAGGGGGGATGAATGCCTGGCGGATGCGCCGTCCCTCGGCCGTGCGTACCGGAATGTTCTGCAGGTTGGGATCGGTGGAGGAGAGCCGGCCGGTGGCGGCTACCGCCTGGTGGTAGGAGGTATGCACCCGTCCGGTACGCGGATTGACCTGCTCAGGCAGGCGATCGGTGTAGGTGGATTTCAGCTTGGCCATCTGCCGGTAGTCGAGAATGACCTGTGGCAGCGGATAGTCGTGGGCCAGCTCCTGCAGCACCGCTTCCGCAGTCGACGGCTGACCGGTCGGCGTTTTGTGGGTGACCGGGATTTTGAGTTCGTCGTAGAGGATCTGTTGCAACTGCTTGGGAGAGGCCAGGTTGAATTTGGTGCCGGCAATCGCATAGGCCTGCTCTTCCAGTTCTGCCATCCGGACAGCCAGTTCGTGGCTCTGCTTTTTCAGCATCCGGGCGTCGACCAGCACACCACTGCGCTCCATGCGGGCGAGCACCGGCACCAGGGGCAGCTCGATCTCGGTGTAGACACTGAGCAACGAGGGGTCATGATGCAGCCGGGCACCCAACTCCGTGTGTAGGGCGCGGGTGATTTCTGCGTCTTCCGCTGCGTAGCGGCTGGCGGAGCTGACCGGCACCTGGTCAAAGGGAATCTGTTTGGCGCCCTTGCCCGCCACCTCCTCATAACTGATGGTGGTGCGCCCCAGGTAGGTGGCGGCGAGGCTGTCCATATCGTGGCGGGTGGCGGTGCTGTTCAGGACGTAGGATTCCAGCATGGTGTCATAGGCAATGCCCTGGAGTCCGATGTCGTGGTTGCCCAGTACGTTGAGATCATATTTCAGGTTTTGGCCACCTTTGCCGATGGTGGGGTCTTCCAGCAACGGCTTCAGCAGGCGCAACGCTTCCGTCCGGTCGATCTGCTGCGCGCAGTCGGGGCCGACGTGCGCCACGGGCACGTAGATGGCATGGCCCGGTTTCCAGGCGAGCGAGAAGCCGACGATCTCAGCCTGCATGGCGTCCAGTGAGGTGGTCTCGGTATCGAACGCAAATTCACCGGCCAGACGGGCCTCGCCGAGCGCCGACTCCAGGTCGTCAATCCGGGTAATGGTTTCGTATTCCGGTTCGGCCCCGGCGGGCGGGAGATCGCCTTCTGGGCTGCTGCCGGGCCCCTGGGTTGCCGCAACCTGCGGTTCGACGTCGAGTTCGGCAAGCCAGCGTTTGAATTCGCAGCGCGCAAATATGTCGCGCTGGACGGCTGTGTCGGGTGGCCGGGGCAGCAGTTCGTCCACCGCGATGGGTAGCGCCACGTCTGTGCGAATGGTGACCAATTCGCGCGACAGTGGCAGGTGGGGCAGCGCCTCGCGCAGCCGCTCCCCAGCCTTGCCCTTGATTTCGTTGACGCGGGCCATCAAGGTCTCCAGGTCACCATATTGGTCGAGCCACTTGGCGGCCGTTTTCGGGCCGACGCCGTTGACCCCGGGCACGTTGTCCGAGGTGTCGCCCACCAGCGTCAGGTAATCCACAATCTGTTCGGGTGTGACACCGAATTTCTCCCTGACCCCTTCCGGATCAAGCGTGGTGCCGGTCATGGTGTTGACCAGATGGATGTCGTCGCAGACCAGCTGGGCGAAATCCTTGTCCGCGGTGGAGATCACCACGCGCATCCCCGCATCCCGCGCCCGCACGGCCAGGGTGCCGATCACGTCATCCGCCTCCACGCCCTGCTCCATGAAAAAAGGCCAACCTTCGGCCTGGACCAGGCGGTGCAAGGGTTCAAGCTGGACTGCGAGATCATCGGGCATCGGGGGCCGGGTGCCCTTGTAGGCTTCGTAAAGTTCATGCCGGAAGGTTTTTCCCTTGGCATCAAAGGCAATGGCCAGGAAATCCGGTGCCATGTCGCGCCGCAGTCCGCGCAACATGTTGGTGACACCAAAGATGGCGCCGGTAGGCTCCTGGTGGGAATTGGTTAGCGGGGGCAGTGCATGGTAAGCACGGAACACGTAGGAACTGCCGTCCACCAGCGCTAATAATTTCTTGGGTTCACCGGTCATAGGGTTCGACGATTGTGATTAAATGCCTTCATGAACAGACAAGACAGACACCGACATCCGGGCCTGGCTCCGGCCAATGATACCCAACTGACTCGCGAGTCCTGGAAAATCTTTCAGATCATTGCCGAATTCGTGGAGGGGTTTGAACGGCTCGCCTTCATCAAGCCATCAGTCAGCGTGTTTGGTTCGGCGCGCACCAAGCCGGGACATCCCTACTATGCGCTGGCGGAACGGCTGGGTCGCGCACTCAGTGATGCGGGCTTCTCCGTAGTGAGTGGCGGTGGACCGGGTATCATGGAGGCGGTCAACAAGGGGGCCTATGCCGGCAAGTCACCGAGTATCGGCCTGAACATCCAACTGCCCCATGAACAGAGTTCCAATCCGTACCAGGACATCAGCCTCAATTTCCGACACTTCTTCTCGCGCAAGGTCATGTTCGTCAAATATGCCTCGGCCTACGTGGTGCTACCGGGCGGTTTCGGTACGCTCGACGAACTGGCTGAAATCCTGACCCTGGTCCAGACTGGAAAGACCCGGAACATCCCGATCATCCTGATGCACAAACCGTTCTGGGAAGGGATGATCAACTGGTTTCAGGACCAGATGGTTGGCGAAGGGACCATCAGTCCGGAAGACATGAACCTGTTTCGTGTCCTGGACGACCCCGATGAAGTGGTGGCTGCTATCTTTTCCCACTACGAACATTCGGGATTTGAACCCTCGGCGGAAGAGCGCGAAATATTGCTGGAGTTGTGATGAGACAGTGGATGATCGGAGCTGCGCTTGCCTCCTGGATGGCCGGCGCCATGGCGCAGGAAGCGCCCAACAAAATCGGTCCGGCCGATATCCCTCCACCACCACCGCTCAAGGAGAGTGAGGTGGTACCGGAAGGACCGGCCCCGGAAATCACCATCGTTGAGCGCGATGACGCCACCGTCCACGAGTACCGCATCAATGGTCAGCTCTACATGATCCAGGTAATCCCAAGGCGGGGCGTGCCCTACTATCTGGTCGATACCAATGGCGATGGAACCTTCAACAGCCGGCGCTCGGAAATAGGCGGCAATCTGCTGATTCCCGGCTGGGTTCTGTTGCGCTGGTAACCTTCCGCAGCGCCCGCCAACCCGAGTATCCCGGCCGAAAAGCGCGAACTGGATAGGGTTTTCCGGTCAACCCGGTGGTACACTCTGCGCCTTAATTTTCACCATGCGCAGATCAGCGGAGGCTACTGTGGCGATATTCAGAGGAATTTTAGTGGCGTTGGCGATGTCGGCGCTTTTGGCCTGTTCCGAAGAGAAGGCACCCGAAGCACCGGCCCCGCAGCAGGCCGCTGCGCCGGCCCACCCGGCAACGCCGGTGCACCCGCAGGCGGCCAACAACCGGGGGCGGGTCATCTCCAACACCGCGGTTGGCGGCTACAGCTACATCGAAGTGGATGTGGGCGGGCAGAACGTCTGGCTGGCGGCGAACCGCGTCAATGTGGAGCCCGGCAGCGAAATTACCTGGGGCAACTATGCGGTCATGCGCAACTTCAACAGCCAGGCCCTGAACCGGACCTTCGATCAGATCCTGTTTGTCTCCACTGTCAGCTCTCCCAGTCTGCCTGCGGCCAATGCCACGTCCGGCAAGGCGGTCTCCGTGGCGACCGCCGGAGGCTACACCTATATCGAAGTGGAAGTACCGGGTGGCAGCAAGTGGTTGGCCGCACCGGCGGCAACCGTCAAGCAGGGTGACACCGTAAGCTGGAATGGCGGTGCCACCATGCGCAACTTCACCTCATCCAGTCTCAACCGGACGTTTGACGAAATCGTATTTGTCGGCGGTGTCCAGGTCGCCAACTGAGGCCACCCCTAGACCCCTTCCAGATTGGCGTAGGCCAGCATCAGCCATTTGCTGCCGACCTCGTCAAAGTTGACATTGACCCGGGCATGCTCGCCCTGACCCTCCAGGGCGAGCACCACACCTTCCCCGAATTTCGGGTGGCGTACGAGCTGCCCCAGTCCCACGCCGCTCTCTGTCGGGGCCATGGCCGAAGGCCGGAAAAGCGGCGCCGATACCGTTCCCCGCAGCCGGACCTCAGCCAGGCAGTCAGCCGGCAGTTCACTGATGAAGCGTGAGGGTGAACCGTAGGTCTCCTGTCCATGCAGGCGCCGCGATTCGGCGTAGGAGAGGTGCAGTTTGTGCATGGCCCGGGTGATGCCCACATAGCAGAGGCGCCGCTCTTCTTCCAACTGTTCCGGAGTCTCGATCGAGCGTTGGTGCGGGAAGAGCTGCTCCTCCAGGCCGCAGAGAAAAACCACCGGAAACTCCAGCCCCTTTGCCGAGTGCAGGGTCATCAGCTGGACGCAATCCTCCCAGCGACCGGCCTGTGCCTCGCCGGCTTCCAGGGCGGCGTGGGCCAGGAATCCGGTCAGCAGATCGGTTTCGGGATCCTCTCCGGAGTACTGGCTTGCGGCGGTGATCAGTTCGTCCAGATTTTCGAGCCGGGCCTGCCCTTTCTCGCTGCGATCCTTGGCGAAATGTTCCCGCAGTCCGCTGGCGGCGATGGCCGATTCGGTCTGGTTCTCCAGCGTTTCGCCCGCCAGATCGGACGCAATTGCCCTGACCAGTGACAGAAAGCCTTCGATGGCGTTGCAGGCGCGGGCCGCGAGCTGTTTCTCCTGGACCACGATGCAGGCCGCATCCCACAGCGGCAGATTGCGGCGCCTGGCTTCTTCGCGGATGGTGGCGAGACTGCGTTCTCCAATCCCGCGTGGAGGGTGATTCACCACCCGCTCGAAGGCGGCATCGTCTCCGGGATTGGCCGCGATCCGCAGATAACCCAGGGCATCCTTGATCTCCGCCCGTTCAAAAAACCGCTGACCCCCATACACCCGATAGGGGATGCCGGCCGAGATCAGCGCCTCTTCCAGCACACGGGACTGGGCGTTCGAGCGATAGAGCACCCCGATTTCCCGTCGATTCTGGCCGCCATCGACATACTCCTGGATGCGGTCGGCGACATAGCGGGCTTCGTCCAGATCATTGAATGCCGCGTAGAGATCAATGGCCTCGCCATCGCCGGTGTCGGTCCAGAGCTGTTTGCCCAGCCGTGCGCCGTTGTGGCCGATGAGGGTGTTGGCGGCACGCAGTATGGTACCGGTCGACCGGTAGTTCTGTTCCAGGCGCACCACCCGGGTGCCTGGAAAATCGGTTTGGAAATTCTGGATGTTCTCGACCCGGGCGCCACGCCAGCTGTAGATAGACTGGTCGTCGTCGCCGACGACGAAAGGTACGCCCTCACCGCCGGCGAGCAGTCGCAGCCAGGCGTACTGGATCGCATTGGTGTCCTGAAACTCGTCGACGAGCAGATGCCGGAAACGACGACGGTAATGCGACAGCAGATCTTCGTTGTCGCGCAGCAGTTCGTGGGCCCGGAGCAGCAACTCCGCGAAGTCGACCAGGCCGCCGCGCTGGCGCACGCCTTTTCATAGGCCGCGTAAATGCCGATCAGCTGAGCCGTCACCGGATCGCCGTCCGCCTCCAGATCCGCTGGTCGCAATCCCTCATCCTTCTGTGCGTTGATGTACCACTGCACGAAGCGGGGCTGCAGCTGGGCTTCGTCGATCTCCAGGGCTTTGAGGGTCCGCCGGATGAGCCGGTACTGATCATCGGAGTCGAGAATCTGAAACTGCTCCGACAGTCCGGCCTCGTTCCAATGGGCCCGCAGCAGGCGATGCGCAATGCCGTGAAAGGTACCGATCCACAGCCCCTGAACCGGGATGCCAAGCAGCGACTCGGCGCGGTGACGCATCTCGGCGGCGGCCTTGTTGGTAAAGGTCACAGCCAGAATGGCGTAGGGTGACACCCGCTGTGTCTGGATCAGCCAGGCCAGGCGGTGGGTCAGAACGCGGGTCTTGCCCGAGCCGGCACCGGCCAGCACCAGGAGCGGGCCTGGAGGGGCGGAGACGGCTTGTTGCTGGGGGTCGTTGAGTTGGTGGAGCAGGGCATCTATCGGCATGAGCGTAGTGTACCACCGGCGTCACGGCTGGCCGGGTCTGTAGCCCTGTACTATATTGGCAACTGTTCAGGCCGTGGCCGGGTGGGGCGACCGTGGCTGTCCGTTCATTGAATCCGTGAGAGGGAGATTTCGCATGCAGAAGTCCAAGTTTATCAAGCGCGCGCTGCCGGCGGCGCTGGTTTTGGCGTCGGGCACCGTGTTGGCTCAGCCATTTGTCACCGTTGATCCACGTGCGCTGGCGATGGGTGGTGCCGGGGTTGCTGTCGGCTACGTCGGCTCGGCGCCCATGTTCAATCCGGCTTTGCTGGCCGGCGAAGCCAAAGATGATTTCAGTCTCGTGCTGCCGCAGATCGGTTTTCGGGTATCCGATCCCGAAGAGATGATTGATGCCGTGGATGATTTCCAGAGTTCTGTGGACGATCTGACAGCGGCGACCGACGCCTTCAACGCCACTCCGAATGTGACCACACTGGCCGCCATGCAGAGTGCTGCAGAGGTGATTACCGGTGCCTATAATCCCGGCACCAATACCGTGGCGGGTGGCGGTACGCTGGACGGGATCGACAACAAACCCATCGAAGGATGGGCCGGTGCGGCGCTGGTTGCCGGTATGCCGGGTGAAACCCTTGGCTGGGCGGTCGTGGTCAGCGGTCTGGCCGCTGGTGGCGGGCGGGTGATCGTGGATCCAAACGATGCGAACTATCTGATTCAGACCTCTCTGGATGCAACTTCCGGAACAATCGGTGACTTCGATGTCAATCAGGTCGGCTCCCAAGTCGAGGGTCGCGGGATTGCAATCACCGAAATCGGCCTCTCCCTGGCGCACAAATTCGACGCATTCGGTGGTCTGCAGCTGGGGGTCACCCCGAAGATGCTGCAGGTAACCACCTTTGATTACATGGTCAATGCAGCCACCGAAGACTTCAATACGGATGAAGGCACCAAAGACGATTCCGCCTTCACGGTTGATGTTGGAGTACTCAAGGAGCTGCCGCTCGGATTCCGGGTTGGTGCAGTGGTCAAAAATGCCATCAGCAACGAATTCGATACCGCGCTGGGCAACACCATTGAGATCAAGCCGCAGGTGCGAGCCGGCATCGGGTACCAGGGCGACTGGTTCGTGGTCACCGCGGACATGGATCTCGCGGAAAATGACCCGATCGGTGGTTTCGACCAGCCCACCCAGTACCTCGCGATCGGCGGTGAATTCGACGCCACCTTCGCCCAGCTGCGCGTTGGCTACCGCAACAACATGGCAGCGGAAGGTGATGCCGAGGATACGGTCTATACCGCCGGCATCGGATTCTGGCTGGGCTTTCACCTGGATATCGGTGTGGCCTGGAATGATGATGAAGTCTCCGGTGCACTGCAAACCGGATTCCGCTGGTAACTGCAGGGAGTCAGTCAACACTGCGAAACGCGGCCCTCGGGCCGCGTTTTTTGTTGCCGGTACACTGGATGGCATAAGCTGTAGCGCAGTGATTTGAGGCCGGATTGTCGATGGACCATTCTCGTATGTCCGCAGCGATTGGGAGCTGCATCGGTAGGGACCTGGCCGGGGCTCAATGGTCTCCGGTCGGTGGCGGTTGCATCAACCAGGGGTGGCGGTTGGACCACGGGCAGCAGACCTGGTTTGTGAAAACCAATCGCGCCGAATTTGCGGAAATGTTTGCCGCCGAGGCTGACGGATTGCGTGAGCTCGCAGAGGCCCGTGCGGTACGGGTGCCCGCCGTGGTGAGTGAGGGTATCGTCGGTCGGGATTGTTACCTCTGTCTGGAGTGGATGGTCTTCGGTCGCGGAACGGCGGACAGCGCCCGTGCGCTGGGGCGCCAGCTCGCCGGGCAGCACCGGCAAACGGCAGAGCGGTTTGGCTGGCATCGGGACAACACCATCGGCCGGACCCCCCAGCCCAATCGGTGGACCGGCGATTGGCCCACTTTTTATGGTGTGCAGCGGTTGGGGTTTCAGATTAACCTGCTGCTCCAGCGCGACCCCAGCGGCTTCCATGCCGGGCGCGCGGACCGGTTGTGCCACGAGTTGCGTGGATTTTTTACGGATTACGTGCCAGAACCCGCGTTGCTCCACGGTGATCTGTGGGGCGGCAACCAGGCTTCACTGGCGGATGGTACACCGGTCATATTTGATCCGGCCGTCTACTACGGGGACCGGGAGGCCGACTTGGCGATGACGGAGCTGTTCGGTGGCTTTCCGCCCGATTTCTATGCTGCCTACAACGAGGAGTGGCCTCTAGATGCGGGCTACGGTGTGCGCCGCGATCTCTACAACCTCTACCACATCCTCAATCACGCCAATCTGTTTGGCGGCGGGTACGCGGCCCAGGCTGACGATATGATTCGGCGCCTTTTGGCGGAATTGGGCGGTTAGCGGGCAGCGCCGAGTGCGACCGCCCGTTGCCGGGTGAGTGCAGGATCCGGATCAGACCGGTCCAGCCAATCACCGGCCGCAGTCGACAGGATTGCCGAGAGCGCCTCGATGTGCGGGGTGGAGTCGTTCAATGCCGGCACGTAGGTGAATGACCGGCCACCGGCGTCCACGAATTCCCGGCGATAGGTGGCATCGATCTCTTCCAGCGTTTCCAGGCAATCGGCTGCAAAGCCGGGGCAGACCACCGTCACGCTGCGGTCCCCCCGCACAGCCAGCTCGCGCAGGCGCTCGTCTGTGTAGGGTTGCAGCCAGGGCTCCCGCCCGAATCTCGACTGGAAGGCGACGCTCCAGGCGGATTCGTTCAGGCCCAGTGCTGTGGCGACCAGGCGGGCGGTTTTCTGGCAGTGGCAGAAATAGGGGTCTCCCGCTTGCAGATACCGCTGCGGCAATCCATGAAAGGAGAAGAGCAGATGGCTCCGGTCGGTACGTCCCTGACGGATGGAGTCGGCGATGGCGGCAATGTAGCCCGGGTCGTCGTGGTAGTGGTTGAGGAAACGAAGCTCCGGTACCCAGCGCCATTGTTTCAAGCAGTCGGCAACCGCATCGAAGGTGGTGCCGGTGGTGGTCGCCGAGTACTGCGGATAGAGCGGCAGGACCACCAGCCGGCGAAGCCCTGCTGTGCGCCACCGTTCCAGCACCTCGCTGATGGCGGGTGAGCCGTAACGCATGGCGATGGCCACCCTGAAATTCCCGGAGTGGATTGCGCGCAGCCTGGCCTCCACGCCAGTCAGCTGACGGTTGCTGATGTGGATCAGGGGCGCGCCTTGATCCGTCCAGACCGCCCGGTAAAGTTTGGCCGATTTGGCCGGGCGCACGCGCAGGATGATCCCGTGTAGAATCAGACGCCACAGCCAGCGCGGCGTCTCGACCACGCGCGGATCGCCGAGAAACTCCGCCAGGTAGCGCCGCAGCGCGGGTGCCGTCGGTGCATCGGGTGAACCCAGATTGGTGAGCAGGACACCGGTGAATCCGGATTGGTCGTGTTGGAAGTTATCGTCGCGGGTGAATTGGCTCATGTCGCCGGAATCATAGCCCGAGCCGGCTGGCGACGCACAGCTCTGTTCATGCACCGTGGAGTCAGGGGGTTGAGTGAGTGGCACAGTACTCACGGCACTGCTGCCGATTTTTGCAGTCATCGTGCTGGGCCATCTGCTGCGTCGGGGCACGTTTCCGGGCGATGGATTCTGGCCGCCGGTGGAAAGGCTGGTCTACTTCCTGCTGTTTCCGGCCCTGCTCTTTCTGCATACCGCCACCGCGGTCATCAACTGGTCCGCCGTGTCCCGCATGGCCATCGGGCTGATTGCCTGTACCCTGGTCTCCAGTCTCCTGCTGGTGGTGCTGCGGCCGATTTTCGGAACCACACCCGCGGGCTTCACTTCCGTGTTTCAGGGCGGGATCCGCTTCAACACCTACGTGGGCCTGGCGGCGGTGGCGGGGCTGTTTGGCGGGGACGGCATGACCCTGGCGGCGGTGACCCTGGCGGTCATGGTACCGCTGGTGAATCTACTCTGCGTCACCATACTGGTGCGCTTTGCCGACGCCGGCAGCGGGCTGCGGCGCATGTTGCTGGCGCTGATCCGCAATCCGCTGATCCTTGCCTGCGTGGCCGGAATTTCGGTCAATCAGACTGGGATACCGCTGCCCGAAGTGGCTGCGGAGTTTCTCCGAATACTCGGTCAGGCCTCCCTGCCGCTTGGACTGCTGGCCGTGGGCGCGGGTCTGGATTGGCAGGCATCCCGCTCCAACGGCCGCACGGTGCTGCTGGCAACCCTGTTCAAACTGCTGGTCACGCCGCTGGTCATGTGGGCCGGTTGCCGCCTGCTGGGCGTGGAGGGTCTGGTGCTGCAGGTGGTCGTCCTCTTCGCTGCGTTGCCCGGTGCACCCACCTCCTACGTGCTTGCCCGCCAGTTGGGGGGTGACAGCACGCTCATGGCCAGTATCCTGACCATGCAGACTGCCGCGGCGGCCTTGACGTTGCCGGTGGTGCTGCTGTGGCTGTTATAGCGAGGCAAACAAGATGCATGGTGTGATCCTGGACGGCGACTCCCTGGGACCGGATCTCGATCTCTCACGGCTGCGAGAGACCCTGCAGCGCTGGACCGTACACGCGGCAACGCCCGCCGGAGAGACGGCTGCGCGGATCCGCGACGCCGATGTGGTGGTCAGCAACAAGGTGCTGGTGGGCGCCACCGAGATCGCACGGGCACCCAGTCTCAAGCTGATCTGCGTGGCCGCAACCGGCACCAACAACGTGGATCTTCAGGCCGCGCGTGCGCGCGCCATACCGGTCTGCAATGTGCGGGGATATGGCACCCCCTCAGTTGTGGAACATGTCTTTGCGCTGATGCTGACCCTGCGCCGCAGCCTCGATGCCCATCGGGCGGGGGTGAAGGCCGGTGACTGGACCGCCAGCCCCTTTTTCTGCCTGTTTCCGGCACCTATTGGTGAGCTGTCGGGTGCGACCTTGGGCATCGTGGGATACGGCGAGCTGGGCCGGGGCGTGGCCCGGATAGCCGAGGCATTCGGGATGCGGGTATTGGTGGCGGCACGCCCGGGATCGACAACGGCGCCGGAAGGGCGGGTGCTGCTGGAAGAGATGCTGCCCCAACTGGATGTGCTGACCCTGCACTGCCCGCTGACCCCCGAAACCGAGCACTTGATCGGGGCCCGCGAGCTGGCGCTGATGCCTTCCCATGCCATCGTCATCAACACGGCCCGGGGCGGCATTGTCGATGAGACAGCGCTGGTGGAGGCGTTGAAGGGGGGAGTGATAGGCGGAGCCGGGATGGATGTCCTGCGGGTGGAGCCACCGCCTGCCGGGCAGGTGCTGCTCCAGCCCGGGATCCCCAACCTGGTGGTGACGCCCCATGTGGCCTGGGCGGGACAACAGTCGCGGCAGCGGCTGATCGATCAGGTGGCGGACAACATACGGGCCTACCTCGATGGAGCGCCACGCAACCTCGTCTGACCGGCGGTCCCTGCCGGTGCAGGTGCTGCGCAAGACACGCGCGCCAGCATCCACACCGGAGGACGTGTCCGATCCTGCGGCCAGCGATCTGACGACGGCCGGAGGGGAGGTCTGGCGCTGTGCCCAGTGCCAGCATCTGATCGCCGAGGCTGGCGACGCCTCCCGGATGGCTGGCCGGTTCCGGCACCACAAAACCAATCCGGCGGGCGTCCGGTTTGCGATCGCCATCTTTGCCCGCGCGCCGGGATGTCGCGTATCGGGTCCACCGACTTCCCTGTACAGCTGGTTTCCGCCCTATCTCTGGCGCTATGCGCACTGCGGAAGGTGTCAGGCACATCTGGGTTGGTATTTTCAAGATACTGATAGGAAAGATTTTTTTTCGCTTATCTTGCCCAGAATTTTTATTGCTCTAAATCAATAAAATTTACCCCGCCGAGGTGGAGGAACGGGTCC
>JBNLBB010000005.1:0-13422 GCA_050302415.1 Gammaproteobacteria bacterium | reverse complement strand
TCCAATCTGCCGGGCCACGCGCCCCCGGTTACGGAAGACGTGAAACTCTCTGGTCATATATCCGCAGTCCTGTTGGCACTGACTTTTTCCCTGATTGCCGGGGGGGTCGTTGGCATTGCCTACCATCAGCACAACGCGGTCCGCGCCAACGACCAGCTGGTGCGTGTCGCTGCCGCTCAAGCGGCGGAGATTCAGAGCCGTCTGCAAGCGGTGCTCGATGCCACCCTGACCCTGGTCGCCGAAGCGCCGGACATAAGCCTGGAACAGCTGAGCCAGCGGGTCGGGGAAGTTTCCGCGGCGGGGCTGCCGGTGGTGGGTTTTCTGGGAGTGCAGGAGGGGGGTACCACCTGGCTCGGCGCGGCCAATCCACAGCGCAGCAGCGTCGACTGGATCTGGAATCAGCTTGATACCCTGGAAGTCACTCAGAACGGGATCGTTTACGGTTTTCTTGCCACCGAGGGCAAGCAGAGCGGTCTGCTGGTCTCGGTGCCAATAGAAGAGATGAATGCCACTGCGGCGCACCGCCTGCGGGCCATCGCCATGGTCATGTCGCTCACCGAACTCACCGGCGATGTGAAAGCGGCAACAGACCCGTGGTTTGGTTACGAATTTGATCTGCAGGACGGGCGCGGGCGGTCGCTGTGGCGCACCGGAGAGGTGAGCAATCTGCCCGGCATCCAACGGCCAGTGGAGTTCCTGGATCGACAGCTTTGGCTGCGCACCGTGCCCGCCACCGCTTCGACCGGGCTCAACCCCATGGTCTGGGCGGGTGTGGTGGTGGTTGCACTGATGCTGCTGTTCAGTGCCTATCAGTCCATCCGCAGGCCCTATCTGTTCAAACGCGAGACCCAGCTTCAGGCCGAGGCACTGGCCGAAGCCAATGAGCGTCTCGGCAGAGAGATCGAGGAACGCAACCGCAGCGTTCAACTGCTGCGCAAAACGGCCCATGCCGTCTCCGAAACCTATCCGACCGGCGAGTTTGACGCGGCAGCCAGTGCCGCTGCGCTTCTGGCCAACGCGGACTGGACCGGGGTGCTGCTGTTCGATGATGCCTGCAGGTACTACGACCTCGTGGGCCAGTCCCGTCCGCTGACCGGGGTGGATCTGACCCACGTGGAAGTGGCAGACACGCTGGCGGAAGTGGTGGCGGGCGGCATCCGGGAGACCATCACCGGTGGTGCGCTGGCCGCGTTTCCCAAAGACCGACTGTTGCGGGAGCTCGGTGCGGAACAGGTGGATGCCCTGCCGCTGTGGTGTGCCGACGGCACCATTTGCGGCGTCTTCCTGTCGGTGCGCCACTCCCCCGGTGGCCTGGATCCACTCACCCTCTCCGTGCTGCAGATATTCGCCCGCCGCATCGAAGCCGAAATCGTCTGGCTAAAGACCCGCGAAGAGCTGGCGCGGGCCAACGAGCAGCTGGAGCAACGGGTGGCGGAGAGCACCCAGGATTTCAGGGAAGCCGTCGAGCTGCTGCAACAGGAGGTCACCCATAGGCTGCAGGCAGAGGAGACCCTGCGCATCCAACGCGACTGGGCGCTGCGCAAAAGCGCCGAGAAGGCCTCCTACCTGTCCACCATGAGCCACGAAATCCGAACACCCATGAACGGGCTCATGGGCATGCTGACCTTGCTGCAACGCACGCCGCTCTCCGCCCAGCAGTGCGAATATCTCGGGCGGGCGCTGGAGTCCGGCGACCACCTCCTGCACGTGGTGAATGATGTCCTCGATCTTTCCAAAATCGAGGCGGGCCGCATGAAGCTCGAACCCGTGGAATTCGACCTGTGCGATCTGGTGGAGAGCTGTACCCAGAGCCAGGCGGCCATTGCCGCGCAAAAGGGCTTGCACTTGGCGGCGGTAATCGATCCGGCGCTTCGCAGTCTGGTGGTCGGCGACCCAAACCGGCTGCGCCAAATCCTGGTGAACCTGCTGGTCAATGCCATCAAATACACCGACAGCGGGGCTGTGGTGGTGCGGGTGGCGGCTGACCTGCGCGATGCGGCGCAGATCGGGCTCCATATCTCGGTGGAGGATACGGGCAAGGGCGTTCCCGAGGCGTTGCGCAAGGAGCTGTTCGAACGGTTTGCCGATTCGGGGGTGGTCTCCGACAACAAGGTCAGAAGTACCGGGTTGGGGTTGGCCATCAGCCGCCAGCTGACCCACCTGATGGGCGGCGAGATGGGTTACGAAAGCAGACCCGGAGAGGGCAGTGTCTTCTGGTTGGACCTGGTGCTGCCACGGGGCAAGGGGGCACCGGTCTGGCTCGCCGGTCCGGTGATCGAAGGATTACGGGGCGCGCGGGTGTTGCTGGTGAGCCGGGTCAACGAAGTGGCGGAGCAGCTGCGCGCGGTGTGTGCGGTTTGGGATGTATCGTTGACCGTGGTCCCTGGTGAGCAAGAAGCGCTGAATGTGATTAACGACGAGACACAGGCCCCCTACGTGGCATGCCTGGTCTCGCCGGGCGCCGTCGATCGGGACGAGGAGGGTTTCAGCGCGGCGCTGAAGGCCATCGCTGCCGCCCGCCGGCCCAGGCTCATCTGGCTCCGCCAGGCCAACGGTACGGAGATCGGGGCTGCGGCCGAAACGCTCTATCTGCCCTTGCGGCGAACCAAACTGTTGCTGGCTCTGGCACCGGATCTTCCCGGTTCCGAAGCATTGTCAGCGGTGCTTGGGGATGCAGCCGACGATGCCCGATTCCATGGCTACTTTGCCCTGGTGGTGGAGGACAACGAAGTCAACATGCAGGTGGCGGTGGAGTTTCTGAAAAAGCTGGGTGTGGTGGCAGATCGGGCAACCGACGGCGAAGAGGCACTTCGGCTGGTGGCTGGACGCACCTACGACATCATTCTGATGGATTGCCAGATGCCGGTCATGGATGGCTACGAAGCGACTGCCCGCATCCGGGAACTGGAACGCGACAGCGCCACCCGGGTCCCGATTGTGGCAATGACGGCCAATGCCCTGGCGGAGGACCGTGACAAGTGCATGTGCGCCGGGATGGACGGCTACCTCTCCAAACCGATGTCGACCCAGAACCTGGCGCGGGAGCTGGGTCGCTGGCTGGTGCCATCAACGCAACGCCCTGAACCCTCCGTCGACGACGACACGCTCAGTTCGCTTCGCAGCCTCATGGGGGGCGATTTCCAGGCGCTGATTGACGAGTTCATTCTGGATGGCACAACCCATCTAAGCCACATGCGCCAATGCCTGGAGCGGGGCGAGCTGAACGAGATGTCGATATCCGCCGGCAGCCTGCGGGACGCCTGTATGAGCCTGGGCGCCCACGACATGGTGGAGCTGCTGGAACCCCTGCTCTCGGAACGGGGCACCAGGGCCGAATCGGCGTGGTCGCTGCTGCCCAGCCTGGAGAGTGAGTTCCAGCGGGTCAGTGCCACACTGTCCCGGCTTGTCGGAAAAAGGTAGGTCCCGAAGCAGCTGCTATATTTTCGGAATAGACCGCCATCGGGAAGGCAACACCGACCGTCGCGAAAACCATGTCCGAAAATGATCCCCGACTGAAACAGATTCTCTACGCCGCGAGGGAGATTGCGGCCGGACAGTTTGACGTGCCCTGCCTGGTTGACGGTACGGATGAAGTGGCGGAGCTGGGGCGTGTCCTGGAACGCCTGGGTGGGGAGCTCAGACAGCGGTTTTCCGAAATGGACGCCCTGGTCCGCATGACCAAGGAGATCAACAGCGGTCTGCTCCTCGAAGATGTACTCAACCGTTTCTACGATGCGTTTCGAGGGCTCATACCTTTTGAGCGGATCGGTTTCTCCATCATCGAAACACAACCTGACGGCACCCGGATAGCCAAGGCTCTATGGTCCAGGGCTGAATGGCCGGTACAACGCATCAAGGCGGGTTACTGCGCACCGCTTGCCGACAGCAGTCTGCAACAGGTCATGGAGACGGGCGAGCCCAGAATAATCAATGATCTGGACGACTATCTGAAACGTAAACCCCACTCCAAATCAACCCGTCTGATTGTTGCCGAGGGGGTCCGCTCAAGTCTAACCTGCCCACTGATTGCGGAGGGCAAACCCGTGGGCTTTGTGTTTTTTTCCAGTCGTGACGCTCATGCCTTTGACCGGACCCATGTGGAATTTCTGCAGGAGATTGTGGGGCAGCTCTCCATTACCCTGCAGAAAACGCGAATGTACGAAGAGCTGCTGTTGTTGAACCAGTTGAAAAACCGGTTTTTCGGCATGGCGGCCCACGACCTGCGCAATCCACTCGGATTTATCTCCGGTACCTGCAACCTGTTGGGCGCGGGGGTGCTGGGCGAGCTGTCGGATGATCAGCAGGAGTTGGTGAAGCAGATGCAGCTGGCCGGCGATGAGATGCTGCGCATGATCGATGATCTGCTGGAAGCGAGTGCGATGGAAGCGGGGCGCCTGGAGATACGCAAAACACCGACCGGGATTGCGGAGCTGCTTGTCCAGTTGAAGCACCGCATGGCACTGCAGGCAGAGCGAAAAGGCATTGTGCTGGAGGTGGCGGTAGGGCCCAGCCTTGGCGAGGTGGAGATGGATGGCGCCAGAATTCAGCAGGTACTGGCCAATCTGGTGGGCAATGCGGTGAAGTTCGCCCCCTCCGGCTCGCGGGTCCAGGTCAGCGTGGCAAACGCCCACGGGGGTATGGTCGAGTTTTCCATCGAGGACCAGGGGCCAGGAATCCCGGAAAGCGAACAGCAGTCTCTCTTCAACGCCTTCGCCCGGGGCAGCGTGCTGGCTACGGCGGGTGAAAAGAGTACCGGTCTGGGGCTGGCCATATGTAAGCGGATTGTGGATGAACACCATGGAGAACTGGGTGTGGAGAGCCGTGTCGGGGCAGGCAGCCGATTCTGGTTTCGATTACCCTGTGCATCGGAGGTGGTGGAGCTTGAATAAGATTCATGCATTGATTGCGGACGACTATTCCAATATGCGGATGTTGCTGGCGACCATGTTGCGTCAGATGAATATTTCGAGCATTGAAGAAGTGGTGGATGGTGAGGCGGCTGTTGCGGCTCACGCTGAGCGCGGACATGATCTGATCTTTCTGGATATCAACATGCCCAGAAAAAGCGGCCTCGATGCGCTCGAGGAGATCATGACAAATAATCCCAATGCCTACGTGGTGATGCAGACCGGGGAACGGGATGCAGTAACGATCAAGTCCGCCATTGAACGGGGAGCCCGAGGCTATATCGTCAAGCCCTATAATTTTTTATCCATCAAGGAAGCTGTGGAACGCTTTGTAGCGTTGACCCGTACCACCTGACAGATCAGCGAGATACCGGAAGTCCCAGCAACTGCAGGCCGCGGATCAGGCTGTCATTGGCCTGTTCCATGCCCGTGATGGCATTTTGGTGGTCGCCCGAGTTGGCCTTGGATTCCGCCTCTTTGGCAATGCCCAAACCCTCCTGAAGATACTTCTTGAACAGATTGCCCTTTGGGCCCTGGGCTTGCTCGCTGCTGAGCATCTGTTTCGCCAATTGCAGGTAGTCACGATAGCGGTCGCGCTCGTAGCGGTACTCATCGGCAGGAGTGCGGAACTCCAGGGAGTAGACCACGGTTTCGCTCTGGCGGATGCTGGTCAGCGCCGATATGGTCATTTGCTGTGCCTGGCGCAACAGACGCTGGGCTTCGCGGGGGTCATTCTTTGCGTCGAGCTGTCTTGCTTGGTGAAGCAGCTGGTCAATCTCCCGGGTGTCCAACAGTCCGGCAGAACCGGGTCCCTGATTGCGCAGTGCTGCAGCAAAGGCCTGTCGATAGGATTCGATCTCCGCCAGCAGCGCCTGGTTTTCCCGGCGCAGCTGGTCCTCTGATTTGCTGGCCGTGAGCAGTGTATCGGCAGCGAGTTTATAGGCCCGAAGCCCGCTCGCGGTGGCGCTTCCCGCCGTTTCGAAATCTCCGCTCTGCAGGGCGAGCTTGGCGACCTGGAGATCGTGCGTGGCGCGTTCGATGAACTGCTTCAGTTCCACCATGTCGCTTTGCAGAATCTGGTTGGCCGTCTCCGAATCCAGTTGGCGCGCAAGTTGGTCGAGGTCCTGGGAAATGGCCACGGCCTGATTGACCGCACTCTGCGCGCCGGCGGTGGGCATCACGGTGCAGCAGATGGCGGCCAGGAACACCCGTCCCAGGCAGTGCGACAGGCGTCGGATCAGCGCACGGGGCCGCTGTGCAGAACTATGGGTGGCACTCGGTATAGGCACTTCCTGATCCGGTCTGGGGGAGTTTGTACTCACTTTTTAGGGACATTATCCCGCCCCTCATATCGCTTGCAACCCCGTCTGATCAAGCGTTGCAGATATCGGCCAAAAACGCACGGGTACCGCGCGCGGCGAGATCCAGAAGGGCCTTGCCAGCCGCGGTGTGCTGGGCCTCGGAGTAAAAGGCGGGGATCACCAGGCGCAGGAGCCGGCCGAAAGGTGAACCGAGCAGGTCAGCCTCCATGTGTACGACGCTGGCGCCTTGATAGGGGGCAAACGGATCCCGGAGCTTGTCGGCAATACTGTCGCCCAGTTGCGGGTAGCTTTTTCGGATGCCTGCCACAAAGGGATGAATGTCCGAATCCCAAACGGTGGGGAAGAGGCCCTGCAGTTGCTCCACTACCGAACCGGCCCACGGATTGCCGACACTGCTCTGTTGATAGCGGCCAATCGCAATGAATACCAGAAAACTACGAATCTGCGCCGCGATCATGGCCTGGGCTGTACCGGGATCAAGCGGTGACAGGTCGGGGGGGTGGTTGTGGCAGAGGTGTTGTGCGAGCAGGTCCGACAGCGTGCCGCTGGTGTGTATGACGATCCGGGCCCGATCGGCAGGGTTGGCGGGATCGAGATCCGGCGGTATCGCAAAGAGTCCGGCGGCCTGGCTGTCGTGGTGTTTCGGCATGGTGTGAATCGTGGCGGTCCAAGGGTCAGCATATCGGTCGCAGTTTCCACTGTAAAACTTCGCGGCCGGTTTCTGGCAGCCCGTTGAGCGGTTGCTAAACTTTCTAGGTACTTGATTGTTGGTCAGGAGGGCGGCTGTGTGGCTGTGCCTGCTCCGCCGACGCATTTTACGGACAGCAACATGATTACAATTTTTGGATACCTGGCGGTTATCGGTTCCGTGATCGGTGGCTTCATCATCGCAGGCGGCCATGTCGGTGTGCTGATGCAGCCGGTGGAACTGCTGATCATTGGCGGTGCGGCAATGGGCGCCTTCTTCGTCAGCAATATGGGCAAGACCCTCAAGGCGACGCTCAGGGATCTGCCCGGCGTGTTCAAGGGCTCCAAATACAACAAGGCGCTCTATATCGAAACACTGCTGGTCCTCAACAATCTGTTTCAGAAAATCCGCAAGGACGGTCTGATGGCCATTGAAGGGGATATTGATGCTCCCGAAAAGAGTGAACTCTTCCGCAAGTCGCCAAAGATCCTGGCGGACCACCACGCCATGGATTTCATTGTTGACTACCTTCGGATCATTGCGAGTGGCAACCTCGATACCAACGAAATCGACAACCTCATGGATCTGGATATCGAGACTCATCACGAGGAGGGCATGCAGTCGGTCAACGCTCTGCAGAAACTGGCTGACGGCATGCCCGCGTTCGGGATCGTGGCGGCGGTGATGGGGGTGGTGCATACCATGGAATCAGTGGGCATACCGCCTGCAGAACTGGGCAAGCTGATCGCCGCGGCGCTGGTTGGCACCTTCCTCGGAATTCTCATTGCCTACGGGTTCGTCGGTCCGCTCGCGGTGCGTCTGGAACAGCGGCTGAACGAGTCGAGCAAACACCTGAAATGCATCAAGGCGGCACTGCTCGCCTACATGAACGGATCTCCCCCGCCGATTGCGGTTGAGTTCGGCCGCAAGGTGATCTATTCCGTGGATCGCCCCGGATTCCAGGAGCTGGAAAAACTGCTGCGCAAGAAATAGCAGGGAGACGCGCTCATGAATCTGGACGAAAAACGCCCGATAATCATCAAGAAGGTCCGCAAGGGTCACCATGGTCATCATGGTGGTGCCTGGAAGATCGCCTATGCCGATTTCGTGACCGCCATGATGGCCTTCTTTCTGTTGATGTGGCTGATCGGTTCCACATCGCAGGCCGACCTCAAGGGCATTGCCGAGTACTTTGAAAACCCGTGGCGCGTTTCCATGAGCGGCGGCAGCGGCGCGGGTGACGCCACTGCGGTGATCAAGGGCGGAGGCGAGGACCTGACCCGCAGCACCGGTCAGGTGAAAAAAACCAATGAGGGCAAGCGCGACATTGTCACCCGGGCTGAAGAGGAAGAGACGAAGCGTCTCGAGGCGCTGCGCAAGGAACTGCTGAAACGGGTGGAGGAGAATCCGGAACTCAATCGTTATTTCGACCAAGTACGTGTTGAACTGACGCGGGATGGTCTGCGGGTGCAGATTATCGATGAAGCGAAGCGCCCAATGTTCCGCCTGGCAAGTGACGAAATGGAACCTTATGCCCGTGAGATTCTGACAGAACTGGCGCCCGCCATCGCAGCCTTGCCGAATCGTGTGAGCATCTCGGGACACACCGACGCACGTCCCTTTGCGCGCGATGTCTGGTTCAGCAACTGGGAGCTGAGCGCGGACCGCGCCAATGCTGCGCGCCGTGGACTGGTCAGCAGTGGATTGCCGGCATCACAGATTGTCCGGGTTGCGGGGCTGGCCGATTCCGTACCGCTCAATCGCGAAGATCCCTACGCTGCCATCAATCGAAGAATATCGATTCTGGTGCTGAATACGCGGGCTGCTGCCGCTCTGTTGCAGGAACCCACCGGAGAGAGTGACAACCAGGACGGATCGGTTCAGTGACCCCCTCCGCCAGCCAGTTGGACCTGTGGGTGGAGCGCCTGTCGCAGTCGCGACTGCCCATGCAGCGGCGCTGTCGCCAGGAGATCAATGCGCTCTTCCGCAAACCCAATCTCAATACCTGGCAGTTTGCCCAGGTGGCCGCGCGCGATCCGCTATTGACCACATTGCTGCTGCGCCATGCCAACCGCGGCAAAGAGGGGGTGGTCTTCAGCATCGAGCAATCGATTCTCATGCTGGGCGAAAGCGCGGTACGCAGTCTGGTGATTCAGGCGCCGGATCTGGAAGATCTGGTTCCCCAGGAGTGGCTCAGGGTGTTGCGTCAGATCTACCGGAGAAACATTTTCTCGGCGAGTCTCGCCCGCCAGATGGGGTCGGCGAATCGCGACCATCGCTTTGAAGAGGCCTACGCGGCCGGACTGATGCTCAACCTGGGCGAACTCTGTGTGCGCGCAATGGCCAGTGATGCGGTGATTGAATGTCTGTATACCGTACCGGAAGGCACTTCACTGGAGGTTGCTTGGCAGCACCAGCGTGGCTTCACCCTGGATCAGCTCACCGCGGCACTGGCCAAATCCTGGGAGTTGCCGACGCTGCTGTCGACCGCCCTGAATCCCGATTTGCGGAAACAGGATCGCAGGGCAAAGCTGTTGGGATTGGCTACCGATATTTCCGCCAATGCCTGGCGGGGGTTGCTGCAACGGGAGATGGAACCACGCTACAAGATGGTGGGTGAAATCCTGCATCAGGCTCCCTCTGCCGTTCCGGCAGAAGTGTGGAGTGCCCATGCAGGGGCCGGCGCGGCGCTGGTGAGCTGGTATCCCAACATGAAGGGTGACGGCGAGTTTGTTCCGCTCATGCCTGCGCCACCCCGCAATCCCAAGCTGGAGCGGGCCGCGGCGACATGTCGTGGACAGCGTCGGGAAGGCTCGAACGAAGCTGCCCATCATGAACCAGCTCGGCCACCGGTTCAGGAATCGACGGCGGTCGCCAACGAGGGGGGCGCGCCGCAGTTCAATCCTGAATCCCTACGCCAGGCCTGTTCCCAGTTCATCGCCGCCATTGAGAAGCATCTGAAGCTTACTGCCATGGTGGTGGTGGGCAGGCAATGGGAGGGGAGTGGACTGCTGCAACTTTTCTCCCGGCCCGAATCGGGTGACGGCAGTTCCGTGGAGGAGTCGGAAGTCGTGACCCGGCTTTTGCAGAAGCCGCTGGGTGTATGGATCAGGGCCGAAGATCTGGGACGGTACGAGGGACTGCTCGCGCACTATCCAGAAACCGGGGAGTGTCTGGTCCACAGCCTGTTCGTACGCAACCAACCCTGGGGATACTGCGTGGTCTGGAGCGACAACATCAGCGAGGCCACCGTCGCCGCATTCAAGCGCGCCTGCATGGTATTGATGCTCAACCTGCGCGGGCTGTAGGCTGGACTTGCCAACCCGGACACTTAATCTATTCTTAATTTGCAGATCAGGCCAAGCCAACCGTCAGAGTTGGTCGAGTCCGTAAGAAAAAACAGAAGGCAGGGATCAAACGGCAGGCCGCAGTGCCATCGGCACTCGGCGCGCAGGTTTGTTGCCAAAAAAAGAAAGGGATCGCGTCATGTTCTCGCTCGTAGCAAATGCCAGGCTTCGCTGGAAGCTGGCACTGGTTGTCTCTGTCGTTCTTGTCGGAATCGTTCTTCAGGATGCGCTGCTCCTCGGTCACATGCACGAACGCATGGTCACTGACCGCCAGATGGCCGTGCGCCAGATCATTGAACAGGCGGATTCTCTGGTGGAGCACTACCACCAAAAGGCGCAGCGCGGCGAGCTCTCGCCGGTGGCCGCCCAACAGGCCGCACTCAGTGCTGTCGAACACCTGCGGTACGACACGGACAATTATGTCTGGATCAATGATCTCAACGCGGTGATGGTGATGCACCCTGTCAAACCGTCCTTGAACGGCAAGCCGCTGATGGAGATGGAAGATGCCCACGGGAAGCAGCTGTTTCGGGCCATGGTGGAACTGGTAAGGAAACAGGGAGCCGGCTATGTGGACTATTACTGGCCGAAACCGGGAAGTGATCAGCCTGAAGCCAAAATCTCCTATGTGAAAAAATTCGCACCCTGGGGTTGGGTATTGGGAACGGGTGTCTATGTGGGTGACATAGAGACCCAGTTCATGAACGAGTTGTGGACAACTGTGGGCATTGCAGTCTCCTTGATCACCGGCGCGCTGCTGCTGATGGGCTGGTTGGCCCGTGTGGTGGTGCTGCCGGTGGAAGAGGTGTCGGAAACTCTGCACCGTACGGCCGAGGAGCACGACCTGACCCGCAGAATTCACTCCCGACGCAAGGACGAGTTCGGTCGCCTGGGCGAGGCCTTCAACGAGATGGTGGCCGGTTTTCAGCACACCGTTCGCGGCCTGGGACAGGTTACCCTGCAGCTCGTCTCCTCAAGCACAGAGCTGGCGACCATTACCGAACAAACCAGTGCCGGCATTCAACAACAGCAGAGGGATATCGAAACCGTGGCGACCGCCATGGAGCAGATGACGGCGACGGTCCATGAAGTGGCGCGCAGTACCGATCAGGCTTCCCATTCCGCGGAACAGGTGCAGCAGGAGTCCCATCAGGGGCGGCGGGTGGTGGAGGAGGTGAGATCCAGTATCGAGCAGTTGGCGGCCGATTTGGAACAGGCCGCTCAGACCATCATCAATCTGGAACAGGACAGCGAGAACATCGGCCGGATTCTGGACGTGATCCGCAGTATCGCGGAGCAGACCAATCTGCTCGCGCTCAATGCCGCCATCGAAGCGGCGCGTGCCGGAGATCAGGGGCGCGGTTTTGCCGTGGTTGCCGACGAGGTGCGAACCCTGGCGAGCAGAACCCAGAATTCCACGGGCGAGATTCGGCAGATGATCGAACGGCTGCAGACCAACGCCGGCGAGGCAGTGGCGGTCATGGAAACCAGCCGGCAACGCGCCGGGGTGAGCGTCGATCTGGCGGTGGCCGCGGGAACGGCACTCAGTGCGATCGATTGTGCAGTGGCGCGGATTACCGATATGAACGCACAAATTGCCAGCGCTTCGGAAGAGCAGTCTGCGGTGGCCGATGAAATCAGTCGCAATCTGACTGCGATCCGGCGGGTGGCCATCGAAACCTCCGACGGATCCGCACAGATCACCCGGGCCAGTGAAGAGTTGGCGCAAATGGCCTGCGAGCTGCAGGAGGCAGCGTCCGGCTTTCAGTACTGAATTCACGGGATTGGGCGTGGGCACCGCAGGCGGTGCCCGGCCTGGCATCACTGGTGGTAGGCAGGGCTCAGATCGTGCACCGCTTCGACCAGGGCGGTCACGTGGTCCGGGTTGACGTGCTGATGGATACCGTGACCCAGGTTGAACACATGGCCGCTGCCGGTTCCAAAGGAGGCCAGAATGGCGGCCACTTCGTCACGAATTCTCCCCGGCGAGGCGTAGAGCACACTCGGGTCCATATTACCCTGCAGGGCAACCCGGTCACCCACCCGTTTGCGGGCCTCGCCGATTTCAATGGTCCAGTCGAGTCCCAGCCCGTCGCACCCGGTGTTGGCCATGGATTCCAGCCACTGTGCGCCCCCCTTGGTGAAGAGGATGACAGGCACCCGTCGACCTTCCGCTTCGCGGGTCACGCCATCGACAATCCGCTGCATGTAGTCGAGCGAAAACGCCTGGTAGTTGCCCGGCGAGAGCACCCCGCCCCAGGTATCGAACACCATCATCGCCTGAGCGCCGGCGGCCACCTGTGCATTCAGGTAGTCAATGACCGCCCGCGTGGTGACATCCAGCACCCGGTGCATCAGGTCCGGGCGGTCAAACAGCATGCCCTTGATGTTCGCGTACTCTTTGCTTGAGCCGCCCTCCACCATGTAGGTGGCCAGGGTCCAGGGGCTGCCGGAAAATCCGATCAGCGGTACGCTTCCATTCAACGCGGAACGGATAGTGCGCACGGCATCCATCACGTAGCGCAGATCGGTTTCCATGTCGGGGACCCCCAGCGCGCGCACATCGGCCTCCGTGCGCACCGGCTTGTCGAACACGGGACCTTCGCCGGTTTCGAAATGCAGCCCCAGGCCCATGGCGTCGGGAATAGTGAGAATGTCAGAAAAGAGAATGGCGGCGTCCAGGGCGTAGCGTTCCAGCGGCTGCAGCGTCACTTCGCACGCCAGTTCCGGGGTCTTGCACAGGGTCATGAAGTCGCCGGCCTGAGCCCGGGTGGCCCGGTATTCGGGCAGATAACGACCGGCCTGGCGCATGATCCACATGGGGGTACGGTCTACGGGTTGGCGCAGCAGGGCGCGCAGGAATCGGTCGTTTTGCAGCTCCGGCATGGAAATTCCCTGGTTGGGCAAAAGGCGGTTAGTTTAGCGGCACTCGCGGTGGGAAAAAACCGCCATGTTAGACATCGAGATAGTCGAGGATCCCCTTGGCCGCTTCACGGCCCTCCCAGACGGCGGTAACCACCAGGTCGGAACCACGCACCATGTCACCCCCGGCGAAGACCTTGGGGTTGCTGGTCTGATAGGGGAGGGCATCCGGGCCCTCGGTGGCCACCCGGCCGTTGTCCAGGGTCGTGATCTGGTGCTCGGCGAACCAGGGTGCC
>JBNLBB010000004.1:0-45873 GCA_050302415.1 Gammaproteobacteria bacterium | reverse complement strand
CCGCGCCGGTGCATGAGCTGGTGCGCCGTCTGGTAGATCTTGTCCAGATCGGGCCGCTCTTCGCGGTCCACCTTGATGTTGACGAAGAGGCGGTTGAGCACCTTGGCGGTTGCTTCATCCTCAAACGATTCGTGGGCCATGACGTGGCACCAGTGGCAGGCGGAGTACCCTATCGAGAGCAGAATGGGTTTGTCCGCACCCCGGGCCTGGGCGAGGGCTTTGTCGCCCCAGGGCAGCCATGCCACCGGATTGTGGGCGTGCTGTCGCAGGTAGGGGCTGGGCTGGTCGGCAAGGGCGTTGCGGTGGCTGGACATCGGGGAGTTGCGAAAACCTTATAAATTAAGTCAACTATACGCGGATGCCGCGGCCAATCAAAGGAGGGGGGATGCGACTAACCGATATGCTGGGTGTTGATCTGCCCATCATTCAGGCGCCCATGGCGGGCGTTCAGGAGAGTGAGCTCGCCATTGCGGTGAGCAACGCCGGTGGCCTGGGTTCGCTGCCCTGCGCCCTCTTCGCACCGGACAAGATTCGAGAGGAGTTGACCCGGATTCGCGCGCAGTGCAGCCGGCCCTACAACGTCAACTTTTTTTGCCATACACCGCCGCAGCCCGATCGGGTGCGGGAGATGCGGTGGCGCGGGGCGCTTGCGCCTTACTACGGCGAATTCGGTATCGATCCCGCCTCGGTACCGCCGGGGCCGGGGCGCGCACCATTCACCGCGGAGGTGGCGGACCTGCTGTCGGAGTTTGCGCCACCGGTGGTGAGTTTTCACTTCGGACTGCCAGCGCCGGAGCTGCTGTCGCGGGTGAAGTCCTGGGGGGCCATTGTGCTCTCATCGGCAACCACTGTGGCTGAAGCCCAATGGCTCGAAGCGAACGGGGCTGATCTGGTGATTGCGCAGGGCCTAGAGGCAGGGGGGCATCGCGGTATGTTCCTGGAACGGGATATCTCCACCCAGATCGGCACGCTTGCCCTGCTGCCGCAGGTGGTGGAAGCCGTGCGCATTCCGGTGGTCGCGGCTGGCGGGATTGCCGATGTGAAGGGTGTTGCCGCAGCCATGGCACTGGGTGCGGCGGGGGTGCAGGTGGGTACCGCCTATCTGCTCTGTCCCGAATGCACCACCACCCCGATGCATCGTGCCGCGCTTCAGTCCGGGAGCGTCCGGCACACCGCGTTGACGAACCTGTTCACCGGCCGCCCGGCGCGGGGCATCGTCAACCGCTTCATGCGCGAACTGGGTCCCATGAGCGATGCACCGCCCGAGTTTCCGCTGGCGACCGCTGCTGTCGCCCCCATCCGCGCCGCTGCCGAGGCAATGGGCAGTGGGGATTTCTCGCCACTTTGGGCCGGTCAGAACGCGAGCGGTTGCCGCGCGGTGGCTGCGGCGCAGGTGACCCGCGAACTGGGTGGCGCCGCCGGTTCTGGAAAGTGATGGTCACAATTTCAAGCGTTCGCTCGTCAAGTGTGCAGACCCAACCCGTACAGGAGACGATGATCATGACAACGCGCGATTACCTTCGAGAAATCGATCAATTCGAAGCGCACTATCAATACGACAGCACCTATATGCGTGAACTGCTTCAGCACTCGCCTGAAGGCTATGTCCGGTTCGACAACTTCATGCCTCTGGCCCACCACCGGGAAGTGCTGGCTGTGGAACCTTACTGGGTGGCCAAGCTGGCAACCATGTTGGTGGAGGATTGTGGCGACTGTCTGCAACTCAATGTGCGGCTTGCGCTGGAGGAGGGAGTCGACCCCTCCATCGTGCGGGCGGTGCTGGACGGTGGTGATACCCTCCCGGAACAGCTGCGGGATATCTATCACTACGTACGCCAGGTAGCCGGCCGTGCGGAGACCGATTCCGAACTGGAAAAGCGTATCCAGGCGCAGCTCGACAAGGGGGCGTTGTTGGAACTGGCAATTGCCATTGCGACGGCCAGCGTTTTTCCTACCATTAAACGAACCTTGGGCTACACCCGCAGTTGCAGTCTGATAACCGTTGAGGTGCCCGAGATGTCAGGGAGGACAGGCTGATGCGGGTGCGCACTATCAATCCCTGGGAGTGGCAGGAACAGTATGGATTTGTTCAGGGTAATCTGCTGCAAGGGTCGCAGCGCATGCTCTTCTGTGCCGGGCAGACTGCTGTGGACGAGGCTGGCCATCCGGTTTGCCCCGGAGATTTGGCCGGACAGATCCATGCGGCGCTGGACAATCTGGAACGGGTGTTGGCCGGCGCGGACATGACGCTGAGCCAGGTGAGGAGCATGCGCTACTACACGACCGACGTACCGGCTTTTGCAGCGGCGGAACCCGGCCTTAAACAGCGCTTGCAGGCGGCGGGTTGCCATCCCACGGCCACCCTGATCGGTGTGACCCGCCTAGCGTTCGAACCGCTACTGGTGGAGATTGAAGCAACAGCGGTTGCCTGATCATGAACAGTGCAGCACAACACTTCGAACGCCAACGGGCAAGGCTGCTGGGCATTTCGTACCGTATGACCGGATCGATGGCCGACGCCGAGGATATTGTCCAGGAAGCGGGCATCCGCTGGTTGGATTCGGACCACGCCTCCATCGAGTCGCCGGACGCTTGGCTGACCACTGTGGTGACCCGGCTGGCTTTGGATCAGCTCAAAAGTGCCCGGGTGCAGCGCACCCGGTATGTCGGGCCGTGGCTGCCTGAACCGGCAGTCGATGGCCATCCGGGCGCATCCGGATTGGGCGTTGGGGGCGGTGGACAGCGGTCACCGGAGGCCGCCGTGGAGTTGGACGAATCGATCACCATGGCGCTGTTGCTCCTGTTGGAGTGCCTCACTCCCACGGAACGGGCTGCGTACATTCTCCACGACCTGTTTCACTACGAATATGGGGAGATTGGCGCCATCCTCGACCGGACAGAGAGCGCCTGCCGCAAACTTGCCAGCCGGGCGCGGGCGAAAATTGGCAAACCGGCCAGTCGGACGGCTACCGACGGATATGCGCACCGGCGCTTGGTGGAGGCTTTTTTCTTCGCCATACGGGATGGGAATCTGGCGGGGCTCGTGCGGCTTTTTGCCGAAGATGTGCATCTGCACCCGGATGGCGGCGGTAAGGCGGCCGCGCTTGAGACCATGCTGACGGGAGCAGACGCGGTTTCCGGGTTCCTGCTCAAGGTGGTGCGCCCGGATCTCCTGGAAACCGGGGGAAAGTCGCAATATACGGCTGTCTGCCGCTTCAACGGTGCGCCCGGGCTGGTGGTGTGGCAGAACGGAACACCGGTAACGGCGTTCAATCTGGAGGTTCGAGACGGTCTGATTGTCCGAATTCACGCCCTGCGCAACCCGGACAAGCTTCGCTGGTTCAAGCGGGTTGCCGGTGGAGCGCAACCGCTACAAGGCGATAGTGGCCGCATGGGTCGACGTTGACGCAATTCCTTTCCATGATGCCAGCATTCATCCGTAACAGCCGGGGGTGCCACTGGGAAGCCGTGCCGCCGGCGGCTCGGCATCCGCGCGACGCCTGGGTGACCTGAATTATCTCTCCGGTGAGTGGCTGGTTCAGCGATAGAATCTGTGTTGTCCGATAGTGGCCAGAAACACCTTCTGCTTTGCCCAGCGCGGCCGGATGCTGCGGGCGTGGTAGAAGAGGGCCTGGTTGAGGCGTTCGTCCGATTCGCCGGCCAGGGCTGCCTTGGACACCTCCCATGCATCCTCCCAGGCGGATTCGTCCAGATTGGAACCGGGCGGCAACTCCGTCCAGGAGAAGGCCCCGACCAGTCGGCGACGGCGCGGGTCCCAGCGTTTTTCATAGACCACATCGCAAACGCTGTCGGGGAACAGATTGGATGCCACGCGGTTGAGGGTCACCTGGGCAACTGCCAGCTGCCCGGATCGCGATTCTCCGCGTGCCTCATGGTAGATGTTGCGCGCCAGACAGGTGAGTTCCTGCCGCTCCTTCTGGCTGCGGATGGTGTCGTGAATGGCGTAGACCAGGCCGCCGATTACCAGGACCAGCACCATCAGAAAGAGATAGCGTCCCTGGTCCACGCCATACCACCAGACGGCCAGTCGCGACCCGCCGTGACGGAGGTTGGATAGCACGCTGCTGAGGATGGGGGCGAGTTGTCGTCGCATGCCGGCCCTGGCCTCGGCGCACCGGGGCGGGCGCCGTTCTGCCCGTCAGGTTACGCGAGGTGACCGCACCGGTACGGGAACCAGATCACTCTATGGAGAGCCGGCGGCCGGCCTCAGATCCGGTCGGTTTTGGCCGCCATGATGAAATCGTTGCGGTGCAGGCCGCGAATCTTGTGAGTCCACCAGGTGACGGTCACCTTGCCCCATTCGGTAAGAATCGCCGGGTGGTGGCCGTGCGCTTCGGCCAGCTCGCCCACCCGATGGGTGAAGGCAAGGGCATCCATGAAATTGGGAAAGGAGTAGACCCGGCGCAGGCGCAGGATCTCGTTTTCCACCACCGGTTGCCAGTCAGGGATTTCGCGGATCAGATCCGCCAGTTCGCTGTCGCTGACCTTCGGGGCGTCGGCGCGGCAGGCTTCACAGGTCTGTTGGGCCAGATTGCTCATCGGTGCTTACCCCTGGGGATGGTCTGTGGTCGGTTGGTAATGTGACGCACACCCGGGCACATTGGTTCCTGGGGCTCAACCTTCGATCGCCTCGATCTTCGATTCGGCGTGGATTGCTTCCGGTATGTCGGACTCGTTAAGCAGGTGGCGCAGGTACTGGAGGCGCTGGCGGGAGATGCTGATCCGATCGCGCAGCATGTCGTCGACATCGTCAATGGTGTGCAGGATGTCGGCGTAGAAAAAGACCCGGAAGCTGTCGATGTACCGCACCTGCCGGTCGCGGTCCAGCACCAGGTTGTCCAGGCCCCAGAGGTCGATCACCCTGTCGGAAGTTTCATACCAGTGCTCGGCCGCCTCCACAAAGCGCCGCAACTGCTTGCGGGTCTGTGGCAGCTTGCGCAGCAGCGGAATGCTCTCCTCCTCGTTGGCCGGGTTGGCGAGGTTGAACCAGGGGCGCACGGTGCGCGCCAGCACCACCACGTTGGGCTGATTGTCGATCTGGGTCTGCACAAACACCGCGCTGGGTACCATGTCGCCCAGGGTCTTGCGCAGCAGGCGGTAGTCGCGCTGCAGCAGTTCCACCTCCTGCGGCGTGCAGGGGCGCAGATGCTGTTTGAGCACCAGGTCGAGATTGGAGCGCCGCCCGTTGCGGGTCTTGATCCGGTTGATCGCCCAGACATGACAGTGAAATCCGTTGGTGGATATGAGCATGGCAGGCTGGTTGACGGTGTTGATACAGGCAATATCAACATCGATTCTGAGTTTTTCTGGCATCGGGAACAGGTCGTCGGGTGGTGGCGCTATTATGGCTATTTTGCGGATTCCCACCAGCGGGGGACAGGAGCTGGGTCAAGGGAATCCTAAAACGGGAGGTGGTGGGTGCAGGCGGAAATCCGGACAGTCGACCAATCGGCGGAGTATTTTTTTGACGAAGGCTGCCACATTCTTGAGCTGAGCAACGATCCGGATGATCCCGATCTTTCCATTGCCCGGGCCCGCGTGACCGCCGGTGGCACCACCCACTGGCACCGGCTGGACGGGGTCGCGGAGCGTTACGTGGTGATCGCTGGGGAGGGCGAGGTGGAACTTGGCGATGGTACGCGGGGACGGTTGGGGGCCGGCGATGTGGTCCGCATTCCCTCTGGAATGCCGCAGCGGATTCGCAATACCGGCAGTGGCGATCTGCTGTTTCTGGCGCTGTGCACGCCACGCTTCACCCCCGCGGCCTACGTGGATCTCGAACCGCCTAGCCCTTGATGTTGATGATCGGGCGCACGTGGTGGAATACCTCCACCAGGGACTCCTGGTGGCGCATTACCAGGGCGAAATCCTTGTAGGCGTCGGGTGCCTCATCCAGAGTCTGGTTGTCGACCCGGGCGGTGATGCCGCGCATGGCGCCGCGAAAGCCGTCCAGGGTGAGCCGGCGCTTGGCCTCCTTGCGCCCCATGACCCGGCCGGCGCCGTGTGAACTGGACCACAGCGCCTCCGGGTTGCCCTTGCCGCGCACAATGTAGGCACCATCCCGCATATTGCCGGGAATGACGCCGGGCATGCCCGCTTCGGCGTGGGTGGCGCCCTTGCGGTGAATCCACCAACGCTCCCGTTTCTCGGCGTGATTGTGGTTGCGGTTGATGAGCGCACTCCAGTCGCCTTCGCCACGGCACTGCGCCTGAAGGATGGCGATCACGCGGCGCATCATCTCCCGCCGGTTCTCCAGGGCGAAGGCAAGACAGAATGTGAGATCGTCGATGTAGTCCCGGCCGTCGCGCGAATCCTCGTGTAGCCCGAAGTGACCTTCCCGGGCCTTGCCGTCGCCGCTGGCCAGTTTCATGTAGTGGGTGGCGGTGGTGTGTCCCAGGTTGCGGGATCCCGAATGGATGATGACCCAGACGCGGTCCGTCTCGTCCAGGCCGATTTCAATGAAGTGGTTGCCGCTCCCCAGAGAACCGAGTTGCAGGGCACCATTGCGTGCGTAGGCCGCATCCAGCATGGCCGAGCGGCGGAGGTGGGCATGGTCCCACGCGGTCGGATGGCGGTTATGGCTGAAGCCGGTGGGGATGCGCGCATAGATGTCGCGGAAGATGGCCTCGCGCCGCTGGCGGACTTCACCCGGATCGCAGCTGGTGGGCAGGGCGCACATGCCGCAACCGATGTCGTAACCCACCCAGGCGGGCACCACCACACCGTGGGTCGCGACCACCGCACCGATGGGCAGGGCGTATCCCTTGTGGGCATCGGGCATCAGCGCGCCGCGCACGGCAAACGGTTCCGCCATGGCGCTGCGAAACTGGTCTATGGCCGCGGGATCAATCTCTTCACCGAAGATCCTGGTTGGCTTGTCACCCGTCACCCTGTCGCTCCCAGTGAAAAATGGGCACAATGCCCGCGCTTCGGAAAATAGTGACTGCCCGGGAGTGGTGAATGCAAGTTTGGAAACGATTGGGCTGGGGACTGGCCGGCCTGGGGATCGCCATCTCCGCCGGCGCGGACAACGCGGTGACCAGCAAGGCCGCGGAGCTGGGCGTTCTGCAGTGCCAGCGCATCGTACAGGTCACCTCCGGCCACCTGCTGGAGGGGGCGGACCATCAGGCGCGCAGCAGCTGGAACGAGACGGCACCCGATGCCCGCCTGTTTGCCAGTACGGCCGTCAGCCGGTATGCGGAGGGTCCGGTGCTCAGCACGCTGTTCGCGGCACCCAATGCCCAGGGGTGTGACGGTGGTTATGTCCGCGTGCTCTATCTGCCCGTTGCCTGTGAAACCGCCCGGCAGGAGCAGTTTGCCGACTGGGCCACGGCGGGTGAGTTGGGCGGATTGGCGCTGCTACGCAGCCACGCCGGGGTGGAGCTGTTGCTGATGCCTGCCGGACCGGGTTGTGTGGCCCAGTTCAGCGAACTGCTGTACGACGCGGAAGAGCCCCAGGATATCGAACAGCAGGTGAGCGACGACAGCGATCCGCCGCTCGCCGACGAGGTGCGCCCGACCCCGGTCGACCAGGCGGACAGTCCGGTCAGACAGCGCTGAATTCGATCGGGCAGGCGCCCGAGCGGCCGTCGGTGCGGTTTTCCAGCAGGACGATCGTGGGTGGCGAGGCGGATTTGATTCGGGATACCCGCTCGCACTCCGGACAGCGGTACTCTTCCACGTTTTTATTATTGAAGGGTTGCATCGGAATTTCGATCCGACACTTGCAACCGCAATAACCGCAAGTCTGCAAATACTCGATATGCATATAGCCTCCGCAGTTTGTACCCATTTGGGGTGACAAAAGATGCGGGGAGCACGTCAAAAAATTGGCTTCCTTAGCCGACCATTCGATTAAAAATCGATTTTCAGTGCATTTGTTCCCCCGGACTGTTTAAGCCTAGCACAGGCCCGGAATTTTGCATGGCCGGTTCAGCTGCGCGGCGGAATGGAGTAGGTGCCCGTGGCGTGGGCGACCGCTCCCTCCACCCCCTGAGCCGTGAGCGTGACTTCGAGCACCACCAGCCGTTTGCCCAGTTTCAGAACCCGGGCCTCCGCCATCAGATCATTGCTGCCGGCGCTCTGCAGAAAATTGATGTTGAGGTTGGTGGTGACCGCCAGCTTTACCTCGCCGATTGCGCCCAGTACGGCCGCGTACATGGCGGCATCGGCGAGCCCCATCATGGCCGGGCCGGAGACCATGTTGCCCGGGCGCAGCGAGGAGGGGTTGAACGGCAACAACAGGCGTGCATGGCGCGCCCCGATCTCCAGTGCGCGCATCCCTGCTTCGGCCGCCCAGGGCAGCTCCCATTGGATCAGCGCTTCAAACTGCTCGGTGGAAAAATGACTCATTGGTGTTGGGGCCTTCTGCAGCGGATGGTCATGGATCCGGTACGGCGGTTTTTTGTATCAATTCCCGCCAATGAAGTTGGGTGTACGGTGGTCCACAGTTTACACTGCGCGGATAACAATCACGTGCGGGGAGGGACTATGTTGGAAAGTGGCGAACCGAACAAGAAAGCGATCGTGGACGAGATCGCAAAGCGCGTCGAGAAACAGGTTGAAGGCCAGTCGCGCGATCTGCTGCGCAAGGTCTGCCACAGCTACTACGAAGATCTCTCCGCCGACGAACTCTCCGCCCGCAAGGTTGACGACCTCTACGGCGCCATACTGGCTCACTGGAATTTTGCCGCCCAACGCAAACCCGGGGAGACCCTGGTGCGCGTCTATAACCCCGATTTCGACCAGTACAGCTGGCAGTCAACCCACACCGTGGTGGAAATCACGACAGACGACATGCCCTTTCTGGTCGATTCCATCGGGATGGAGGTGGTGCGCCAGGGATTGACCGTCCACCTGGCGGCGCACCCGGTCTACCAGGTGGTGCGCGGCGGCAAGGGGCAGCTCAAGGAGCTGGCGCACGATGGGGAATCCGGGTCCGGGGCCGGCAACCGGGAGGCGTGGATGCATTTCGAAGTGGACCGCCAGACCGAGAAGCGGGCGCTGGACGCCCTGCGCAAGGGGCTGCAGCGGGTGCTTGGGGATGTGCGTGCCGCGGTCAAGGACTGGCAGCCCATGCAATCGCAGTTGCAGTCTGTGATGGCCGAAGTGGCAGCCGCCGCCGGCAGCGGTGTGGCGCCGGAGGAGGCGCAGGAGGTGGGCGCCTTCCTGCAGTGGCTGGCGGACGACCACTTCACCTTTCTGGGCTACCGCAACTACGACCTGGTCCAGAAGGGCAAGGAGACCGTGTTGCGGGTGGTCCCGGATTCGGGGCTGGGTATTCTGCACGAATCCTTGGGAGCCATGTCGAAGAGCTTTTCCAACCTGCCCGATGTGCTGCGTCGCGAAGCGCGCATTCCCCATCTGCTGATTCTTGCCAAAAGCAATTCGCGCTCCACGGTGCATCGGTCCACCTACATGGATTACATCGGCGTCAAGCGCTTTGACGCGGCGGGCAAGGTGATCGGCGAACATCGCTTCATGGGGCTCTACACCGCCTCGGCCTACAACCGCAATCCGCAGAACATTCCGTGGCTGCGGGGCAAGGTGAGAGCGGTGATTTCGCGCGCCGGCTTCGATCCCAAGGGACACAACGGCAAGGCGTTGCTCAACATTCTGGAGACCCATCCGCGGGATGAGTTGATCCAGACACCAAGCGATGAGCTCTACGACATCTGCCTGGGTATCCTGCACCTGCAGGAGCGGCAGCGGGTCAAGCTCTTCGTGCGCCGTGACCCCTATCACCGCTATTTCTCCTGCCTGCTGTTCGTGCCGCGCGAAAGCTACAACACCGATCTGCGCTACCGCATGCAGGACATTTTGATGGGGACGCTGGGAGGGGAGAGCTGCGAGTACACCGCCCAGGTCTCCGAGTCGCCCATGGCGCGCCTGCACTACATTATCCGCGGGCGGCCCGATCGCAACTTCCAGTACGACGTTCATGCCCTGGAGGAGGAGCTGGTCGAGGCGACGCGCAGCTGGTCCGACCGTCTGAAACGCGCACTGGTCGAGGCACACGGCGAGGAGGAGGGCAACCGCCTGCACCGGGTCTACTGCGATGGTTTCACCGTGGGCTACCGGGAGGAGTACTCCATCCGAACCGGGGTGACGGATATCGAACACATGGAGGAACTCAGCGCCAAGCAACCGCTGGCCATGCGTCTCTATCGTCCACTGGAGGCGCCGGAAGGCATTCTCCGGTTCAAGTTGTTCAATTTTGATACGCCCATGGCGCTTTCCGATGCGTTGCCGATGATGGAGAACATGGGCGTACGGGTCATGTCCGAGCACCCCTTCAAGGCGCATCGCAGCAACGGGGATACCATCTGGATCCACGATTTCCGCCTGCGCACCCAGGAGGAGGTGGTGCCCGAGGTGAGTGAAATCCGCGCGGTCTTTCAGGACCTGTTCGCGCGGGTCTGGAGTGGTGAGGTCGACAACGACGGGTTCAACCGGCTGGCGATCCGCGCCCGCCTGGAGTGGCGGGAAATCCTGGTATTGCGTATCTACTTCAAGTATCTGCGCCAGCTGGGCCTGCAGTTCAGCCAGGCCTACGTGGAGCAGGCATTGTCCGACAATCCACAAATCGCGCAGAAGCTGGTGGCGCTCTTTTTTGCGCGCCTCGATCCCGAATCGGCCGACCCGGAGCGGGCACAGGCGCTATCCAGTGACATAGTCGAAGCCATCGATTCGGTCTCGAGCCTGGACGAAGACCGCATCCTGCGACGGTTGCACAATGTGATCGAAGCGACTGTGCGCACCAACTATTTCAAGCGTGATGCGGACGGCGCCTTCAAGTCCTACGTCTCCATCAAGCTCGATCCGGCCAACATCAGCGCCATGCCGCTGCCACGGCCGCATTTCGAAATCTTTGTCTATTCCACCCTCGTGGAGGGGGTTCATCTGCGGGGCGGCAAAGTGGCCCGCGGCGGGCTGCGCTGGTCGGACCGGCGCGAGGATTACCGCAAGGAGATTCTGGGTCTGATGAAGGCCCAGATGGTCAAGAACACCGTCATCGTACCCGTGGGCGCCAAGGGCGGTTTTTATGTCCGGCAACCGGGTCCGGATGGCGGTCGTCCCACCCAGCAGCAGGGCATCGCCTGCTACCAGACCTATATCCGGGGGTTGCTCGATATCACGGACAACATCGTCAACAACGAAATTGTCCCGCCGCGCGACGTGGTGCGGCTGGATGGGGATGATCCCTATCTGGTGGTGGCGGCGGACAAGGGGACGGCCGCCTTCTCCGATATTGCCAATGAGGTCTCCAAGCAGTACGGCTTCTGGTTGGGTGACGCTTTCGCCAGCGGCGGGTCGGTGGGCTATGACCACAAGAAGATGGGCATCACGGCGCGTGGTGCGTGGGAATCGGTGAAGCGCCATTTTCGGGAAATGGGCCGCGACATCCAGACCCAACCCTTCACCGCAATCGGGGTGGGGGCCATGTTCGGCGATGTCTTCGGCAACGGCATGCTGCTGTCGCGCGCCACCAAGCTGGTGGGCGCATTCAGCGGGGAGCATATCTTTCTCGATCCGGATCCCGACCCGGCCAAAAGCTACGCGGAACGCGAACGGCTGTTCAAGTTGCCCGTCTCCACCTGGGCCGACTACAACACGAAACTGATTTCCAAAGGCGGAGGCGTGTGGTCGCGCTCCGCAAAAAAAATCAAACTCAGCCCCGAGGTGCAGCAACTGCTGGATGTGAAGGATGACCAGATGGCGCCGACCGACCTGATGCGCGCCATGCTGATGGCGCCTGTGGATCTCTTTTGGAACGGCGGGATCGGCACCTACGTCAAGGCAAGTCACGAAACCGATGCCATGGTCGGTGATCGCGCCAACGATCCGGTGCGGATCAACGGTTGCGAGATGCGGGCGCTGGTGGTCGGCGAGGGCGGAAATCTCGGGCTCACCCAGGCCGGGCGCATCGAATACGCGCGCAGTGGTGGACGCATCAACACCGATGCCATCGACAACTCGGGCGGCGTGGACTGCTCCGACCGGGAGGTCAACATCAAGATCCTGCTCAACGCTCTGGTGCAGGAGCAGGATCTCACCGAGAAACAGCGCAACAAGCTGCTGGTGGAGATGACCGACGACGTTGCCGAGCGGGTGGTCATGGACAACTACCGGCAGACCCGCGCGATCACCATCACCGAAATCCAGGCGGCAAAGCGGCTGGGCGAACACCAGATGTTCATACGCTACCTGGAGCGTCGGGGATTGCTCAACCGCCAGCTGGAGGGGCTGCCGACCGACGAGGAGATCGATGAGCGCCTGCGGGCGGGAAGCGGACTCACGCGGCCGGAAATCGCGGTGCTGATCAGTTACGCAAAAATTGATCTCTACAACGAACTGCTCGAATCCCAGCTGCCGGATGACGGTTACCTGACCGACGAACTGATCGGCTATTTTCCGGATGCGCTGCAGAAACGCTACCGCGAGCGGATGCGCGGTCACCGCCTGGCGCGTGAAATCATCGCCACGGGCGTCACCAACAGTCTCATCAACCGCATGGGTCCCACCTTCGTCTACCACGTCCTGGAGGAGACCGGGGCCCCGGCGTCGGAAGTGGCCCGGGCCTATGCTGCGGCGCGCGAAGTGTTCTGCGTGCGCACGCTCTGGATCGACATCGAATCACTGGACAATAAAATCAGCGCGGCAAAACAGATCGAAATGATGATCGGAGCCTGCCGCCTGGTGGGGCGCGCCACCCTCTGGCTGTTGCGCACCCAGGCGCATCCGCTGGATGTGCGGACCCAGGTCGAGCGTTTCGGTCCCGGCGTGCAGACCCTGGTGGACAATCTGCAGCAGCTGATCACGGCCAAGGACCGCAAGGTGCTCAAGGCCCGGGTTCGTCCGCAGGTCAAGGAGGGCGTGCCGGAAGCGCTGGCCGAGTGTATCGCCAGCCTGGACTGGCTGTTCGGTGCGCTTGATATCAGCACCGTGGCCGCCGGCGCCGGCGCCGATTTCGAAACCGTGGCCAAAATATTCTTCCGCGTCGAGGCGCATCTGGCCCTGGACTGGGTGTCAGCGCGCGCGGGTGGGCTGCATACCCCGGACCACTGGCACGGCATGGCCAGGGCGGCCCTGAGGGAGGATCTGCAGACCCTGCAGGCGGATCTCACGGCGTCCATCCTGCGCCAGAGTGGCGATCTGAAAGGCGCCGATGCCATGGTCGACCGCTGGCTCGCCATCAACCATGAACGCATCCGCCACTGGTTGCAGATGGTCATCGACATCAAGAGCGTGGGCAGCGTCGACATCGCCATGCTCTCCGTGGCGCTGCGCGAACTGCGCAACCTCACCCGCCTGCAGTCCAGCAGCTGCCCGCCGGGGGATCCCGCGGAACTGGAGACGCTCCTGGAAAAACTGCATGAGTAGTGGCGCGGCGGTCGAGCTCAACACCCGGGTGATGGGCGAGGGCGAGCCGCTGCTGTTGCTTCACGGTCTGTTCGGTGCCGGCGGCAATTGGGCCACGCTCGCCAAGCGCTGGTCAGGCCACCGCCAGGTGGTGCTGGCGGATGCCCGCAATCATGGTGCCTCGCCGCATGTGCCGGAGCACGACTATCCGGCCATGGTGGCCGATACACTGCAGCTTCTGGATCGCCTGGGTATTGCGCGCTGTGACCTGCTGGGCCACAGCATGGGCGGCAAGACCGCGATGCTGTTCGCACTCAAGTATCCGGAGCGGGTGCGCAGGCTGGTGGTCGCGGACATGGCTCCCGTGGGCTACTCCCACACCCATGCGCCCTATATCGATGCCATGCTGGCGGTGGATCTTGCCTCTGTCGCCTCGCGGCAGGATGTCGATCTGGCCCTGCGGACCGCCGTACCCGAAGCCGGGTTGCGGCAATTCCTGCTCACCAACCTGGTACGCGATGCCGATGGATTCCGCTGGCGGCTCAACCTGCCGGTGCTGCGTGAATCGATGAGCCCATTGATCGGCTACGACGTGTTGGGGGCCGACGACCGGTTTGAGGGCGAATCACTGTTCATTCACGGCGCACAATCCGACTACGTGAGCGAGGCGCACCGCACAGTGATCCGCCGGCACTTTCCGGCTGCCCGGATCGAGGCGCTGGCGGGGGCGGGGCATTGGCTGCACGCCGAACAACCCGATGCCTTTTTCAGCGCGGTGGAGCAGTTCCTGGCATAACCGACTGCCCGTCGTTCGACGGGACAGGTTGACCCGGCTCAGCGGTGGTTGCGCCACCGGTCAACGCAACAATCCGGTCGACGATCTCCGGGTGATCCCACTCACGCATTCCCACGGCGCGCAGGGCAATCATTCCCTCCCGGTCAATCACGAAAGTGGTCGGCAAGGCCCTGAGCGGCCACTGGCGCGACACCGATTCATCGGGATCGGCCAGCAGATGGAAGGTTGGGGGTTCGGGCAGCGTCCGCCGGTATTGTCGCAGTGCCTCCGGGGAATCGCCCATGGCCACGGCCAGCAGCACGACGTTGTGCTCGCGCAGCCGCTGCCAGGCACGCTGCAGGTTGGGCATCTCCCGGCGGCAGGGAACGCACCAGGTCGCCCAGAAGTTGACCACCAGCACCCGGCCGCGAAACTCGCTCAACCGGTGGCGGCCGCCATCGGCGTCGATCAGTTCGAAATCGGGTGGTGTCTGGCGTTCGGCCATTTCCGTAAGCATCGGGTGGCGATCGGCCGCCGCCCAGGAGGTGATGCTCCACAGCAGGCACACCATCAGACCCAGGCAGGCTGTACGCCGGCCCGGGTGCTGTAGTGCGATGGTTGCCGGGGGTACTGTCTCCACCATCTCCCGAGTCAATTTTTGTAGTCCCGCAGCAGTCGTCGCTCAGCATCTTCCTGTGCCTCGCTCCACACCCGGCGCCACTGATTGCCGTCCGTTTTGATCCAGAGTTCCGTGGCGTGGATGGCCGGGAAACGCGGATTCTTGCGTCCCTCGACCCGAACCGTCTCCAGCACGTAGCGGTACTTGGTGGCGCGGTTGAGATTCGGCAGAAAAAAGTATTCCCCGGTGATGGTGTGCACCACGAAGTCCGGTTCAATGGCCAAATGGGGATCATTTTTATCCGTGGGGCACTCCTCGCCGCGGGTCGCACACTCCACCCCGTTCAGCTTCCCGGTGATGGTGTCCGCCCGGGTAAGCGGCGCGGCCATCAGTGTGGCCAGCATTCCCAGCAGCGGTATCCATCGACGGAATGATTGTGTGCGGCGCATGGGTGACTCCTGTAGCCGGACGGATTGGCCTGGTAGCCTCTCCTGGGTAGAAAGACCGGTCCCTTCCGAAATTTCTTACGGCAACGGGGCATTGCGCTGGGCAGCACCCGCCGTGCGGGGTAAAATGCGCGCTCTTTTCGCGACTCCGGTCGCGGCACTGGATTTCCATTAACTGGCGGGAGCAAACATGTCATCTGTAAAGAAGGTGGTGCTGGCCTATTCCGGCGGCCTGGATACCTCGATCATCCTCAAGTGGCTGGAGGATGTGTACGGCTGCGAGGTGGTCACCTTTACGGCCGATATCGGCCAGGGCGAAGAGCTGGAGCCGGCCCGCGCCAAGGCCAAGGCCATGGGCGTGAAGGAGATCTACATCGACGATCTCTGCGAAGAGTATGTCCGCGACTTCGTCTTCCCCATGTTCCGCGCCAATACCATCTACGAGGGCGAATACCTGTTGGGCACCTCCATTGCGCGCCCGCTGATCGCCAAACGGCTGGTCGAGATCGCCAATGAGACCGGCGCGGACGCCATCTCCCACGGCGCCACCGGCAAGGGCAACGACCAGGTGCGCTTTGAATTGGGTGCCTATGCCCTGCGTCCCGACATCAAGATCATCGCCCCGTGGCGCGAGTGGGACCTCACCTCCCGCGAAAAATTGATGCAGTACGCCGAGACCCACAACATCCCCGTCGATTTCGCCAAGAAGGGCAAGAAGTCACCCTATTCCATGGACGCCAATCTGCTGCACATCTCCTACGAGGGCGGCATTCTGGAAGACCCCTGGTCCGAGCCCGAGGAGGATATGTGGCGTTGGAGCGTCTCGCCCGAAGCGGCGCCGGACCAGGCGACCTATATCGAGCTGGAATACGAGAAGGGTGACATCGTTGCCATCGACGGCGAAAAGCTGAGTCCCGCCGATGTGTTGCGTCGCCTGAACAAGCTGGGCGGCGACAACGGTATCGGTCGCGCCGACATCGTGGAAAACCGCTACGTGGGCATGAAGTCGCGTGGGGCCTATGAAACACCGGGCGGCACCATCATGCTCAAGGCGCACCGTGCCATCGAGTCGCTGACCCTGGACCGCGAAGTGGCGCACATGAAGGACGCGCTCATGCCCAAGTACGCCGAGCTGATCTACAACGGCTACTGGTGGAGCCCGGAGCGCCGCGCGCTGCAGACGCTGATCGATGACACCCAGAAGTGGGTCAATGGCACGGTGCGGTTGAAGCTCTACAAGGGCAATGTGATCGTCGCCGGGCGCAAGTCGCCGGACAGTCTGTTCGACGAATCGATTGCCACCTTTGAAGAGGACGCCGGCGCCTACAACCAGAAAGATGCCGAAGGCTTCATCAAGCTGAACGCGCTGCGCATGCGCATCGCCTCCAAGCGGCGGATGAAATAGGGCCCGGGCATGGAGATTCTCGGTCTGGCGCTGCTGGGTATCGTGCTGGTGGTCTTTGGTCTGCAGTTCTGGATGGGCCGGCGCATGAAGGGGCTGGAGGGCAAGGCCGTTCCGGTGGACGGGGCGGAGCGGGCCGGACGGCAGCTCTACTACTTTTTCAGTCCCAGCTGCGGTCCCTGCCGCAGCATGTCACCGGTGATTGATGAACTGGGTCAGAGCCACAATGGCGTGATCAAAGTGGACGTCAGCGAGGATTGTGAAACCGCCCGACGGTTTGGTGTGATGGGCACGCCTTCGCTGGTCCTGGTCAACGATGGTGTGGTAGCCAAAGTGCTGGTGGGAGCGCAGCCGCGTAAACGGCTCGAGTCCCTGCTGGCTGAAGGAGAGTGATATGCGCCTGTTGCACACCATGATTCGGGTCGGTGATCTGGAGCGCTCCATCGAGTTCTACACCCAGGTGCTGGGGATGCGGCTGCTGCGGCAGAACGACTACCCGGACGGGGAGTTCACGCTCGCTTTTCTCGGATACGGCAACGAATCAGAGCAAACGGTGCTGGAGCTGACCTACAACTACGGGGTGGAAAGCTACGACCACGGCAACGCCTTCGGGCACCTGGCCATCGAGGTCGACGATCTCTACGGCGCCTGTGACACCATGCGCGAGCGGGGCGCCAAAATCCTGCGCGAACCCGGCCCCATGAACGCCGGGACCACCCATATCGCCTTTGTGGCCGATCCGGATGGCTATGCCATTGAACTGATCGGCCGGCGCGTCTGAACCGCGGGGTTGGCCCCGTGGCCAAGCATACCGATCGACCCACCCACCTGGTGATCACCGCCGCCACCGCGGCGGAACTCCCGGTCGACTGGCTGCAGTCGCTGGAGGTGCCTGTTTACCGGCGTGAAGCCCTGGCCGCCGGTGCCTGGAAGGGCGATTGCAGCGCGGGGCGGCGGGTCGGCGTGGTGGTGGTGATCACCGGCGTCGGACCGCAAAAATCGGCGGAGGCGGCGCGCCAGATCCAGCAGCGCATCGATCCACTCTATGTCGTAAATCTGGGCACCGCCGGCGCGCGGGCCTCCCAATACCGGCCCGGCGACTGGATCCAACCCCGTCAGTTGCGCCATGGCGACGCGATGACGCCTGGCGATGACCGTCTGCCGTTCCGCTGGCCCGACGGGCTGCGCCGTCAATACGCCGGAACCCTGCGGACGGTGGATGAACCCGCCTTCGACCCAGCGCAGTGCGATGGTGACCTGGTGGACATGGAGGCAGCCGCCCAGGCCGCCGTGTTCGCCGCTACCGATACCTCCTTCGTCACGGTCAAGCGTATCAGTGACCGTGTGGGGACGGGCTCGGCGGACCAGTACCGTACCGCCCTGCCGGCGACCCGCGAAGAGCTGAAACAGGTACTCGGTTTTCTTGCCGGCGACGCCGCAACGGCCGTGTCGGTCGTCATCCCGGTGCACAACCGCGGGGAGTGGGTCTGCCGGGCCATCGATTCGGTCCTGGAACAGCGCACGGGCGTCGGCGAGATCATTGTGGTGGACGACGCCAGTGACGACGACACCCCGCAACGCCTAAACAATTACGGGGACCGGATCCGGGTGCTGCGCCAGCCCACCACCGGCGGTCCCGGACCGGCGCGCAACGCGGGTGCCGCCGCGGCAGGCGGTGAATGGTTGGCGTTTCTCGATTCGGACGATCGCTGGTCGCGCGCCAAACTCGAGGCCCAGCTCGCCTACCTCCACCGGTTTCCCTTCTATGAGATGGTGCAGAGCCGTGAGCAGTGGCTGCGCAATGGACAGCGGGTCAACGCCCGTCAACATCACGCCATGCCGCTCGGCTGGGCGTGGCACCAGTCCCTCGAACGCTGTCTCATTTCGCCTTCCGGAGTGTTGTTGCGCAAACGCCTGTTCAATGCGGCGGGTGGGTTTGATCCCCGCCTGCTGGTGTGTGAGGACTATGACCTGTGGCTGCGCTTGACCCGCTGGTATCCCGTGGGTCTGGTGGCGCGCGACGATGTCATCAAGGTGGGGGGACACGCGGATCAGCTGTCGCGCCGTTTTCCCGCCATGGACCGGTTCCGGGTCTACGCCCTGGGCAAGGCGCTGCAGGGGGAGCGGCGCCCGGAGTACCGCGCTGCGCTGCTTGCCGCCCTGGAAACCAGGCTGGCCATCCTGGAGCAGGGGAGCCGCAAGCGCGATCAGGCCGAGGCGGCAGACCGCTATGCCGCGCTGATGGCGCAGGCCCAGGCCGCGAATCTGGACTGGACCCAGTGGCAGTGGTGCACGGAATGCTGACCCTGAAATCCGCCGACATCAATTACGGGCATTCCGAACTCTGCTTCGAGGCCTATGGCCGCGACCGCAGCCGCGAGGCGCTGGTGCAGGCATCAGTGCGCGCGTGCGGCGTGCTGGTGCCGTTGGTGGTTCACCGGCGCGGCGACGCCTGGCAGCTGGTCGATGGCCGTGTCCGGCTGGCCGCGCTGCAGGATGACGCCGCTGACCTGCCGGCGATCGCCCTGGAAGAGACGCTGTCGGCCCTGCACCTGGTGCTGGCGATCGGTGCGTTGCGCGCAGGCGAATTGCGATGCGCGGTCGATCAGGCCCGCTTTGTTGCCTTTGCCGCGGCCCTCGGGGTCGGTGATGCGGATCTGGTCGAGCGGCTGCTGCCCCTGTTGGGCATCGGTGAACACCCGCGCCTGGTGCGCCGCTGCCTGGCGGTGACGGCGCTGCCCGAAGCGGTACTGCGCTTCTGCGCCGCCAAACAGTTCTCCATGAAACAGTGTGTGCGCCTGACCCAGCACTCCGCGGAGTTGCTGCACCTGCTGTTTGCCCAGGCCGATAACCTGGCTCTGAGCGCCTCCATCGTGGAGGAGCTGGCGGAGGGATTTACCCAACTGATCCGGGTGCGCGAGAGCACCGCGGCACAGCTCTTTTCCGACCCGGAGGTACAGGCGTTGCTGACGGCGCCCGGCACGCCGCATAGCCGGGTGCAGGCCCTGCGCGATTGGTTGCGCGTGGAGGTGTTTCCCCAGCTCAGCCGGATCAACGCGGAGCTGCAGGCGGTATGCGCCGATCTGGCGGTGGACTCCCGGGTCCAGCTCCAGTGGGACCGGACCCTGGAGAACCGAGAGGTGCGCGCCAGTTTCGTCGCCCGCACGCCCGAAGAGTGGCGGCAGGTGGTGCGCAGTCTGCAGGCCGACGGTGTGGACCAGGGTGTCCACCGCCTGCTGGAGCTGCTGTGAGCGGGCGGGGCGAGGTGCGGGTCGATCGGGTCGTGGTCGACGCCGGCCAGACCGATACCGCCATGGCCAGGCGCCTGCGGGAACAGACGGCGGAGCAGGAGATTGCCGTCGAACCGCCCCGGGTCAGTGACTACCGGGACGGCAAGCGCATACTCCATCTCGACCGCAAGCGCGGCACGGTGTTGCACGACTGCGCCTCCATGGATGAGCGCTACCGCTGCTGCAACGTGAAGGTGCTGGGGACGGTCTCCAACTGTCCCTACGAGTGTTCCTACTGTTTTCTGCAGAACTACCTCACCGATACCACGCTCTCCGTGGTGGCCGACACGCCGGCCATCCTGGCGGAAGTGAAGGAGGCCGCGGAACGTCAACCCTGGCGCCTGTGGCGGATTGGCACCTGGGAGTTGGGAGACAGCCTGGCCCTGGAAACCCTGAGCGGCGCGGCCGGGGAGCTGGTGGATGTCGTGGCCCGGTTGCCGAACGTGGTGCTGGAGCTGAAGACCAAGTCGGCGGATGTGGCGGGGTTGTTGGGTCGCGTGCATGGTGGCCGGACCGTCGTCTCCTGGACCCTCAATCCGGAGGCGGTGGTGAAACGCGAGGAGCTGCGCACCGCGAGTATCGACGAGCGGATCGCCGTCATGGCGCGGGTCGCGGCCGACGGCTATCCGGTGGCGCTGCACTTCGACCCGATGATTCACTATCCCGAGTGGCAGTCCGGCTACGCGGAGCTGGTGGCCGCCCTGTTTGCGGCAATCGATCCGGCACAGGTGGCCTGGATCTCCATCGGCAGCCTGCGCTTCAACCCCGAGATGCGCAAAGTGATGGCCCAGAACTATCCGGGCAGTCGCGCCACCTGGGCGGAGATGGTGCTGGGAGACGACAACAAGGTGCGCTACGTGAAACCGTTGCGCCTGGAGATGTACCGCCATCTCCGCCACCTGCTGCAGGGCGCGGGCGCCGACCAGGCGTTGATCTATCTCTGCATGGAGCGCTGGGATGTTTGGGAGCGCGTGCTTGGCCGGGCGCCGGAGAGCCGCCAGCACCTCGACTACGAATTTGCCCGCTCCCTCGCGGACCGCTTTCCCCAATTCTCCCAACCGGTCCCGTTTCTGCCGTCATACCTGGAAGATGGCTGAGGCCAGAACTCCCTATCTGCCCGTCAGCGGAGAGGCGCCCTTTCCGGCGCTGTGGCTCGGTACCTGGGCGCTGGGGGGCGAGGGCTTCGGCAAGGTGGATGCCCGGGATGCCGCGCGGCTGCTGCAGGCGGCGGTGGCGGGCGGATTCCGCCACTTCGACAGCGCCGGCTTCTATGCCCACGGGCGCTCCGAAGCGCTGCTCCGGCCGCTGCTGGCGGGCGGACGGGAGCGACTCTTCATCGCCGGCAAGGGGGGGCTGGAGTGGCATGGCCGGGAGGTGCGGCACGCGGGTGGCGAGGCTGCATTGCGCGCAGCGCTCGAGCAGACGCTGAACCGCCTGAGCACCGACTACCTGGATCTCTATCAGCTCCACTGGCCCGATCCCTCGGTGGAGCTGGCGGAGAGCATCCACACGCTGCAGGCGCTGCAACGCGAGGGCAAGATCCGCTACTGGGGTGTCTGCAACCTGGATGCGCTCCAGGTCAGCCGGCTGCTGCCGGCGGGCGGGCGGGTGGTGCATCAGGTGCACCACAATCTGCTGGTGCGGGCAGATGATGTGCTGGCCGCCGGAATGGAGGGTAAGCGGACCTGGCACTGTGCCTACTCGCCCCTGGAACAGGGGTTGCTGGCCGACAGACCGGACGGTGCGGCACGGTTGGGGCGGCGTGACGTGCGACGGCGAAATCCTTTGTTCCATGAATCCCGGGTCCTTGCGCGGGCGGTCGAGTTTGATCGTCTCTGTCTGAAGTACGGGCTGTCCAAAATCGCACTCGCCTACCAGTGGCTGCGCCTGCAACCGGGCATTGACGGTGTGCTGTGCGGACCGCGCATCCTGCCCCAGTTGCAGGCGTTGCTGGCCATGTGCGATCAGCCGCCGCTCGGACTTTGGGATGCGCTTGATTCACATGAGAAATATCGTCGCGCGCAGGAGTGGCGCGAGCAGCTGCCGGACCCGGTAGGGAACTGGCTGTGGCCGGAATGAATTAACCGCGCCAGCGTTACTTGCAGTTGCGCGCAACCGATCCATCACGGTAAGTTTGTTGAGCGGGCGCGAATATCGACTAGATTCAAACTACAGAACAAGCGGCGCGCCCGGGTTGCTGATGGTGTCGAGGCAGTTCCGATTCCCCTGTCCGTTTTCCGGGTGGAATAAAACCACCGGGGTCTGGATGAATGGAAGTGCCCTTTTTGGAGAGTCCGTATGGAATTTCATGACTATCTTAAAGTCCTCGTGGCGAAGGACGGATCTGATCTCTATCTGAGTACCGGTGCCCCCTCGTGCATCCGGATCCAGGGCAACATCAAGGCGGTCGACAAGGAGCCCAATCCTCCGGGGCGGATTGCCGCGATTGCCGATTCGATCATGAACGAGAAGCAGCGCGCCGATTTTGCCAAGCGGCCGGAGATGAATCTCGCCATCGCCGATCCGAACATCGGTCGCTTCCGCGTCAACATCTTTCGCCAGCGTGACGAAGTCTCCATGGTGGTCCGCAACATCAAGCTGGAGCTGCCGGTGTGGAGCAAGCTGGGCCTACCCTCGGTGGTGACCAACCTGATCATGGAAAAACGGGGTCTGATCCTGATCGTCGGTGGCACCGGGCAGGGCAAGTCCACCACCATGGCGGCGTTGATCGATCATCGCAACTTCAATAGCGCCGGGCACATCATCACCATCGAAGACCCCATAGAATTCATCCACCCGCACCGCAAATCCATTGTGAACCAACGGGAGATCGGGGTGGATACGCTCTGTTACGAGGACGCCCTGGAGAACACCATGCGCCAGGCACCGGATGTGATTGTCATCGGCGAAATCCGTACCCGGGAGACCATGGAGCATGCGCTGGCGTTTGCCGAAACCGGCCACCTGGTGGTCTCCACCCTGCACGCCACCAATGCCAACCAGGCATTTGAGCGGATCATCAACTTCTTTCCCAAGGACAAACGCGAACAGATGCTGCTCGATATCTCGCTGCATCTTAAGGCGATCATCTCCCAGCGGCTCATCCGTACTCTGGACGAGAAGCTGGCGTTGGCCACCGAGGTGCTGATCGGCAACTCGACGGTGGGGGACTATATCCGCCGCGGCGAAATCGTCGGCCTGAAGAAGGTGATGGAGAAGTCCGAAACTCTGGGCATGTGCACCTTTGACGACTCGCTTTTCAAGCTCTACTCCGAGGGCAAGATCGGCGCCGACGAGGCAATCCACAATGCCGATTCCCAGAACAACATGACGCTGAAGATCAAACTGGGTGCCAATGCTCCGGTCGGGAGTGATGCGTCAGGCGAACTGGAGGCCTCACTGCCACCGGAGGCAGCGCCGCCTCCGGTCAAAGAGAAAGCGGCCGACAACAACGGCCCAGGAAGTGTCACCCTTGACCTCGGAGATCTGCTGGTTGATGGCGACGGGGGCTGATTCGGCAGCACGGTACGCCGTGCGGTTGCCGAACGAGCCGGTCGCATGGGCCGACCGGCAAAACTATAAATTGAAACAGCGTGGGGCTTGTCATGGATGCCATCAAACAACAGGAGGTTTCGCTGTCCGCGATTGAGGCGGCGCGTGCAGCGGTCAACCGTTTTCTATCTCCTACCCCTCTCTACCGCTACGAGAGCCTGTCGCGTCTGCTGGATGCTGATGTCTGGGTGAAACACGAAAACCACCAGCCGACGGGCAGTTTCAAAATTCGGGGCGGCATCAACCTGCTGCTGCAGCTCAAGCAGGCCGGCGCCGCGGGGGTGGTCACCTTTTCCACGGGCAATCACGCGCTTTCCATTGCCACGGCCGCGCGCTGGGTGGAGCTGCCGGCAGTGGTGGTGGTGCCGCGCAATATCACTCCGGTCAAGCGACGGATGCTGGTAGAGAGTGGCGCCGAGGTGCACGTGACCGGTGCGGATTTTGAGGAGGCGGCGCTGGCAGTCAACCCGTTGGCGGAATCACTTGGCTACTACGCAGCGCATCCGGCCAATGAACCGGCACTGATCAACGGGGTGGGCAGCGAATTTCTGGAGATTCTGGAGCGGTTGCCCAATCCGGATGTGGTGATCCTGCCGATCGGTGCGGGCAGTGAGGCGGCGGCCGCGGTGACCGTGCTGCGAGACCGCTCTCCGGGTACCGAAGTGATTGCGGTGCAGGCGGAGCGCGCTCCGGCGGCCTTCCTCTCCTGGCAGGAGCAGGCGCTGCGGACGGCAGGCAACTCCACCTTTGCCGGTGGCCTGGCCACCGGGCGGGGCTACGAGCTGCCCTTTTCCATTTACGGTGATCAGCTGGCCGATTTCCTGCTGTTGTCGGAGGACGAGCTCTACCGCGGTGTGGCGCTGGCCGCCTACTACACCCACAACTTCGTGGAAGCGGCCGGTGGTGCGCCGTTGATGGCGGCAGTCAAACGCCGCTCCCGCCTCCAGGGCCGGCGTGTGGTGCTCCAGATCAGCGGCTGCAATGCGGCGCCCGACGAATGGGCGCGCGCCGTCGCACTGCCCGAGTTCCGCGAGGGGCTGCAGAGTGAGCTTGCCAACCCGCTGCTCAGTGCTTTGGTTCCCGGCAGTTGAACCCAAACGACACCTTTGGCGGCGCTGCTATACTGGCGGCGCGCTGCAACCCAACACAGGAATAACGATGCAACTGCTCTATTGGCACTGGCTGGTATTCGGCATGGTGCTGGCCATGGCCGAACTGTTCATCCCCAGTTTCACCATCCTCTGGTTCGGACTGGGCGCCGTGATTGTCTCGGCGCTGCTTTGGTTGGTACCTGATCTGGATATGAGCTGGCAACTGCTGGTCTGGGTGGTCGCCTCCACCGTATTCACCGCACTCTGGTTCCGCTACTTCAAGCCGCTCATGGTGGATCGCACCAAGGCGGGCATTTCGCGCGAGGCGGTAGTGGGCGAGATCGGGTTGGTGGTGCAGGTGCCGGCCGACGGGCGACGCGGCAGGGTGCGGTTTACCACGCCCCTGCTCGGAGCCGATGAGTGGCCCTTTATCAGTCAGGGTGCCGTCGCTTCCGGCGACCGCGTCCAGGTGACCGATGTTTCCGGCAATACACTGCTGGTTGCCAAAACCACGCCGGCCGCGGATGCGGCCTCTGTAGAGGGGGAGTAGCGAATGGAAGGCTTGATCATCACGGGTGTCTTTGCCGCGCTGGTACTGGTCACCCTGTTTCTCGGGGTGCGTCTGGTGCCCCAGGGGAGCAAGCACGTGGTGCAGCGTCTGGGCAAATACCACCGCACCCTGGTGCCCGGGCTCAACTTCATCATTCCCTATGTGGACAGCGTTGCCTACCGGGTGACCACCAAGGATATCGTGCTGGATATCCCCTCCCAGGAGGTGATCACCCGCGACAACGTGGTGATCATTGCCAACGCGGTGGCCTATATCAACATCATCGCCCCCGAGAAGGCGGTGTACGGTGTCGAGAACTACATCATCGCCATCCAGAACCTGGTGCAGACCTCGTTGCGCTCCATCGTCGGGGAGATGAACCTGGACGATGCGCTCTCGTCGCGTGACCAGATCAAGGCCAAACTGAAAGCGTCGATCTCCGACGATATCGCCGACTGGGGCATCACCATGAAGACGGTGGAGATCCAGGACATCAATCCGTCCGCCACCATGCAGTCGGCCATGGAGGAGCAGGCGGCAGCCGAGCGCCAGCGCCGCGCCACGGTGACCCGGGCGGAGGGTGACAAGACCGCGGCCATTCTGCAGGCGGACGGCCGTCTGGAGGCGTCCAAGCGCGATGCCCAGGCCAAGGTGGTGCTGGCCGAAGCGAGCCAGATCGCCATCCGCAAGGTCACCGAAGCGATTGCCGACAACGAGGTCCCGGTGGTCTACCTGCTGGGTGAAAAATATATCGAGGCGATCCATGAACTGAGCGCCTCAGCCAACAGCAAGATGGTGGTGCTGCCCGGTGATCTGCCGGCCGCGGTACGCGGTCTTATGGGTGGTCTGAAAAAGTAGCCGGAGGTGTCCCTTGACCCAACCGATCGCCTTCCAGGATCGCATTCCCAACAACCACTGTTTCGGTTGCGGTAGCCTCAATCACAATGGTCTGCAGATCAAGAGCTATTGGGAATCCGGGGATACGGCCATCTGTGAGTACCAGCCACTTGCTTTTCATGCAGCCGGACCGACTCATCTGCTGAACGGCGGCATCATCGCCACGGTGATCGACTGCCACACGGTCTGCACGGCCATGGCCCACGCCTACCGGCAGGTCGGGCGTGAGATCGGCGAAGGGGAACTGATCTGGTACGTTACGGGAAAGCTCGAGGTCAACTATCTGGCGCCGGTTCCGATCGACCATCCGATTGTGCTGCGCGCGACCGTCGACTCATTCACCGCCAAAAAGACGGTGCTCAGCTGTGAACTTACTTCCAGCGGCGTGCCCTGTGCCCGCGCCCATGTGGTCGCGGTGCACGTGCCGAACGACTGGTTTGCCAACCACTGACCGGCGATCAGTCGGCGATCGCCAGGGCCAGGGTCTCCTTGCCCTCTTCCATGACAAACAGGGAGCGTGAATCGCGCACGGCACCGGGTACCGCGTGCAGGATCTGCTCCAGCAGTGCCCGGTACTCGGCCATATCGGCCACCCGGATTTTCAGCAGAAAGTCGAAGTCGCCGGAAACCAGGTGTCCCTCCTGAATTTCGGGAATCCGGGTCAGCGCCGCACGGAACTGGCTGAAGATGTCCGGCGAAGTGTAGTCCAGGCTCAACTCCAGATAGACCAGCAGGTTGGAACCCAGCAGCGCCGGATCCAGGCGGGCATGGTAGCCGCGGATAAAGCCCATTTTTTCCAGACGGCGTACCCGTTCGAGGCAGGGCGAAGTGGAGAGTCCGATCCGGTCCGCCAGGTCCACGTAGGAGATGCGGCCATCCTCCTGCAGCACCCGGAGGATCCGGCGGTCGGTTCGGTCGAGCGTACGTGTTTCGGTCAGTTTCTTTCTGGCCATTAAATATTCCTGTTTATGGTTGTTATTTCAGGCAATCCGGAAGATACGACGGCGTCCATGCCAAATATTATCGTGATTATTGTCTGTCCGGAAAGACAGGGAGTGACCAGTGCCAGCGCATGGCGCCCAGGCGCAGGGCCAGGGTGATCGCACCGCCACCGAAGAGCGCCATTTCCACAGGCACCGCCAGCGCCACCAGCAGGTACCAGGTACCGGCACCGCAGAGCGCGGCGGTGGCGTAGAGATCACTGCGAAAGATCAGTGGCATCCGGTTGGCCAGTACGTCACTGATCACACCGCCCGCCGTCGCCGTGACCACCCCCATCAGGATGATGATCGGCGGGCTGTCGGATACCCTGGCACTGAGCTGGGCACCGGTGACCGCAAAGAGCGAGAGGCCCACGGCATCGGCCCAGTTGAGCAGGGTGCCATCGATGGTGCGGCGGTGGGCCGCAAAGAAGGTGAATATGCCGGCTCCGGCGGCTACCAGCAGATAGACAGGTTGGCGGACCCAGAACACGGGGCTGCTGCCAAGCAGCAGATCGCGCAGCGTGCCACCGCCCACGGCAGTGACTGTCGCGAGAACCACCACGCCGAAGATATCCATCCGTCGGCGTCCGGCCGCCAGGGCGCCCGAAACCGCGAAGACGGCCACGCCCAACAGGTCCAGCAGGAGGAGCAGGCTCATCGCCGCATTGGCTCAGTCGAGCGGTCCGCCCACGTAACTCCGGGTCACCCGCCCGGGGCGACGGGTCAGCAGTTCGTAGGAGATGGTGTCGCAGTGTGCGGCGACTTCGTTGACCGATACGGTGGAACCCCAGAGTTCCACCTTGCTGCCGATGGCGACTTCCGGGATATCGGTGCAGTCGACGGTGAGCATATCCATGGAAACCCGGCCGATGAGTCGCGTGCGTCGTCCGTCAACGGCCACGGGAGTGCCATCAGCCGCACTGCGTGGATAGCCGTCACCGTATCCCATGGCAACCACGCCAACCCGGGTGGGCCGGTCGCAACGGTAACGCGCGCCGTAACCAATGGGCTCTCCGGCTTGCAGGTCGCGCAGCCCAATGATTTCCGAGGTGAGCGTCATCACGGGACGGAGTGCCGCGGCATGCGCCTGCGGTCCCGGGAACGGCGATCCGCCGTAAAGCATGATACCCGGCCGGATCCAGTCACCATGCGCCTGGGGCCAGCCTAGTATTCCCGCGGAATTGGCCAGGCTGCGAGGCAGGGCAAGTCCTTGGGTGGCCTCCTCGAAGGTTCGGATCTGTTGGGCCGTCGCCTCGCAATCGACTTCATCGGCGCGCGCGAAGTGGGTCATCATCACCAGATCAGTTGCATGGGGGCAGTCCGCCAGTCTGGCCCGCACGGAGCCAGCCTCTTCTGGATGGAATCCCAGCCGATGCATGCCGGTATCGAGTTTGATCCAGGTGGGGATGGGGCGGGAAGGCCGTGCCCGCAACAGTGCTTCCAGTTGATCGTGGCGGTGGATGGCAATCATCAGCTGGTGGCGATCCACCAGATCCAATTCAGCTGCCTCGAAACAGCCTTCCAAGAGCATGATCGGGCTGCGAATGCCGGCTTCGCGCAGTTCCAATGCCTCTTCAATGGCGGCTACGCCAAAAGCGTCAGCGCAGCTGTCCAGTGCCTTGGCTGCGGCAACGGCTCCATGGCCGTAGGCGTCTGCCTTTACCACGGCGATTGCGCGGGCACCGCTCAGACGGCGGGCCAGCTCATAGTTGGCGCGCAGGGCGTCCAGATCAATGATGGCACTGGCGTTTCGGGCCACTATGGGTATCTCCGGGTTTGAATTCAGTATGGACGATCCGGATATCGCACAGCAAACGGGCGATATCCGGATCGCGGACGTTGTCACAATCGTCTCAGAACTCCGGCTGCACCTGATCCACCGGGTGGCTCTGGAAATACTCGCGTGTCAGGCGCACGATCACCGGGCTGAGCAGCAGCAGTGACACCAGGTTGGGGACTGCCATGAAAGCGTTCAGCGTGTCGGCGAGCAGCCAGACGAAATCGAGCGACAGCAGAGCGCCGATGCCGGCCACCAGGGTCCATACCACACGGAAGGGTTTGATAGCGCGGGTGCCCAGAAGGTACTCCCAACACTTCTCGCTGTAGTAGGCCCAACCGAGAATGGTGGTAAAGGCGAACAGGGCCAGGGAGAGGGCCAGGAAGTAGCCGCCGAAGCCCGGCAGCACCGCCTCGAAGGCGGCGGAGGTGAGCGCGGCGCCGCTGCTACCGCTGTTCCAGACTCCTGAGGTGATGATGACAAGCCCGGTCATGGTGCAGATGATCAGGGTGTCGATGAAGGTGCCGAGCATGCCGATCATGCCCGAGCGCACGGCGCTCTTGGTGGTCCCCGCCGCTTGGGCGATGCCTGCGGTACCGAGGCCAGCTTCGTTGGAGAAAACGCCTCGGGCCACCCCAAAGCGGATTGCCGCCCAGACCGCTGCACCCGCGAATCCGCCGCTTGCGGCAGCCGGCGAGAAGGCGTGGTTGAAAACCAGCTGCAGCGCTGCAGGGATGGCGTCCGCCTGTAGCGCCAGAACCAGCAGAGAGACCAGGACGTAACCGATCCCCATGAGCGGAACGACCGCACCGGCGACCTGACCGATGCGCTTGATGCCGCCGAGCACCACCAGGCCCGTCAGTACTGCAAGCAGCAGACCGCTGAGCCACTCGGGGATGGCAAACGATGCGTGGAGCACGTCGGCCACCGAGTTGGATTGCACGCCGTTGCCGATGCCGAACCCGGCCAGACCACCGAACAGGGCGAAGGCAGCGCCGAGCCACCGCCAGCGCCGGCTCAGGCCGTTCTTGATGGCGTACATGGGGCCGCCCACATGTTCGCCCAGTTCATCCTTCTCCCGGTAGTGGACGGCAAGCAGGACTTCACCGTACTTGGTTGCCATTCCCACCAGCGCGGTGCACCACATCCAGAAGAGGGCACCCGGACCGCCCAGGAAGATGGCGGTGGCCACCCCGGCTATGTTCCCGGTGCCCACGGTCGCCGAGAGTGCGGTCATCAGCGCCTGGAAGGGGCTGATTTCACCATCGGCGGCGTCACCGGCCCGCCGGCCGTGCCACATGAGACGAAAACCGTAGGGGATCTTGCGCAGGGGCATCAACTTGAGGCCGACCATCAGGGTCAGACCGGTCCCCAGGATCAGCACCAGCATCATCGGACCCCAGACAATGCCGTTGACTGTCGAAACTAACTCATTGATAAAACTCATATTACCCTCTCTTCGAAGCTGTTATTTGAATACACGAATCCCGCTCCCGTCCAAATGGCCGGAAGAGGGGAAGACCAATCAGGGGTTGATCGGAAAGTGCCGGAGCGGACCGGCTAAAGCACCATCACCGCGTCGACTTCAACCTGCGCACCTTTGGGTAGCGCCGCGACCCCAATGGTCGCGCGTGCCGGGTAGGGTGCGCTGAAGTGTTCCGCCATCACTTCATTGACTACACCGAAATTGCCCAGATCGGGTAGATAGATGGTGATACGCACGAAATTTTCCAGGGAACCGCCGGCCGCCTCAGCCACGGCGGTGAGATTGCGAAATACCTGCTCGGCTTCGGCGCGGATCCCACCGCCGACGATCTCCATGGTGGCCGGATCGAGCGGAATCTGCCCGGACAGGTAGATGGTATTGCCGCTCTGCACGGCCTGGGAGTAGGGGCCGATGGCTGCGGGTGCCCGGTCAGTCTGGATGATCTGCTTCTCACTCATTCGGGTTTCCTCCTATGGCTTGGTTTCAGCCCTGCACCGGCTGGCGCTGGTGGGCAATTTGGGTTCCCGGTGTCCGCCGCACGGGGGTATAGCGCTCCAGCGTCAGCCCCTCGGTACTGATCTCAGGAGTGCGGTCGGAGATCAGGTCTGCCAGCAGGCGTCCCGATCCGCAACTCATGGTCCAGCCCAGTGTACCGTGCCCGGTGTTGAGGAACAGATTCGGAATGGCTGTGGCTCCGACCAAAGGGGTGCCGTCCGGGGTCATGGGGCGCAGACCACACCAGAACTCCGCCTTGGATACGTCGCCACCGGTAGGGAAAAGATCAGAGACGACGTGGGCCACAGTGCGGCGACGCGACTCGCGCAGCGTGAGGTCGAAACCTCCCAACTCGGCGGTTCCAGCCGCGCGGATGCGGTCACCCAGACGGGTCACCGCCACTTTGTAGGTTTCATCCATGATGGTGGAGACCGGTGCCCCTTCCGGCTTTTCGATCGGCACCGTGATGGAGTATCCCTTAACGGGATAGACCGGAATGTGGATTCCCAGCGGTTTGAGCAGGGCGGTGGAATAGCTGCCAAGCGCCATGACAAACCGGTCGGCAATCACCGTACCCTGGTCGGTGCGCACGCCGCGGATAGCGTTTCCATCGTGCTCGAGTGCTTCGTTGTTCACGCCGTAGCGGAAGTTGACACCCAGCTCCGCGGCCTTGTCGGCCAGGGCGTTGGTGAACATGAAGCAGTCGCCGGTCTCATCCAGGGGCAGACGCAGGCCACCTGCTATCTTGTGTCCCACCAGCCCCAGGGCCGGTTCGGCTGCGATACAGCCCGCCGCATCCAGCAACTCGTAGGGCACGCCGGCGTCCTCAAGTACGGCGATATCCTTTTTCGCCGCTTCCACCTGTTTTTGGGTACGGAACATCTGCAGGGTGCCGCGGGTGCGTTCGTCGTAGGTAATTCCGGTTTCGGCACGCAATTCCTGGAACGCCTCACGACTGTAGCTGGCGAGGCGGAGCATCCGCGACTTATTGGTGGCATACCGCTCGGCGGTGCAGTTGCGCAGCATCTGCAGGGCCCAGCGCCACATGGCCGGATCGAGGCTGGGACGGATCACCAGGGGCGAGTGCTTGGAGAGCATCCACTTGATCGCCTTGAGCGGGATACCTGGAGCGGCCCACGGTGCGGAGTAACCGGGGGAGACCTGCCCGGCGTTGGCAAAACTGGTCTCCAGAGCAGGGCCCGGCTGACGTTCCAGTACAGTCACCTCATGGCCCAGTTTTGCGAGATAGTACGCCGTAGAGATACCAATGACCCCGCCACCCAGAATCGCAACTTTCATGGACAACCCTCCTGTCGGAATATATTGGGTGCAGGCGTGGGAACGCGCTGCCTACCGTGGGGGAGTAGTTTATTGGGATTTACAAAAAATGATTTATCGTAATTGCTGTAAAACATGGTTAAACAAGGTAAGAATATATATATAAGTCACATATTAAAGAAATAATTACTGTATATATGATCCTTGATGGCGGAATGACCTGGTGCGCAGCCGGCGGGGAAAGGGGCTGTCCCGGACTGGCGGTGAGCGACTGCCTGGGTCAGAATGGCGCGCATTCCAAATGGTGACAGGAGTGGTGACATGGATATCCAGTTGAGTGCCCAAGAGGCGAGGGTGATCGGCGTATTGCTCGAGAAAGAGGTGACCACACCGGACCAGTATCCCCTGTCGCTCAACGCCCTGACCCTGGGTTGCAACCAGAAGAGCAATCGCGATCCGGTACTGCAGCTGAGTGAAGGCGAGGTGCAGGAGGTGGTGGACGAGTTGGCCCGCAAGCATCTGGTGCTGGAAAAGAGCGGTTTTGGCAGCCGGGTACCCAAGTACATGCACCGCTTCTGCAACACCGAATTCGGCAGTCTCAAGTTCACCGAACTCCAGCGTGCCATTGTCTGCGAACTGCTGTTGCGCGGCCCGCAAACCCCGGGGGAACTGCGCAGCCGCTGCGCCCGGATGGCCGAAGTGCACGATGTGCATGAAGTGGACGAGGCGTTGCAGGAGTTGACGGACCATCAGGATGGACCGTTTGTCCAGAAGCTCGAACGCGAACCCGGTAAACGCGAATCGCGTTATGCACAGCTCTTCTGCGGGGAGGTGGCGCAACCGGCAGCGAACTACCCGGATCAGCCCGAGCCGGCCGGCGGTGGCCGGTTGTCGCGTCTGGAACAGGAGGTGTCGGAGCTGCGCGAAGAGCTGGAATCGGTCAAGCGCCTGCTGGAGGGACTCTCCGGCTAGCCGCCTCCCGTACCCTCCGGGGTGGTTGACAGCCGGTCCACAAGGCGGCGGAGGAATACCTTGTGAAACTGGAGCTGGCAGGCAACCGAAATCTGCTCGAGCGCCGCAGCGTTGATCTTGAGCACGGTGACCTGGGTCTGCGCCAGCACGCTGACCGACCGTTTTTCCGGACCGGGATAGCCGGCGGCACCAAAGCAGTCGCCGGTGGCCAGACGGTTCATCCGCTTGCCGCTGCGTACCTGAACCTGGCCATCAATTACGATGTAAAAGGAGTCGTCAAGCTCACCCTCGATGACGATGCCGTCACCCTCCCGGTATTCGCTCCAGAAGCCCGCCTGCAAAATCTCCCAGATCTGCGCGTCTGAAAAGGCCTTGAATATGTCCAACTTGCTCATGACCTCGAAATGCTGGCGCTTGGCCACCTGTTCGCTCAGCTCGGAGGTGCCGCTGTCTGCCTGATTCAAGGCGTTGGCCAGGGCCAGCCCCGATTCGTAGCGGGCCTCCGGATCTTTTTGCAGCAACCGGTTCAGAACGGAACAGATGGGTGGCGGGACTTCCGGGCGGATGGTGTCCACCGGCTGCAGGGAGACCTCGCGGATTTTGGCGATCAGATCCTTGAGCGTGCGCGCGTCGAAGGCGTGGACGCCGGTCAACAGTTCGTACATCACCAGGCCCAGCGAGAAGAGGTCGCTGCGCGGGGTGGCCGGTTCGCGTCGTGCCTGTTCCGGTGACATGAACCGTGGCGAACCCACCAGCCCAGAGCGCTTGGTCGTCTGGTCCGACGACTCCTGCTCCTGGACAAATGCCACGCTGAAATCCGCAATCTTGACGTCCAGGTCCGGGGTCACCAGGATGTTGCTCGGCTTGATGTCCCGATGCACCACACCCTTGCGGTGCGCATAATCCAGGGCCTTGGCGCACTTGAACACCACCTCGGTCACCTTGCTGACCGGTAGCAGGTTGGCGGGCGCCACATACTCCCGCAGTGTCCTGCCGCCTTCGACATATTCCATGACGATGTAGTAGTGCTGGCTGTCGATACCGGCATCAAACACCGCCAGGATATTGGGGTGGTTGAGCATGCCGGCGGTTTGCAGTTCGGTGAAAAATAACTTGCGATAGAGTTCGGCGCTGGAGGGGTCGCTGAGCGCATTGACGTGCGCCACCTTGATGGCCACTTCACGATTGATGAACGGATCGTAGCCCAGGTAGACCGTCCCCATGCTGCCACTGGCGACGCGGGAGCGGATTTCGTACTTGCCGAGCTTTTCCGGGATCTGCCAGCTCTCCGGATCGGGTTTTGCCGCTTCGGGTTGGGTGCCGGCCAGTGTTTCGGCCAGGTCCCTGTCGCCCGGCGGCGTGCCGGCCAGGGTGGGCAGGCGGGTTTCGGCGGAGGATTCGGTGATTTTTGCGTATTCGGCCAGCAGTACGTCATCCGACAGCGAGGCCAGGCCACCCAGCGTATGCATGCCCAGTTGCTTTGCGTTGCGGGCAAGCGCAATGAGCAGCGCGCTGCTGCGCAGTTGCGACTGCTGCAATTCGTGGGTGCTGACCCGCCACGCTTCGCTGAGCCAGAAGTGCAGCTCCTCGCTCAGTTTGGGTTGGTCCACCCGTCCCTCAGGAGAACCGGCGATCTTGTGCCCCAGCTTCGGCAGCCAGTAGACGGCGTTGATTCCGGAGCGGCGCAGCAGCAGCTGCAGGTCGCCGTCTATCTCGTTCAGCAACTGGCGCAGCAGATTGGCCGCGGTGATTTCGCTGTAGCGTCGGTCAACACACATCCGGCGCGCCGCTTCCATGGCGCGTTTGACGTTGGGTGTGAGTACCGCGAGAAGTTTGTCCGTCTCTTCGAGTGTGGATGCCATGTGAATGCGTGCCGAAGCGTCGTTTGGTTTTCCGTTATAGATTTTGCTGTCTGCCGTATGTTATCCGCTTGGGAAAAAGTATGCAGCGGTAATTCCGTACGTTTGTCAACGAAATCCGGGAGACAGGTAGTCGGTAGTACGCACCGATTTTCGGTCCGGTCACCGTGTCTGGCTTATTCCGATACCGCGCGCGAGGACAAATAGACTATGCTTGGGGCTGCCCGACGGGAGGCGAGTCGGGCATCCAATCGGTATAACAATCAGGTAACGGCGCATGGAGATGAAACGGCTGATTCTTATCCCCACCGGAGTGGTGCTATTCATCGTATTGGCATACGCGGGGTTCCGGGGATATGTCTATTACAGCATCAAAGGGGGGCTCGATGATTTTGTGACCGCGGTTTCACCCTTTGCCCAGGTCAAGTACGAGAGCCTGGGCATTGATCTGGGCGGTGCCATTGCGGTGAACAAGATTTCCGTGACACCGCGCATGTTGCCGGTGGACGTATCGGTGGACAAAGTAACGCTGCGGGGACCCGATTTTGGTTTCCTGATGGATCTCTCCGGCGGTTTCAAGGATGCGGAAATTCCGGAGTTCGTGACCGTCAATCTGCGGCGGGTGAGGATTCCCGATATCGAAGCTGCCCTGCAGCAGGCGTTCACCGTTGACGGCACCACCGCCAGCAGCAAGGTGGCGGAGTGTTCGCTGCCCTGGGTCATCCGGCGACTCGATCTGGCCAAACTCGGGTACGAGGATTTGATGATCGACCTGGAGATGGGGCTGCAAAAGAAACCGGGGGGCGATGGCGTGATCGTGAAGTCCTCCTATGCGATTGACGACATGGAATCCTCGCGCATTGAAGCCGACGTCACCAATCTGCCCAGCCGGCGCCGGTTCGATCCGGAAAACCCGCCGACCATCAATTTTGTCGACCTGATCTACACCCTGGATCCCAAGTATGTCAAAGCCGTCACCGGCTATTGCGCGGGACAGCAGTCGACCACCGTGGATCGCTTCTTGACCCAACTGTTCAATCAGCCTCCCTATGAGTACAAGGCTGCGATGGGATTTATTCCGGGGGACGGGATACGCGACGCATTGCGCGAGCTTTGGAGCAAGGGTGGGACCATCAAGCTGTCCATCAGTCCGCCGCCGGATTTCAATCCGGCCGATGTGTCACTCTATCGGCCCGAGGATGTGCCTCAGGTGTTCGGCATGACCCTGGCCATCAATGACCGCCAGGTCACCGATTTGCGGATCATCGATCCGGAGAGCGCCGGTCCGACTGCCGAGGGTGAATCGGCGCTGGCCACCCGCGAATTGGTGAAGTACGTGCGGGTTGGTTTTTCCGATCTGCCGAAACATATAGGCACCAGTGTGCGCATCTACACCAGCGGCAGTGATATTCCCAAGGAGGGCATCCTGCTGTCGGTGAAGAACCGGATCATCAACGTAGAGCAGCGGGTGCGGGGCGGCAAATACGCTGCGCACATCGAATTCGCCGATTTCCGCCGGGCGGAGGTGCTCCAGGTGGTCGACGTGCCGCTCAATCAGTAGCGGTGAGCTGGCGGCCGCTGATCCGCTCCCGGTAGCGAGACAGTGCGGCCTGTCGCGAAGCAGCCAGATCGGTAATGGGGGGTGGCGACGGCGCAGGCAGCCAACTGCTGCGGTAGGTGCCGGCTTCATCAAACCGTTTGGCCTGGGTGTCCGGGTTGAAGATTCGGAAGTAGGGCGCGGCATCCACGCCGCACCCGGCGGTCCACTGCCAACCGAGCGTATTGTTGGCCAGATCGGCATCCACCAGGGTCTCCCAGAACCACTCTGCGCCGTGCCGCCAGTGGAGCCCCAGATTCTTGGTCAGAAACGATGCCACGACCATCCGTATCCGATTGTGCATCCAACCGGTCTCCCACAGTTCCCGCATGCCCGCATCCACCAGCTCGATGCCGGTTTCGCCGCGGGTCCAGGCGCGCAGGGCCCGGGTGTCGTCAGTCCAGAATCCCTCATCGTAGCGGGTGTCCAGGGAGCGGGTTTCGGTTTGAGGGAAGTGCCAGAGCAGATAGTGGGCAAACTCACGCCATCCCAGTTCGGTCAGGTAGCGCTCGGCACTGTGCCTGGCTTGTTGACCCGCGGTGCCGTCCAGCAGGGGCATTAGCGCAGCCAGAATCTGCTGCGGCGTGATCTCGCCAAAGCGGAGGTGGGGCGACAGGCGTGAGGTGCCCGCCTCACCCGGCCGGTCCCGGCTGCGGTCATAGTCCGCGGCGATCCCGGTGATGAAGGTTTCGAGTTGCTGTTGGGCCGTGGCCTCTCCCGGCTGCCAGTGGGCATGGAGTTTCAGATACCAGGGATGCCGGTCGAGCAGTTTGAGCCGATCGGGCCCCGCCGGGATGAGCGGCAGGGTGGGGCGCCGCTGGGGCGCTGGCGGCTCGATCGGGGTACCGGGTGCGACCTGCGGCCGCAGTTTTCGCCAGAACGCGCTGAATACCCGGTAGGGGTGGCCCTGACCGTTCAGCAGCCGCGGCGGCTGCAGGAACAGACCCTGGTGAAAGGTATGCACCCCGATCCCCTGGGTCCTCAGTACAGCAGCCAGCTGCTGGTCATCCAGCGCCGTGCCGCGGTGGTACCGGTGGCTCCAGAATACGTTGGTGGCAGCGAGTTGGCGGGCCAGGCGCGGGATTTCGCGGCCGGCCGGACCCGCGACGCAGTGCAGGGGGATGCCCAACGAATCCAATTCATCGGCAAGCCGGGTCAGTGAGTGGTGTAACCACCAGCGCGCCGCGCCGCCCAGCGGCCATGGACCGTGCGCCGCGGCATCGTGGCAATAGAGCGCGAGGACGGGGCCGCGCTGACTGCGGGCGGTGGAGAGTGCCGGGTTCTGGTCGATCCGCAGATCGTGGCGCAGCCACACGATATTCATTCCATGCGCGCTCCGTAGGCGGGCAGTACCTGATCGAGTGTGGCCAGCGCGGACTCATGTTGGTCTGCCAGGCAGATGCCGCCGGCTTCGGTGATCTGGGTGCGGTAGCGGCTGGACCAACCTCCTCCGAAAAAACAGGGACCGGGAAGTGCCCGGCAGAGGGCGGGCAGTTCCAGGGACTGGCAGTCGGGGAGCGAATCGTCACTGCCGGAGAGAATGACGCCATCCAGGCGGGCCCGCTTCCACAGTGGAGGAATCTGGTCCAACGGCAGATTGGCGCCGAGATAGAGCAGCCGGTAGCCGCGTTGCTGGAGGGAGAGCGCGAACAGCAGCAGCCCCAGGTCATGGTGCTCCTGCGGCAGACAGGCCAGAAGCAGGCGCCGACCGCCGTGTTGTGGCGTGGCGTGCGCCAGACGGGCGCTGATCTGCAGGCGCAGAAACTGGCTCAGGAAATGCTCTTCCGCGATCCCGCACTCCCGGCGCTGCCAGCGTTCGCCCGCCTGGCGCAGTGCCGGCAGCAGCAGGTGATGCACCACCAAATCCACAGGATAGCCGGCCAGCGCCTCCCGGTAGACGGCGGCGAGGCGCTGTTCGTCAAAGGCGGCGACCGCGTTCAGCAGCCGGTCCAGCAGTTCCGGCCAATGGTGCGCCTGGGCCGGGGTATCAGCTGCCGACGCCTCACCGGATCGGATTAACTGCGCGGCACCAGAAATGGAGTGCCCGGCACTGAGCAGCTGCCGGGCCAGACGGACCCGTGCCACATCGTCCTGGCTGTAAAGACGATGCCCGGATGGCGCACGCTGCGGTTTCAGCAGGCCGTAACGTCGCTCCCAGGCGCGCAGGGTCGTCGCCGGCACTCCGGTCAGTTCAGCAATGGTGCGGATGGGCAGCAGGTTCATGGGGGGAGTATATCCTTAGGTGTACATTTTGTACAAAAATATAATTGTACAATTAAATAGGTGCTGCAATACTGATGCGACCCCATCACCACACGAGCGAGTGTCATGTCCGAAAAGCCGCGTCTGGGAATCAGTGCCTGTCTGCTGGGAAGGGCCGTGCGCTTTGACGGTGGCCACAAACGGGATGCCTTTTTTACCGATCAGGCACCCCGACTGTTTGATCTGGTTGCCGTCTGTCCCGAGGTGGAGAGCGGCATGCCGGTGCCGCGTCCTGCCATTCAGTTGCGTCAGGTCGGCGACGGCATCCGGTTGGTGGAAAACCGCCATCCCCACCACGATCACACGCTCACCATGACCCGCTACGCCGAGTCGCGGGTGGCCCAGCTCTGCGGACTGGACGGATTTGTGTTCAAGAAGGGGTCACCCAGCTGCGGTATGGAGCGGGTTCCGCTGGTGATCAACGACCAGGGCATGCGGCAGAAGTCCGGCACCGGGCTCTTCAGTCAGGCCTTTCAGGAGCGTTGGCCGGAGGTCCCGGTGGAGGAGGAGGGGCGCCTGCAGGATCCGGTCCTGCGCGAGAACTTTTTTGAGCGGGTCTACGCCCACCAGCGCTGGCGGCTCATTGCCGATCCGCAACACAACGTCGCGGCTCTGATCGAGTTCCATGCCCGGCACAAGCTGATGCTGCTGGCGCGGAGTGCGGAGCATTACCGGCGTCTCGGCCGCCTGGTCGCGGGCACCACCCGCGACCAGCTGCCCGAGGTACGGCGCGCCTACTTCCGCGATTTCATGCAGACCCTGGCGCTACGCCCCAACTCGGGGCGGGTGGTGAACGTGCTGATGCACGTGATGGGCTACTTCAAACGGGACCTGGCCGGGGCGGACAAACAGGAACTGCTGGCACTGTTTGAAGCCTACCGGCGGCGCGAGGTCTCGCTGATCACGCCCGTGACACTGCTGCGCCATCATCTGCGGAATCATCCCCAGCCCTGGCTGTGCCGGCAGTATTTCCTGGAGCCCTGTCCCCCGGAACTGGCGCTCAGAGTGGTGCCCTGGCCGGGTGCGGAAATCCGCAGGCTGGCCTAGACTGGCGGGTATGCAGCGCATCAGTTCCCTCCGACGAAAGCTCTACGCGGGAATCGGGCTGCTCTGTTTTGGCCTGGGGTTTGCGGGCGCATTCCTGCCCGTGTTGCCGACTACTCCGTTCATGCTGCTCGCGTTGTGGGCCTTTTCCCGCTCCTCGCAGCGGTTGCACGACTGGCTCTACCACCATCCCCGGTTTGGTCCACCGCTGCAGCGGTGGCAGCAATACCGGGTCATTCCCCGCCCTGCCAAGCTGGGAGCACTCGCCCTGATGAGTGCCAGCGCATTGATCGTCTACTGGTCGCCCCACATCCCGTCCTGGGCGCAGCTCGCCGCCTGGGCGCTGATTGCTGTTGGTGCGGTGTTCATCCTCTCCTGCCCCAGTCGGGTCCCCGAACAGGACAGCGAGGCGGCCTAGACGCCGGTAGCGGTTGCGGGGTAGGGGCCTGGCGGCCCCTGCCGCTGGCGGGATGTCAGGCCGACTGCTTGAGCAGATCGGCCAGCGAATGGGCCGGATTCACCCCCTGCTGAATGGATTTGCCCAACTGGCGCGCGATCTGGGTGGTGGAGAACATGCCGCGGATGGTCTGTAGCCCGCTGTCGGCATCGGTTTCCACCACCAGTCCGTGCTGGCGGCCAAATTTATCCAAGGTGGCGACGATGTGGCCGACCGAGGCCTTCTCCACGGTCAGCAGATCGATGACGGTGATCTGGGCCTGGGGGGTCATCACCATCTCCACCGTGATGTCGTGGTGGGCCAGCTTCTGCGCTTCCGCCACCCTGACCGGCTTCTCGCCCAGCAGATCGCGAGCCGTCACCAGCCCCACCACCTGGGCCTGCTGGTTGACCACCAGCAGCATGCGGATGCCGACATACTTCATTTTGGCGAGGGCGAATTCGATATCGGTGGCCGGATCAATGGTCACCACCGGTACGTTGCGGAAATCAGTCATTACGTAGGTGGCAGGATCGTTGAGGCGTACCAGGGGCGGTTGCGCGGCCGGTTTCACAAACTGGGCATTGCCCATCAAAGGTTGTGAAGGCAGCACGGTATAGGTCTCTTGCATGGTTGATTCCCTCCTCAGTGCGGAATTCTGTTTTCCGTTCTATCTGGTTCAGGATAAGCATACCAACCGATGGACCAGGTGTCGCGGCGCAATCCGCGTGCCAGCCGGGCAGACCGCCTATTCCGGTACGGTTTTGCCGCGCAGAGGCCGGACCAGGTCCTCCAGGCCGTTGCGTTTTATCTCGAGGCAGATGGCGAGCAGCTGACCCAACCGGCCACGGGGAAATCCCTGTTTGGCAAACCAGAGCAGGTACTCCTCCGGCAGATTGATCAGCGCGCGTCCGGCGTATTTGCCAAACGGCATGCTCAGATTGGCCAGGTCGGTCAGATCCGCGTGCGCGGCGCGCGGGTCAAACCCGGCTGCAGACTCATCCGACAAGCGCGCGGATCTCCTGCTCGAACTGCTCCAGTTGACGCGCCTTGCGCATGGCTTTGCGCGCGTCGAGCAGCCAGTCATCCTGCAGGTAGGTGATCACCTCCTTGAGTTTGTAGAGCACCTGGCTGTCGCCGCAGTAGAGGGCGCGATAGCGCACCGCCAGCGCCAGCAGGTAGTCGTGCACCTCCCGCCGGCGGCGCACCTCTTCCGCGGTGGCGGGGCTGGAACCGCGGATGCGTTCAAACAGCCATGGATCGGCAATGGCGCCGCGGCCCAGCATCAGGCCGGCAGCGCCGGTCTGCGCCAGCACGGCCTGCGCGGTGGTGGTGTCGCGGATGTCCCCATTGGCGATTACTGGCAGCGCCGTCGCGGCCACCAGCCGACGGCTGATGTCATGGTCGGCTGCGCCGTCGTACTTCTGGGTGACCGTGCGGGGATGAATGACCAGGAAATCAACACCGCTCCGCTCGATCAGCGGCAGCAGCGAGAAGATCTCCTCGTGGTCCGCATAGCCGGCGCGCAGCTTGAGCGAAAAACTGCCATGGATGACCGCGCGCAGGGTCTCCAGGATGCGCGCCAACTGCTCGGGTTCGCGCAGCAGCGAGCCGCCCGCAACCCGCCGCTGCATGCGGCCGTAGGGACAGCCGAGATTGAGATTGATATGCCGGGCCCCGGCAATTTGCACGGCCTCGGCACTCTGCACCAGCGCCTGCGGATCGCGCCCGATCAGTTGCACCACGAGTGGCGTGTGGGCCGGGTGTTCCGCGATTTCGGCCAACTCACCCGGTTTCAGTGCCTGGCGTGCGCCCGGCCGTACCTGGAGAAATTCAGTGAAGACGGCGTCCGGTTTGACCCACTGGATAAACAGGTCGCGCAGCCCCCGGTTGCTCAGCCCCTGCATGGGGGCGAGCATGAGCGGCTGGCTGCCAGCGCGCCACGGCAGTTTGCCGGCGGGCGTCGGCAGGGCGGCTTACTCGGTTTCCTGCTCCACTTCGTCCTTCACCGCATCGGGGGGCATCAGGGCAAAGCGGGTCACCATCAGGGCGAGTTCTTCGACGGCCTCGTCCCGGTTGGGATAGTCCCTCAAAACGGATTCGATCCGATCGCGAAAATAGGTCAGCATCCACTCAGGTCGGTTGGTCATGACATCCCCTCTACTCTCTGAAATTCATTCTGTTGTGTGCGTGGTGGACTAACGGTAGCACGTCAGGTGAGCACGATCACCCGCAACGCATCCAGCCGCAGGCCGGCATGGGCCAGGCTGTGTGAGAGCTGCTGCATCTGCTGCTCCAGGTGGGTGATCTCATCGGCGCGGATGTTGGGATTGACCGCCCGCAGCGCCTGCAGCCGGTCCAGTTCGGCGGCCAGGGAGTGCTCCACCTCTTCGCGGGCGCGGGCCACCAGGGTGGTGGTCTGGGCTTGGGCGACGGTGTCCGCCACCACCACCATCTCGCGCAGCTGCTTGTCGCAGCGCTTGACGATCTTGCGGGCAGTCTCCGTCCGTACTGTCTGCTGGATGGCGTCCAGAGAGGCGGCGGTGATCATGCCGGCCAGATCCTTGCCCTGCTGGTTGACCAGCACACGCAGAGAAGTGGGCGGCAGATGGCGGTGGGAGAGCGTGCTGCCACCCGCGGTTTCGAGCACAAAGAGGGTTTCGAGCAGCAGGCTACCGGCGGGAATGCCCGGCACCCGCACGGTGCAGACGGCGGTGTTGCCCAGCTCGCTGCTGAGCAGGGATTCCATGGCACCGGCCACCAGCGGGTGCTCCCAGGTGAGGAACTGCATGTCCTCGTTGGCCAGCGCGGTTTCCCGGTCCAGGGTGACCGTCAGCCCCTCCGGCGGCAGGCCGCCCAGCGGGTGGGAGGCGGCCCCGGGCCGGATCACCTGGCTCAGCTGCCCATGCACCTCGCTGTCGACCCCGAAACAGTCATACAGATGATCCAGGTACGCTTCCAGTCCGGCCTCCCGGTCGTGTTCCACGGCCAGGTCGCACAGCTCAGAGGCCGCCGCTGGCCGGCAGGAGTTGAGTTCGAGCAGCCGGTCGCGCCCCTGTTTGAGCGCGGTGGACAGCTCGTCGTGCAGGCGGCGGGTGGTGGCGATCAGCGCCGGAAGGTCCTCCAGCCCATCGTCTATCTGGTGCAGTGCCTCCAGCAGGGTGTCGCGCACCTGGCTGTAGACGGCGTGCCCGGTGGGGCAGGTCTGCTCGAAGGCATTCAGCCCCTCGTGGTACCAGCGGTGCATCACCGCCTGGCCACTACCCTCCAGGTAGGGCACATGGATCTGCACGGTCTGACGCTGGCCAATGCGGTCCAGTCGCCCGATGCGTTGCTCCAGCAGATCCGGGTTATAGGGCAGGTCAAAGAGGATCAGGTGGTGGGCGAACTGGAAGTTGCGCCCCTCGCTGCCGATTTCGGAGCAGATCAGCACCTGGCTGCCGTACTCCTGGTCGGCAAAGTAGGCAGCCGCCCGGTCGCGTTCCAACAGGCTCAAACCTTCGTGAAATACAGCAGCATGGATGCCCGCACGCAGGCGCAGTGCGGTGGCAAGGTCCATGGCGGTGTCGGCGCTGGCGGTGATCAGCAGCACCTTCGCCGGGCGCAGCGCCTTCAGTTGCTCCTGCAGCCACGGGATACGCGGATCGAATTCGGTCCAGTCGGCGTCCGTCTCATCCGCCGTGGCCTGGTAGAGAAGCTCGGGACAGAGCAGCAATTGGGGTTCGCTGATGCCGATACTCTGGAACTGGCGCAGGGCTTCGGCGTAGGCCACCGGCAGCGATAGCGGGTAGGCGTGCTGCCGGCGCTCGGGAAATCCACTCACCTCGGTCCGCGTATTGCGGAACAGCACCCGGCCGGTACCGTGGCGGTCGAGCAGGCGTTCCACCAGCTCCCGGCGTGCCGATTCCGCCGCGGCCGTCTCCCCGCCGGACTCAAGCTGCGCGATGATCTGGCGGCAGTCGGTATCGGGCAGAATCTCCCGCAGGGTGGTCAGCGCGGCGTGGTCGAGGGGGTGCCCCGAGAGCAGCTGGTTGGCCAGGCTGGCCACCGGCTGGTAGTGCTGCTCCTCCTCCAGAAAGGTGGCGTAGTCGTGGAAGCGGTCGGGATCGAGCAATCGCAGGCGGGCGAAGTGTCCGGCCTTGCCCAACTGCTCAGGCGTGGCGGTCAGCAGCAGCACGCCGCGGGTGGTGTGCGCCAGGCGCTCCACGCACAGGTACTCGGTGCTGGCGCTTTCGGGTGACCAGGCCAGATGGTGTGCCTCGTCGACCACCAGCAGATCCCATCCCGCCTGCAGTGCCTGTTCCAGGCGCTCGGGATGGGCGGTCAGAAAACCCAGGCGGCAGAGCACCAGCTGCTCCGCCTGGAACGGATTCTCCAGGCCGCTGCTCTCGTCGATGGCGGCGCAGCGCTCCTCGTCAAAAATGCTGAAGCGCAGATTGAAACGGCGCACCATCTCCACCAGCCACTGGTGCAGCAGGCTGTCGGGCACCACGATCAGGACCCGCGCGGCCTCACCGCAGAGCAATTGCTGATGGACCACCAGGCCCGCCTCAATGGTCTTGCCCAGTCCGACTTCATCGGCCAGCAGCACCCGCGGTGCATGGCGCCGGGCCACCTCGTGGGCGATGTAGAGCTGGTGGGGAATCAGGCTGGTGCGTCCGCCCAGCAGGCCGTAGAGATCGAAGCGCCGCAGGCGGCTCATCTCCTGCAAGGTGCGGTGGCGCAGGGAAAACCACTTGTCGGCATCCACCTGGCCGCTGAAGAGCCGGTCCACCGGGCGGTTGAGCTGAATATGATGGTCCAGCTCGGCCTCGGGCAGCGAACGGGCCTGGCCGTTGCCATCACTGCCTTCATAGGTGAGCAGCCCATCCGTGTCCACCACGCGGGCCACGGTGAGTTCCCAACCCTCGTGGGAACGGACCTGGTCGCCGGCGGCAAAGGCAACGCGGGTCAGTGGTGCGGTCTGCTTGGCGTAGATGCGGGTCTCCCCGGTGGAGAGAAACAGAACGGTGACTGTGCGCTGGTCGGCCGACAGGACAGTGCCGAGTCCCAACTGCAGCTCGGCCGCGCTGATACAACGTTGGCCGGGAGTGAGTGACGCCACGGGCAGAACTTTCTCGCTTCGAAAGGGGCGCTATGTTAGAAGATTCGGACCGAAAAATCCCGGTCTGATCAGACTCAATTCACTGCGGAGCAGATGGGCATGGCGCTCAAGGCGACAGTTTTCAAGGCAACGGCACAGGTGTCGGACATGGACCGGGGGTACTATGCCGAGCACACCCTGACCCTGGCCCGTCATCCTTCGGAAACCGACGAGCGGATGATGGTGCGGCTGCTGGCCTTCGTGCTGCATGCCGATGAGGCGCTGGAGTTTACCCGCGGCCTGTGTGCCGATGATGAACCCGATCTCTGGCAACGGACCCTCGACGGGCGGATCGCCCTCTGGATTGATGTGGGATTGCCGGATGCGGAGCGGGTCCGCAAGGCATCCCGGCGGGCGGAGCGGGTGGTGATCTACGCCTACGGCGCGCGGGCCGCGCCGGTGTGGTGGAAGAAGGTGCAGGCCGAACTGTCGGCCCATGACAACGTCGAAGTGGTCTGGCTGGAGCCAGGAATCACCGACCCATTGGCGGCGATGGCGCAACGCTCCATGCACGCCCAGTTTACCCTGCAGGAGGG
>JBNLBB010000003.1:0-54490 GCA_050302415.1 Gammaproteobacteria bacterium | reverse complement strand
CCACCACCGTCTGGCTGCTGCTCCTGGGCCTCACCCTGATCACCTACGGCGGTGGGCGCAGCGGCGTACAGGGCACCGCCCTGGTGTTGCCGGCCCTGGCCATCGCGGTCGTCAAGGCGCAGCTGGTGGTGGACCACTTCATGGAGCTGCGCGGCGTGCGGCTCTTCTGGCGCCTGCTGTTGGGCGCCTACCTGTTGCTGATCGGCCTGGCGCTGGGCACGGCCTTTCTGCTCGCCCACTAACGAATCGGAGACCACCCATGAACGCCATTCTCAAACCGCAAACCGGGGATTCGCTGCCCTTCTATGTGCCCCAGGGCAGTGAAGTCGCGCTCTTCGAACACGCTTTCCGCAACCGCCTGCCGGTGCTGCTCAAGGGACCGACCGGCTGCGGCAAAACCCGCTTCGTGGCGCACATGGCGGCGCGGCTCGGCCTGCCCCTGCATACCGTGGCCTGCCACGACGATCTCACCGCCGCCGACCTGGTGGGACGCCACCTCATCGGTGCCGAGGGCACCTACTGGAACGACGGCCCGCTCACCCGCGCCGTACGCGGGGGAGGCATCTGCTACCTGGACGAGGTGGTGGAGGCACGCCAGGATACCACCGTGGTGCTGCACCCGCTCTCCGATGACCGCCGCATCCTGCCCATCGACCGCACCGGCGAGGAGCTGGTGGCGCCTGACAGTTTCATGCTGGTGGTCTCTTACAACCCGGGCTACCAGAACCTGCTCAAGGGGATGAAGCCGAGCACCCGACAGCGTTTCGTCGCCCTGCGCTTCGGCTACCCGGAGCCGGACCTGGAAACCGACATCGTGGTGCGTGAATCGGGTATCGCGCGGCCCCAGGCCGAGCGCCTGGTGCGCCTCGCCGGTGCGCTGCGCACGCTCAAGGACCACGACCTGGAGGAGAGCGCCAGCACCCGCCTGCTGGTCTACGCCGCCACCCTGATGGAGGCGGGCTACGACACCCTGGAGGCCTGCCGTGCCGCGCTGGTCGAGCCGCTCACGGATGACGAAGAGACCGCCCGGGCATTGCTGGAACTGGTGCATGCCAGCCTGGGCGCTTGATTCACGCCGTCTGGCGATAAGCGCTGAAGCGCTTTTTCTGGCCAACCTGCTGGTGCTGCCAGGCCTCGCCTTCGCCCTGCTGGTGATGCTCTGGTGGCGCACCCGTCCGGCCCCACCGCTGGCGGATTGCCATCTGCGCCAGACCCTGGCCGCCTCCCTGTGGGCCGGCGGATTGCTGATCCTGTTTGTCGCCGGCGTGCTGCTGGTCAGCGATTTCCACAATCCGGCCACCTGGGTCTTCGTCATCCTCTATGTCACCACGGTGCATGCCGGTCTGGTGTTGTGCGGCGCGCTGGGCATGGCCCGCGCCCTGGCCGGTCAGCCCTTCCGCTATCCGGTGGTGGGTGTTTCCTGGCGCGGAGAGCGTGCCGATGACTGATCCGCGCCCCATGTCCGCCCCGATCCGCCGCCAACAGCAGCGGCTATGGAGTCGCACCGCCTTTTTCACTCTCTTTGTGCTGGCGCCGCCACTGGACATTTTCCGGCTCGATCTGCATCTGGGGCACTTCATCCTCTTCGGATTCGACTGGACCCTGGGACTGGACGGTCTGCAACGGGGGCTGATCACACCCGGTCAGGCAGCACTCAACCTGCTGCTGCGCGGCTTCCTTCCGGTGGCCGCCACCGCCGGGCTCTTTCTGTGGGTGGCCTGGCGTTACGGGCGCATCTACTGCGGCTGGTTCTGCCCGCACTTTTCGGTGGTGGAAACCATCAACGGGCTGATGCGCCGCGCCGCCGGGCGCCTCACTTTGTGGCAGCGCGAACCGCTCACCGCGGTGCGCCCGGATGGACGTATCGAACGGCGCCATCCCGCCTGGTGGCTGGTGGTGGCGCTCGCCGTTGCGGGGTTCGCCCTCCTCTGGGCGGTAGCCCTGCTCAGCTACCTGCTGCCCCCCAAGGAGGTCTACGGCAACCTGCTGGCGCTCAGCCCCACCCGCAACCAGGCGATCTTCCTCGGCGCCGCCACTACTGTGTTCGTCATTGAGTTCACCCTGGCGCGCCACCTCTTCTGCCGGTTCGGCTGCGCCGTGGGACTGTTCCAGAGCTACCTCTGGATGGCCAACCGCCGCGCCCTGGTGGTGGGCTTCGACCGCCCACGCGCCGCGGCGTGCGTGGATTGCGGGGGGGCCTGTGATGACGTCTGTCCCATGCGCCTGAAACCGCGCCTGGACAAGCGCCACATGTTCGCCTGCACCAACTGCGGGCGCTGCCTGGAGGCCTGCAGCCAGGTCCAACGCGCCGATCCGCGAGGCGGCCTGCTGCAGTGGGTGAGCGGTGAATGCGCCCTGGACGTATCGCGTCAGGAGTTCGGTGCACGCCATGTCTGCAGCGATCCCCACTGTTTTTTGAGCAACCCTCCACCACGCCGGAGCGTCCAGCTGGTCGCGCCGCCGCAACGCAAGGAGTAACCCGATGGAAGAGCGCATTGGCGAACTGTGGCACCGTCTGGTCACCCGCGCCGCCAGCAGCGACCACCCGGAGGCCACCGTCACCCTCGAGGCGGTCACCCGCGAAACCGGGGTGCTGTTCCGTGCCCTGGGGGGCGATGGCGGCCTGCGGGTGGTGGCCGGCAACAGGCGGCAGCACGGCGCACGGCGCCACTGGCTGCAGCGCCTCGCCGGGAGCGGCGAGCGGGCCGAACTGGCCAGCCGCGACTGCGCCACGCTGCAGCTACCCCCGCGCATCGCCCTGTTCGCCGACGCCGGCCTCAACCGTGACCTCTACCTCTGGCTGGCGGCTCTCGCGGCGCGCCACGAGCCCGCCCTGAGCGCCGACGACTGGCTGGAGCACAACCGCCGGCTGAGCCACCGGCTGATCACCGACTACCCGGGCCTCACCGCGCGCTATCACCGCCTGGTCGAGGCGCATCTCGGGCAACGGCCCGACCCCCGGCAGCTGCCCCCTGCGGAGGCTGCCCAGGAACAGGCGATCCGCGCCGCCCTGGGTGACCCCGCCCGGGCCGTCGCCGCGCAACAGACCTCACGCCCGCCGGCACCGGTGCCGCTCTGGCTCTACCCTCCGCTCCAGGCTCCGGGTGCGCAGCCGCCGGCTGAAGACACCGGCGAACCGAACGGAGGCGGCGGTAGCCGTCAGCGCGACCGGCGCCGCCGCCAGGGCGAGCGGGTGGCGCTGCCTGACGGACGCCGTGGCCTGATCTTCAACCGGTTCGAGACCCTGCTGAGCTGGGCGGAATACGTCAAGGTCGACCGCGCCACGGAGGAGGATGACGCCGCCGGGGCCGAGCGCGCCGCCGAGGACCTGCAGCTGATGAGCCTCGCCCAGGGAGGCAAACCCAGCGCAGCGAAACTGCGCTTTGACCTGGACCTGCCGGCCGCCGAGAACGACGATCTGGTGCTCGGTCCAGGCATCCACCTACCGGAGTGGGACTATCGGCGCGGTGAACTGCGCCCCGATCACTGCCTGGTGTTACCCATGGCGCCGCGCCACGCCAAACCGCTGCCGCTGCCGCCCCGCCTGCGGGCACCCGCCCTGCGCCTGCGCCGGCGCCTGGAGCTGCTGACGGCTGCGCCCCGCTGGCAGCGTGGCGAACGCGACGGTCAGGAGCTCGACCTGGAGGCGGTCCTGCGCCAGCGTACCGAAGCCGCGCGAGGCCAGGCGGACACCCAGCCCGCCGTCTACCGGGCGCAGCGCCGCGACCGACGCGATCTGGCCACCCTGCTGCTCGCCGATCTCTCACTCTCCACCGACGCGTGGCTCGACGACCACCAGCGGGTCATTGATGTGATCCGCGACGCGCTGCTGCTTTTCGGCGAGAGCCTGCACGCGCTGCGCGACCGGTTTGCCATCCACGGCTTCTCCTCGCGGCGGCGCGACCATGTGCGCTATTTCGATCTCAAACGCTTCGATCAGCCCTACGACGACCGGGCCCGAGGACAGCTACAGGCCATCCGCCCGGGCTACTACACCCGCATGGGCGCGGCCATCCGCCATGCCGGTTCCCAGCTCGCCGCCCAACCGGCGGGGCGACGGGTGCTGCTGCTGCTCACCGACGGCAAGCCCAATGACCTGGACCTCTACGAGGGACGCTACGGCGTGGAGGACACGCGCCAGGCGATCCGCGAAGTCCGCCGCCTGGGGCTCCACCCCTTCTGCGTCACCATCGACGGGCAGGCGCCGGACTACCTGCCACACCTCTTCGGCAGCAGCGGTTATGCCGTGGTGCGCAATCCCGCGGAACTGCCCCACAAGCTGCCGCAGCTCTACGCCCAACTGACCTTGTAGGAGCCACCATGACCTTGACCTGGATACCCGATTTTGCCGATGAAGTACCCACGCTGGCGCTGCTCGACCCGCTGGGCGCACTGCTCGCCGGCAGCGTCGACCCGGTGCCGGTCAGTTACCGCTTTGCCGATGCGGTGCGACTCAGCGGCCACTGCTGCCCCACCGTGGCCGGGGCCTGGGCCATGCTGCTGCACGCCCTGCCCCGCCTCTACCCGGATAGCCCCCCGGTGCGCGGCGCCATCGCCATCTCCGCCCCCGGACGACCCGATGCCGGCGCCATCGGGCCCTTCACCCAGGTGCTGGGTCTGGTCACCGGCGCGGCGGCGGACAACGGCTTCCGCGGTCTGGGCGGACATCATGCGCGCAACGGTCTGCTGCGCTATCGCGGCAGCGGCGACCTGGCCGACCCTTTCGTGTTCCAGCGCCTGGATACCGGCGCCCGCCTGGCCCTGCGTTACGACGGCAGCGTGCTGCCCGAAGATCCGGAACTGGGCGGGTTGCTGGGGGCGCTGCTCAACGGTGGCGCCAGCGAACGCCAGCGCCGGGACTTCGGTGCACGTTGGCAGCGGCGGGTCCGGGCGCTGCTGCTCGACCCGGTCTGTCGCCGCCGGGCAATCATCGAAGTAGACTGCGGGCCAATCGAATCCGGAGCCGGCACCTATGTCTGAGACCTATACCCGAGAACAGATCCTTGAACCCCTGCACCAGCTGGTCGATCCCGAGGTGGGGGTCGACATTGTCGAACTGGGGCTGGTGGAGAGCGTAGACAGCACCCCGGGCACCATCCGCATCGGCCTGCTCATGACCTCTCCGGCCTGCCCCCACGGTGATTATCTCTGCATCGAGGCGGTGCACCTGCTGCACCACCACTTCGGTGACACGCTCGACGTCCGGGTCGATATCCTGGACGAGCCGGAGTGGACGCCGGAGCGGATGTCGGTGGCGGCCCGCTCGCTGCTGGGTTGGGCCTGATGCGCGTCGCCTGGCGGCTGCCGGTGATGGTGCTGGGAGCGGCGTCGCTGCTCAGCGGTCTGCTGGCCGGTGCTGCCCGCCTGGGTGGCGACTGGCCCCTGCCGGGCAGCAGTCTCACCGCCGCCCATGGTCCGCTGATGGTCTGCGGGTTTCTCGGGACCGTGATCGCCCTGGAACGCGCCGTGGCCTTGCGCCAGGGCTGGGCGCTGCTGGTGCCCCTGCTGGCCGGCCTGGGCGGGCTCGGGCTGGTGTTACACCTGGCGGGCCCGGGACCGCAACTGCTGATCACCGCCGGCAGCGCCGGTCTGGCAGCCGTCGCGGTCCTCTTCTGGCGTCGCCAGCGTGCCCTGTTCACCGCCATCATGGCGCTGGGCGCGCTGGCTTGGCTCTATGGCAACCTGCTGTGGCTGGGTCTGGGCTGGGGTCCGGGCGTGGTCCTCGCCTGGGGCGCGTTTCTGGTGCTCACCATCACCGGTGAACGGCTGGAGCTGAGCCGTTTCATCAATCCGCCACCGGCCCACCGCACCACGCTGTTGCTGCCGCTGGGCCTGCTGCTCGCCGGCACCCTCGCCGGCACCGACCCGCTGGGTGCCCGCCTGTTCGGCGCCGGGCTCGTGGTCCTGGCGCTCTGGCTCTGGCGCTACGATGCGGCGCGGGTGACCGTGCGCAGACCGGGCCTGACCCGCTATATCGGCATCTGTCTGCTGTCGGGATTTGGGTGGCTGGCGCTGGCCGGCGGGATGTTGCTGGTGCAGGGACTGGCACCTGCGGGACCGGCCTACGATGCGGCGCTGCACGCCCTGTTTGTCGGATTTGTGTTTGCCATGATCCTGGGGCACGCCCCGGTGATCCTGCCCTCGGTACTGCACGTGCAGGTGCCGTTCCACCCGGTCTTCTATCTCAACCTGGCGCTGCTTCACGGCTCGCTGCTGCTGCGCGTGGCCGCCGATCACAGCGGCTGGTGGGCAGGGCGGATCTGGGGCGGCAGGCTCAACGCCCTGGCCATTGTGCTCTTTCTGCTCACCACCCTGGTGGTGGTGGTGCAGGCCAGGCGCGCAGTTCAGTCGGCGACCAGATCCCGGTAAGCATGCCAGGTGGCATGTCCGATCAGCGGCAGGGTCACGAACAGCCCCAGCAACAGCAGCAACAGGCCCACGCCGACAAACAGCACAATCTGCAGACCCCACAGCGCCATGGGCAACGGATTGTTGCGCACCGCGTTCAGGCTCAGGAGCACAGCGGTGAAAGCTGACATCTTACGGTCCATCAGCATGGGAGCGGCGATGGCCGACAGACTGAAGGCGAAGGCGGCGATGCCCAGTCCGACTGCGGTACCGATGAGCAGCAGGGGCAGATTGGCCGGGGTCAGCAGCACGCCGGTGATGAAGTTGCTCCAGGTGGGTGTGATGCCTTGAAACAGCAGAGCGAACACCAGGACGTTGAGCTGGATCCACACCAGAAAAAGCACCATCAGCATCGCGCCCAGGGTGGCCAACTGGGACGGGAATCTGCCCCAAGCGCTCCAGGTATCGGCAAAGAAGGCGTCCTGGCTGCGCTGATGCCGCCGACTGATTTCATAGAATCCTACCGCCACCAGCGGTCCGATGAGCATGAATCCCGCAGTGACCGGCAGGACAAAATGGACCAGGCCAAAGTGGAACAGCAGCCCGTACATGAGATAGCCCGCGCCGATCCAGACCGCCGCGTAACCCAGACTTGCTGCCGGTGACCGTTGCATGTCACGGGCGCCGAGATGGAGCCATTGGAGGGGTTGGCTAAGTGAGATGGATTGGAGTTTGGGTACCGGAATCTCGTGGTAGGAACCAATCACCTGTTGCATGTGGATGATCTCCTGACCCGGCCGCGATCCGCCAGACCGTGACCGGTTGATGGATGGACCCGATTAGACCACGCCGGGGCGCAGATGCTCCCCGCGCGCGACGGGCAGCGTTCACTCCATCAGGTGGGCGGGCCGCAGCAGCAACTGCTCCAGATCGAGGGTCTGCATCGCCCCGATCGCCGCTTCCCAGGCACCCTCTTCGCACAGACCGCTCTGGCCGGCATCCGCGAAGGCGGCGCGGCTCGCCTCGATGCAAGCCTCACGCACCAGCTCGGCGACAGCCAACTGTTCCAGGGAAATTTCGGGCATGACGTCCTCCATAATGTTCGTTGCCGGAAATGGTTGGACCACAGCCTACTCCGGCCATTCCCTGCCAGTCTGCATACCGGGTCTCACCCCAGCGCCAGTTCCCGCCCCAACTGCCGGGCCTTGCGCCGAATCCTGTCGGGAATCTGCTGGTTCTCCTCATTCACCCGGCCGGTCCAGACAAAACCTAGGATTTTGGCGCCGAACAACTGGGCCAGGGTCTTGAGCGCCTTGGCCGCACCGGAGAGGTAACGCCCCATGAGGGCGGGGGCTCCGCTCGCCGAGACCAGCACCGCACGTTTGTCCTGCCGTTTGCTGCGCGGCAGCGGATAGGGACTGCCCCAGGGCCAGTACCCGTACCCGGCGCAGCGTTCCAGGAATTTGCGGGTGACCGCGTTGACATTGTCGAAGTTGACCGGGGCACCAATCACCAACCGGTCACACCCCTCCACGGCGCTGAGGATGGACTCCAGGTCATCGTCGATCACGCACTTGCCGCGGGCTTCCCCGGGCTCCTGCATGCAACTGCGACAGTTCATGCAGAAGTGGATATCGCGGTCCACCAGGTAGATCTTGCGGGTGAGCGCACCCGCCGCCTCGGCCCCGCCGAGCACTTCATTGACCGTGGTATCCACCACGCAATCCTTGCGGTAGCTGCCGACCAGGGCCAGCACATGGGTTTCGGTTGACATCACACACCTCCGTGACCGGGCCCGGATACCGCGCGCAGCGGCACCCCTCCTGATTCAACTATAGGTGGTGGCGGAGGGTTGTGAATCGAGTGAGTCGCGCACCGCGCGCAGCAGCTGTTCCATGCGCACCGGCTTTTCCAGATAGGCACTGAATCCGGCCTTTAGCGCCTGTTCGGCGTTCACCTGGTCACTGTAGCCGGTGCACAGGATGACCGGCAGATCGGGACGCACATCGCGAATCCGGGCGCCGATGACGGTGCCGCTGACCATGGGCATAGCCATGTCGGTGATGACTAGGTCGTAGGCATCGGGTTCTTGCAGGATTCGGTCCAGTGCCTGTTCGCCATCGGTGAAGGAAGTGACCCGGTAACCCTCACGCTCCAGGGTGTGCCGGAATATGTCGACGATTGTGGACTCATCATCCACTACCAGAATCCGTTCGTTGCCGCCGCGTGGCATGGTCACTTCGGTGGCGACCACCCCGACGCAATCGGCCTGCGTGGCCGGCAGACAGATGTCAAAGGTGGATCCAAGGCCAGGGGCGCTTTCGACCTGGATGTAGCCGCCCAGGTCCTTGACGATCCCATGCACCACGGCCAGCCCCAGGCCGGTGCCCTTGCCCGCCTCCTTGGTGGTGAAGTAGGGATCGAATATGTGCCCTACCAGCTCCGGCGACATGCCGCACCCGGTGTCACTGACGCGGATCACCACGTAGCGACCGGGCGGTGCCTCGAAGGGCGGTTCGCTCCGCTGTTCCAGGGTCTGTTGCGTCAGCTCCACCTCCAGCACGCCGCCGTGCTCCTGCATGGCGTGGTAGGCGTTGGTGCAGAGATTGACCAGCACCTGATGCAGCCGGGTCGGATCGCAGCGCACTGCCTCGGTGGCCTCCAACCGCTGCCGGATTTCCACGGTGGCGGGAATGGTGGAACGGAGCAGCCGCAGTGCCTCACCCACCACCACTGCCGGATCCACGGCGACCCGTTGCTGGTCGCCACCGCGGCTGAAGGTGAGGATCTGGCGCACCAGCGCGGTGGCCCGGTTGCCGGCCACCAGCGACTGGTCTAGATAGCGCGTGATCTTCTCCTGCCCTTCCGCCTCCTGGCGCGCCAGTTCCATGAAGCCGTTGAGGGCAAACAGGATGTTGTTGAAGTCGTGGGCGATACCGCCTGCCAGCTTGCCGATGGCCTCCATCTTCTGTGACTGGATGCGCTGCTGCTCCTGGCGCTTGCGTTCAGTGATTTCACGCACGTTGGCCAGGATCAGGTCGCGGCTGCCCACCTGAACCCGCTGCAGCCACACCTCCACCGGAAACTGGGCGCCATCGTCGACCCGCCGCGCGTTCCACTCGAAGGTGACGCTTTCACCATCCAGCATCCGCCGCCAGAGGGTGGGCAGTTGCTCCAGGTTGTTTCCGGGTCCTGAAAAATGCTTGACGATGTTGAGGGTGCGGGCGGTTGCGCGGTCGACCCCGTAGAGGCGTTCCGCCGTCTGGTTGATGTCCAGAATCCGCCCCTTCCGGTCCTGGATGAACAGGGCGTCGTGAATGTGATTGAAGATCACGGAGTAGCGGGCCTGGCTCTCCTCCAGCGCCTCCTCCGCCCGGCGGTGATCGGCGATCTCCTGCGACAGGTGCCGCGTCCGCTGCGTGACCAGTCGCCGCAGTTGCAGAATGAACGCCAGCGCCGTCCCGGCCACCAGGGAGACCCAGAGCAGTACGTCATTCCAGGTGACTCCGTGTTCGTAGCGCAGCGAGAGCCAGCGCTGACGGATGGCGGTATGTTCGTCCGGCCGCATGTCGGCCAGGGCGCGATCGAGCAGGCGGGCGAGTTCCGGCCAGTCCTTGCGCACGCCCATGGCCAGGGGATCTTCGCCGTAGGGGGTGGGCGCGGCAATCTTGATGTTCACCAGCCCCTTGTCCTCGACGCTGAAACTGCCCGCCGCCAGGTTCCCGACGTAGGCATCCGCCCGCCCCAGGGCAACCGCTTCCAGGGCCGAAGCGGTATCCGGGGTCTCCAGTAACTGGACCCCCGGAACATCGCGCCGCAGCCACTCGGCCGCCACATAGCCCTTCTCCACCGCCACCACATGGCCGGAGAGGTCGCCGATACCCGAAATGAATATGCCATCCTCGCGGCCAAAAATGACCCAGGGAAAACTGATGTAGTCGCGGGTGAAGCGGATATCGAGTTCCCGCTCGTCTGTGCGGGTAATGAGCAGGATCAGGTCAATTCCCTGGCGGGACCGCAACCGTTCCAGCGCCTCGCTCCAGCTCATTGCCGCCGGTGCCGGCACGAACTTGAGGTTCAATCGGGCGCCCACCCGATCCAGATAATCAACAGCCATACCCACGTAGGCGCCCTCGCGCTGGAACTCGAACGGTGGATATCCGGGGCTGATGCGGACCACGACTTCCGGATGCTCCTGCAGCCAGGCGCGCTCCGATTCGCTCATCGGCAACGGTGGAGAATCGGAACCGGACTGGGTCCAGGCCAGAGGGGCCACCAGGCATAACAGCAATCCGCACGCCGACTGGCGCGCCCGCGTGAAGAAGCTGCGCCGAGCGACGTCACGATACATAACTTCGGTGTGCCTTCCGTGGAATTCCCCTCAGTCACCATACTCGATCCGGTGGCACCACAACAATCGGATGCCTTACATTTCTTGAGTTTGGTCAAATAGATAGCTGGTTTCAACGAGGCCTGGCCTGGGCTCCGGAAGGCGCCTCGGCGATGGTCCGCGGCAGCACAGCGGGGATAACCGGCAAGTAACCAGGCAACTGTCACAGACTGCAGTTCCTGCCCCACCATGCGACCACGCCGTTCGCAGTGGCGCGCAGGGATATCGGGGCCGGTTGTGCCTCCCACCGGCGGGTGGGCGGTTTGAACGTCTCCTCACCTCCGCTGGTCTAACGGGATTGTCGACGCACCGCAACGCGGCAACCGATCGGGTGTGCACCCGGTGAGCAACCACACCTGTCGGAAGGGGTAGCACCTCTGATCCCTAAGTGAGCGGTCACTCCGGCACCTACTCTGCGCGACAGCTAAAATAATCGTGCAAGGAAGGAGCAGCCATGACCGCGCGTTTTACGATTGGTTATACGCAGTTCATCGGCCCCGACGGTGTGCCGGTTGCCGAAGCACCCACGCCGTTATCCGATCCTTCCCCATTGAGCCAGATCTATCGTCTGATGGTCCTGTGCCGGACTTTCGACGCGAAGGCAGTGGCACTGCAACGCACCGGACAGCTCGGTACCTATGCCTCCAGCCTGGGCCAGGAGGCGGTCGGCGCGGCGGCCGCGGTGGCCATGCGCGCCGAGGACGTGCTGGTGCCCAACTACCGGGATGCGGCCGCGCAGTTGGGTCGCGGGGTGACGCTCTGTGAACTGCTGCTCTACTGGGGGGGTGACGAGCGCGGCAGCGACTTTGCCGGTCCACGCCAGGATTTCCCGGTTTGCGTGCCGGTAGGCACCCAGACCTGCCACGCGGCCGGCGTCGCCAGCGCCATGCAGCTGCGTGAAGAGGAGCGCGCGGTGCTCAGCACCCTCGGCGATGGGGCCACCTCCAAGGGCGACTTCTACGAAGCAATGAACGTGGCAGGAGCCTGGCAGTTGCCGGTAGTGTTCCTGATCAACAACAACCAGTGGGCCATCTCCGTGCCCCGCCCGGCCCAGAGCGCCGCCCGCACCCTGGCGCAGAAAGCGATCGCCGCCGGTATCCCGGGGGCGCAGGTCGATGGCAATGACGCCTGGGCCGTCTACCATACCGTGCAGGGCGCGCTCGAGCAGGCGCGCTGCGGCGGGGGCCCCTGCCTGATTGAAGCCCTCACCTACCGCCTCTGTGACCACACCACAGCCGATGACGCAGGACGCTATCGCGACGAGGCGGAGGTGGCCAGGCGCTGGGCGGAGGAACCGATCGCGCGGCTGCGCAAATACCTTACCCAGCACGGAGGCTGGACCAAGGCGGACGAGGAGCGCTTGCTGGCCGACTCCGCGGCGCAGGTGGAAGCGGCGGTGGCCGACTATCTGGATACACCGGCCCAACCGCCTGAGTCGATGTTCGACCACCTCTACGCCGAGCTGCCCGCCGCCTTGCGTGGTCAACGGGCCGAAGCCAAGGCATGGGGGGAAAGCCATGAGTGAGCTGATCACCCTGGTGGAGGCGGTTAACCAGGCGCTGGCCTACGAGCTGGAGCGCGACCCGAATGTGGTGCTGCTGGGCGAGGACGTGGGCATCAACGGGGGAGTATTCCGCGCCACCATCGGGCTACAGCAGCGCTTCGGCGAGCGCCGGGTACGCGACACGCCGCTCGCCGAAACGGTGATTGCCGGTCTGGCCGTGGGCATGGCGGCGCAGGGGCTGCGCCCGGTGGCGGAGATCCAGTTCATGGGCTTCATCTTCCCGGCCCTGGACCACCTCATCAGCCACGCTGCGCGCTTGCGCAACCGCACCCGGGGCCGACTCACCTGTCCCATGGTGCTGCGCGCCCCGTACGGTGGCGGAATCCACGCCCCGGAACACCATTCCGAAAGTACCGAGGCACTACTCGCGCACATTCCGGGCCTGCGGGTGGTGGTGCCCAGTTCTCCGGCGCGCGCCTATGGCCTGCTTCTGGCTGCGATCCGTGATCCCGACCCGGTGATCTTCCTCGAACCGAAGCGAATTTACCGCCTGCACAAGGAGACGGTCACAGACGACGGGAAAGCGCTGCCCTTGGACAGCTGCTTCACCCTGCGCGAGGGGCGCGATCTCACCCTCGTCGCCTGGGGTGCCATGCTGCACGAAACCCTACAGGCTGCTGACGCCCTGGCTGCAGAAGGCGTTGCCGCCGAGGTGATCGACGTGGCCACCCTCAAACCCCTCGACATGCCGACCATTCTCGATTCCGTGGCCCGTACCGGTCGCTGCGTCATCGTCCACGAGGCGGTGCGCAGCGGTGGCCTGGGGGGCGAGATTGCCGCCCAACTCGCGGAGCAGGGGCTGATGTCACTGCTGGCGCCCATCGTCCGGGTAGCGGGCTACGACACGGTGATGCCGCTGCCGCGCCTGGAGCACCACTACATGCCGAACGTCGGGCGCATCCTCGCCGCCGCCCGCCAGACCCTGGAGTTCACATGAAAATCTTCAACCTGCCCGACCTCGGCGAAGGACTGCCCGAAGCCGAACTGGTGACCTGGCACGTGAGTGTCGGCGACCACGTGGTGGCCGACCAGCCGCTGGTGGCAGTCGAGACGGCCAAGGCCATTGTCGAAATCCCCGCACCGCAGAGCGGCACCATCGCCCGGCTTTACTGCCATCCCGGCGACATCGTGCACACCGGCGACCCGCTGGTGGAATTCGATGAAACAACCCGTCGTGACGCTGGCGCGGTGGTCGGCAAGGTGGAAGAGTCGCCAGCGCCCGCCCTGTCTGCCCACCAGCGTCAGACGGTACCGATGCACCCGGTGGCGACCGGTTCCGGGCGCAACGGCATTCGCGTAACACCGGCAGTGCGCGCCCTGGCAGGGCGGCTGGAGGTCGATCTCGGGATCGTCAGACCTTCGGGACCGGACGGCACCATCACCGCGGCCGACGTGGAGCGGGCGGCCCAGACTCTGGCCGCCATGGGACCACTGGAACCCCTGCGCAGGGTGCGCCGCGCCATGGCTCAGAACATGACCCGCGCCCACGCCGAGGTGGTCCCGGTTACCCTCAACGACGATACGGACATCCAGGCCTGGAGGGACCATGCGGACACCACCCTGCGCCTGATCCGCGCCATCGCCGCCGGCTGCAGCGCCGAGCCTGCCCTCAACGCATGGTATGACAGCCACGCCATAGGGCGGCGCCTGATCCAAAAGATTGACCTGGCCATTGCCGTGGATTCGCCCGAGGGTCTCTTCGTGCCCGTGCTCCGGGACATCGCGGGACGCTCTGCTGAAGACCTGCGTCGCGGTCTGGAGCGGATGAAAGCGGACGTGGCCGCCCGGAGCATTCCCGTTGAGGAGATGCGCGGATACACCTTCACCCTCTCCAACTTCGGCACTATCGCCGGGCGTTACGCCAGCCCGATCATCCTGCCGCCTACCGTGGCGATCCTCGGCGCCGGGGTGATCCGCGAAGCGGTGGTAGCCCACCAGGGTATGCCGGCGGTGCGCCGGATTCTGCCCCTGTCGCTTACCTTCGATCACCGCGCGGTAACCGGCGGCGAGGCTGGGCGATTTCTCGCCGCGGTGATGGCCGACCTGCAGCGCGCCGACTGAAACCCTCGCTCACTGTGGCGCCCGCGGTTCAGAGGTCCGACAGCTCGAAGCGGAGGCCCTGGGCCAGCGGCATCTCACCTCCCCAGTTGATGGTGTTGGTCTGCCGCCGCATGTAGGCCCGCCAGGCGTCCGATCCCGCCTCGCGCCCGCCGCCGGTCTCCTTCTCGCCGCCGAAAGCGCCGCCGATCTCTGCCCCCGAGGTGCCGATATTGACATTGGCCAGACCACAATCGCTCCCCGCAACAGAGAGGAACTGCTCCACGTGGCGCAGATCGTTGCTGAAAAGCGCCGAGGAGAGACCAAGATGCGAGGCGTTGAGCAGCCGGATCGCCTGCTCGAAATGGCGGTAGGTGATGAGGTAGAGAATGGGGGCAAAGGTTTCGTGCTGCACCACGGCCCAGTGATTCTCCGCGCGCACCAGGGTCGGCTGCACAAAGTGACCGGGGCCGGGCAGGCGCGAACCACCGTAGAGGATTTCTCCGCCTGCAGCGCACACCGTGGCCACCGCCTTTTCGAAATTCGCCACCGCCTCGGCGTCAATCAGCGGCCCCATCAGCACCCCCTCGGCCAACGGGTCGCCGACCGGTATCTGGCGGTACGCGGCCAGCAGACGCTGCTGTAACTGGGGTAGTACCGAATCCTGCACAATCACGCGCCGGGTCGTGGTGCAGCGCTGGCCGGCCGTGCCCACGGCACCGAATACGATAGCCCGGGTGGCGAGATCGAGGTCGGCACTCTGATCAACGATGATGGCGTTGTTGCCGCTCAGTTCCAGCAGCGAACGACCAAGGCGCTCACTCACCCGTCGCGCCACGGCGTGCCCGGTGCGGGTCGAGCCGGTGAAGGAGATCAGCGCCAGACGCCGGTCGTCGACGAGCCGTTCGGTCAGCCCCTGATCCTCGGGCAGCAACAGGTTGAATAGGCCGCTCAGGCCGTTGTCGCGCATCACCTCGTTGCAGATCTGCTGCACCGCGATGGCACACAGTGGCGCCTTGGAGGAGGGTTTCCACACCACAGTATCCCCGCACACGGCCGCGATCAGGGCATTCCATGACCAGACCGCGACCGGAAAGTTGAAGGCGGTGATCACCCCGACCACTCCCAGTGGGTGCCACTGTTCGTAGAGCCGGTGCGCCGGGCGCTCAGAATGCATGGTGCGTCCATAGAGCTGGCGCGACAGACCCACGGCCAGATCGGCCAGATCGATCATCTCCTGCACCTCGCCATCTCCCTCGGCTTTGATCTTTCCCGTCTCCATGGCCACCAGGGTCCCCAGGGCGTCCTTGACCTCGCGCAGCCGCAAGCCGATCTGGCGCACGATCTCACCACGCTGCGGCGCAGGCACGGTGCGCCAGTGCAGAAAGGCCGCCTGGGCTCCGGACAGCACAGACTCGCAGTCTGCTTCGGTAGCCCGGGCCACTGACGCCATCACTTCACCGGTGGCCGGATTGACTGAGGCCAGCGGTGCCGCATCGGCGTGTTCCAGCCAGCCACCCGGGCCGCCGCAGGCCCCGGAATGAACCCGTTCAATTTGCAGCTGCTGCAGGATCGACATGGCTCTCCTCCTCGGTCGTCGGCCCGGTTGGCCGGAAGTAAGCACCGAAACGGTTGGCGAGAAACTCGATCAGCGGAATCTGCTCCTGACGCACTTCGCCGCGGTATTTTCCGGGCGCCTCCAGCACCAGCTCGACCATGGCACACACAGCGCTGGCGGTGGCCATCTGAATGGCACTCCACTGACGTCCAGCCAACATCCGGGGGTAAAGCTTGCGCACATAGTTGCGTTCGTGCAGCTCCGTGCCCCGGTACCCGATGGCGCTGACATAGACCACCACCACGTCCTGCACACTCTTGGGAATTGCCCGCTCCAGGATGTGGCGCAGGGTATCGCGATCATCGTTAAGCTCCAGATCGAACAGCAACAGGCGCATCTTTTCGCAGTGCCCGGGATAGCGCAGCGTCTTGTAGTTCAGCGTACGAACCCGTCCGGCATAGCTCTCTGCAAGGGTGCCCAGGCCACCGGAGGTGTTGAACGCCTCGTAGAGGGCGCCGTCGATCTCGACGGTCTCGTAGCCCTCGAGCGGTTGTAGTGTCAGCAGGCGTCCCTGTTCGATTCCCTGGCACGGGTTGCCATACTCGTTGATCAGTCCATCGGTGGACCAGGTGAGGGAGTATTTCAAGGCATTGGACGGGTGCAGTGGCAGGGCACCGACCCGCAGAGCGAGACGCTGCAGGCGATCAAATCCCTGCGCCAGATCATTGGCCGCGATGCTGACGAACCCCGGCGCGAGGCCGCACTGAGGGGCAAACGCCTGTTCAGCTCCCCTCGCCACCCGGCGGATCGCGGCGCTCACCACCGTATCTTCCGTCAGATCGAAATAGTGCGTACCGTAGCGCCGCGCCGCTTCGGCCACCGGGAGGTTGCAGTAGTAGGGCAGGGCGGAGATCACGGCATCGAAACGGCCCGTGGAAAGAAGCCCGTTCAGGGCTGCTCCATCGCCCACATCGATGATGGTCCGCCGGCAATGCTGGCTGGGGACTTCACCCTGCAATTCATTAGCGTCGGGCGGACGCCGGTCCGCCAGGCACACGACGTAGTCATCCGTGCTCGAAAGCAGGGCGGCCACCAGGGAACCGATCTTGCCCGCACCAAGAACCAGAATGGAGCGCATGGTGATTTCCTGATTTGCTTTCCGCGGCGAGCGGTTACGCCTTCCGGTTTAGATCGACACGCGGTCCCAAGGGTTCACCCGGAAGCAGACGGAATGCTGTTTCGCAGCGGCTTATCGGTTGTGGTGCGCGGCACCCTGAGCGAAACCTGTATCCGATCAGGACTCGGTTTCGCCGCGCGGGCCGGTGGACGAATTGGTGGGCGGCACCCACCACCAACTGCCCGCCACCAGAGCGCCAAACCCGGTATAAGCCAGGACAAACACCCAGTGCGGAGCTGTGAAAAAGAGCAATGACTGCAGCCAGTGGGCAATAAAGCTGCCGCCGTAGACCATCTCACCGGCCTGATAGCGAAGCCACATCTCCAAGGTGGTGAGGGGGCAGACCAGTTGAAGCCACGCCTGGGCCACCACCACCCCGATGGCGATCAGGTGCAACCAGCGGAAGGTCCGATGTCGCACCCATGCCCAGCCAAGCAGGCCACCCAGCAGGGTAAGTATCAGACCGAACAACACAAATGCAATAAACAGGGCATGGAGCACCAGCACGCCATCGGCCAGCAGGCTGTACACCACAGCCTGACTCACAGTCTCTTCAATCGGTTAGCCTGGTTCCGATTGGCAACTGAGGCAGAGGAACGTTCGCCGCGGTGCATTATTGCGACACTCTGCAACAGGGTTTTGCAACAAAGTGTTTACCTAGCACTGAGCCGTCATTGTAAAAGGACAGAATCTGGAGCCTCCTACCCTTGGCCCGTAATTTGCGGCAGCTAGAATTTGGACTACCGGCTATATCCGTCTTTAGGGTTAATAGAGAGGAACAAATCATGTTATTGCGTTTTAGGCACTTAGTTATCGGGTTGGGATTATGGGCTGGATTAGCCGGTTTGGCAGCAGCTGACCCAATGCTCGACCTCGCGACCCAAAGCGGATGCTTTCTCTGCCACAGGGTAGATGCTGCCGAGAACCAACAAACACCGCTCGCACCCTCCTACCGGCAGATAGCAGCCCATTATCAGAAGAATCCGAATGCGTTCGAGTACCTGACGCAACGCGTCATGCGCGGCACAGTGTACGGCGAGCAGAACTGGAGTGGGAGTATCGGAATGCGTTTCATGCCCCCCAATCTCAACATCAACCGTAGCGAAGCGGCCACCCTGGTGAACTGGATTCTCTCGCTGAATACGGCAGAAGGATCCGGGCCAGCAGTGCAATTGCATGAACAGATGATGGCGCTGGCCACCATCAGCGGCTGCTTCGCGTGCCATCGTCTCAATCCGGAGAGCGACCCACGCATGATACCTCTGGCCCCAGCGTTCAGTGCCATTGCCGCCCGCTTTGGCGGACAACCCGATGCCGTGAAAAAACTCACCCAATCCGTCCTCCACGGGACCCGGGCGGGGGAGAAAAAATGGCACGACGCCAACATGCAGTTCATGCCACCCAACGTTGCACTGGACCAGGCTCAGGCGACCGCGCTGGTAACCTGGATAATCGGGCTCAAACACTGACCTGAACGGACCCCGCCGCGGAACAGAGCTGGGCGGGGTCCTTCCGGTCAGATGGGATAGTGTCGTGGTTCGCTCTGGATGGTGATCCAGCGCAGATCGGTAAATGCCTCGATTCCCGCCCGACCACCAAAGCGCCCGTAGCCACTTGCCTTCACGCCACCGAAAGGCATTTGCGCCTCATCGTGCACCGTGGGGCCGTTCACGTGGCAGATACCGGTCTCGATACGCCGCGCCACCGCCATGGCGCGACCGATATCCCGACTGAACACCGCGGCGGAGAGGCCATACTCAGTGTCGTTGGCGACCCGCACCGCCTCGTCGTCGCCATCCACCCGCAGGATGGCCACCGCCGGCCCAAAGGACTCTTCTCCATAAAAGCGCATGCTGGAATCCACGCCATCCAGGATGGAGGGTTGAAGCACACTGCCCTCCAGATCCGGCGTTCCGCCCACCAGCTGCGCACCCTTGGCCACTGCCTCATCCACCAGTTCCCGGACCTGTTCCGCCGCCTTGGCATCGACCATCGCGGCGAGCGCCATGCCCTCCGCCCCCGGCGGGCCCGCCCGCAGGGTGCGCGTCTTGGTGGCAAATTTCTCAACGAAGGTATCCGCCACCCGGCGATCCACAATGATCCGATCCGCCGACATGCAGATCTGCCCCTGATTGAAGAATGCGCTGAAGGCTGCCGCTTCCACCGCCGCATCCAAGTCGGCATCGTCCAGCACCAGGAGCGGGTTCTTGCCGCCCAACTCCAGGAGCACAGGTTTGAGATATCTGGCGGCGACCTGGGCCACGATCCGCCCAACGCGGGTCGAGCCCGTGAAGTTGACCCGGCGCACCCGCGGATGAGCAATCATCGCCTCCACCAGCGCCGGAGCCTGTGACGGTTCGTTGGTCACCACGTTCACCACGCCATCCGGGAATCCGGCCTCCTGGAAGACCGCGCCAATCAGACTGTGCAGCGCCGGACAGTTTTCGGACGCCTTCAGTACAACGGTGTTGCCACAGGCCAGCGGCGCTGCCACGGCGCGCACCCCGAGAATCACCGGCGCGTTCCACGGCGCCATGCCCAGTACCACGCCCGCCGGCTGACGAACCGCCAGCGCGAGGTTGCCCGGCACATCGGACGGGATCACCTCTCCCCCCACCTGGGTGGTAAGCGCGGCCGCTTCGCGCAGCATCCCAGCCGCCAGCATGCAGTTGAAGCCGTACCACAACGGTGCACCACCCACTTCGGCCACGCCCCTGGCAATGAAATCACCGGTCGTGGCTTCGAGCACATCGGCCGCCTTCAGCAACAGTCCTCGGCGCTCCCCGGGTGGTGTTGCGGACCAGGCTGGAAAGGCCTCACCGGCCGCTTCCACCGCGGCTATTCCGTCGTCCACCCCGGCGGCGGCGGCACGCGAAGCGACCTCACCGGTCACCGGATTGATCCGGTCATACCTTGCCACGCCGGAGGCCGGACGCTCCGCCCCTCCAATCAACAACTGTGTTTCAAACATGACGATACCTCCCACGCCGTTCCCCCGTGCGGTGAACGGTCCTTTCTGGAAGACCTAGACTAGCGCCAGGGTAGGCCCCCAGGGCCTGCGCCAGATCAACGATTGGCAAATAAGCAATCCCGGTTTCGGACCAGAAAACGGGTTGGACACGGGGACGCTCCGCACCGGGAGACCGCCGCACGGGTGGCTGCCCGGTCAACCGGTGACAGTGGGAGCCTAACTGTCCCCGATCAATGCAGCGCAGCATCCCATCGTCCATGCTCGCGGCATGCCCTCAGCCACACCCGAATACGCCATCGCCATCACCGGTGCCGGAGCGGTCGGCGCCTCGCTCGCGTTGGGGCTGGCCGCGCCCGGTGTCCGGATCGCGCTCATCGATGCGGATCCCGGCGATCTCCCCGGAGTGTACGATGACCGGGCCTACGCGCTCTCCTGGACCAGCCGCCAGTTCCTCGGTCTGCTCGGGATCTGGCCCGATCTGCAGCGCAGGGCGGCGCCCATCTGCCGGGTGCGTGTGTCGGAGTGGCGCCGCCCGCCACCGCTGTGGCTCGAAGCCCGGAACGCCGGAGTGGAGGCGCTGGGATACACCCTGTCGGCGCACACCCTGGGCGAAACCCTGTTCTCCCGGCTGGCCACCAAACCCGACATCCACTATCTGCGCGGCACCCGGGTCGAGCAGGCGGTGGACCGCGGCGAGTGCGTGGAGCTGAAACTGCATGGCGGCGCAAACCTGGGGGCGATCAGGGCCCGGCTGGCCATCGCCGCCGATGGCGCCGAGTCGACCCTGCGCCAGCAATCCGCCATCGAGTCCACCCGCAGTGAGTACGGGCAGAGCGCCCTGATCACCACGCTTCAGCCGGGCTTCCCGCCGAACCGCACCGCGTTTGAGATTTTCACCGATCACGGCGTCATCGCCGTTCTCCCGGGGCTCGGCTGCTGCCACGTCATCTGGTCGGCGGGCAGCGACCGGATTCAGCAATTGCTGGATGCCTCCGACGACACCCTGCGCAGCGCGCTGCAGCGTTACCTGGGTCAGCATCTCGGCCGTCTGGGCCGGCTCGGACCCCGTGCCGGCTATCCGCTGGCGCTGCATCGGGCGCAACGCCATGTCCACGGCCGGATCGTGCTCGCCGGGAACGCGGCACAGACCCTGCACCCGATCGGCGCCCAGGGGCTCAACCTGGGAATGCGTGACGCGGTGGAGTTGATCAGCCGGGTGGCAGATTGCGATGATCCGGGGGACGCTGCTCTGCTCCAGGCCTACGCCGAGGCGCGGCGTGACGACCAGCGCCATACCGTGGCCATGAGCGACCTCCTGGCCCGGGCCGGTGCGCTGCCCCTGCGTTCACTGCGCGCGGCGGGCATGGCGGGCCTAGCCCTGGCCCCCGGGCTGCGCCGCCGGTTTCTGAATCGGGCGCTGGGGCGCGACGCCTTGCGGTCGGGGGCGGCATGAAACGCACGGTCGATGTCGTCATTGTCGGTGGTGGCATGGTTGGGGCGGCTCTGGCCGCGGCGCTTGCCCAGAGCGAACTGGCGGTGGCGATCATCGAACCCCGCCCTCCGGCAGCACCACCGGGGGAGACCATCGGCCTGCGGGTCTCCGCCATCTCCCCGGCCTCGCAGCGCCTGCTCTCCCGGCTTGGCGCCTGGCCGCGCATCGCTGCCGGTCGCATCACGCCCTACACCGGCATGGCGGTGTGGGACGCCACCGGGAACGGCGCGATCCATTTTAGCGCCGCCGAGTTGGGCGAACCGCTGTTGGGGCACATCATCGAAAATGATCTGATCCAGTACGCATTGTGGGAACGGCTCGGTGAACTGCCCGCCGTCCAACGCCACGCCGGCGCGAGCCTGCGGGGCATTGAGCTCGGTCCGTTGGGCATGCGCGCGATGCTGGACGATGGCAGTCACCTGGACTGCCAGCTGGTGGTGGGTGCGGATGGTGGACAGTCACAGGTGCGCCGCTTTGCAGGCATCCGCACCTTTGGCTGGTCCTACGGCCAGAAAACCATCGTCGGCAACCTGCGCACCCGTGACCACCACGCCGCCATTGCGCGCCAGCGGTTTCTACCGGGCGGCCCGGTCGCCCTGCTCCCACTGCCCGATGGGCGAAGTTCGCTGGCGTGGCACGCCTCCGCGGCGCAGGTGGACTGGCTGTTGCAGCTGGATGATGACGGGTTCCGCGGAGAGCTGGAGGTGGCACTCGGCGGCGTGCTGGGGCCGATTGAGGAGCTGGGGCCGCGCGGCGCCTTTCCACTGCGCCTGCAGCATGCCGCCACCTATGCGCGCCCGGGCATCGTGCTGGTGGGCGACGCGGCGCACACCATCCATCCGTTGGCCGGGCAGGGGGTGAACCTGGGATTCCTGGACGCCGCCGTGCTGGCTGAAACGCTGGCGGAGGGGTACGCGAAACATCGGCGCCTGGGTGAGTTGGCGCTGCTGCGCGGTTATGAATCCCGACGCCGCACCGACAATCTGGCCGTCCAGTTTGCGATGGACGGATTTCACCGCCTCTTTTCCAACAATCTGGCACCGCTGCGCCTGGCGCGCAATCTCGGTTTACAGCTTGCGGAAAAGGCCTCGCTGCCCAAAAAAATATTGATGCGTAAAGCGATGGGCAACGCCGGAAACACACCCACGCTTATGCTGTAGCGCAGCACTGTTGCGCGGCGAAATTACCGGTTCGATTCTTGCGTCCTGTCAATATTAATGAACAGTTGACTGTGCTAATTTTTCTGGCACTCCGCGCGCGCCTTTCACGACGCAGCGCGAGTACATACCCAACCGCTTCAGTTCCGAAGCAGTCTTTCCAAGGAGAACCCGAATGAAGAGCAAAGCGATTGCGATTGTGCTGGGGACCAGTGCGCTGTTGTCCGTGAGCGCGCTGCAAGCTGACGACCGACCCATGGGTTTTTTTGTAACCAGCGTCGGTATGGGCGACGGCGGCAACCTGGGCGGACTGAAGGGTGCGGACGCGCACTGCCAAAAACTGGCGGCGGCGGCCGGTGCCGGCAACCGCGAATGGCGCGCCTACTTGAGCACCGAAGAGGATGGCAAGCGGGGAGTCTTCGCACGCAGCCGAATCGGCAACGGCCCCTGGTACAACGCCAAGGGCATTCTGATTGCCACCAATACCACCGACCTGCACCTCTACAACACCACCATCACCCTGGAGACCGCGCTGGACGAAAAAGGCAACCGGGTGAAGGGACGCGGCGACAAACCCAACGAGCACGACATCCTCACCGGCTCCATGGACGACGGCACCGCCTATTTTCCGGATGCCGACGACCACACCTGCAACAACTGGACGAGTAACAGCACCGGCAGTGCACAGGTCGGTCACCATGACCGTCACGGTGGCGGCAATCCCTCATGGAGTTCGGCGCACGCCTCGCGGGGCTGCAGCCAGGATGACCTGACCAAGACCGGCGGGGCCGGACTGTTTTACTGCTTCGCGGCGGACTGATTGCCACCGTCCGACTGTTATATCCAACAGCGAAAGAACCGGGTCGCGTGGCCCGGTTCTTTTTTTCCGGCCCTCTCCTTCAGGCGCGCAGTTTGGCGGCGATCTCCGCGGTGTGCCGCCCCTGGAACCGGGCACCATCCAGTTCGCGCTGGCTCGGCATCCGCTCCCCCTGGCCCCCGGCGATAGTCGAGGCACCATAGGGCGAGCCGCCGACGATTTCATCCACCCCCATCTGTCCCTGGTAGGCGTAGGGCAGACCAACCACCACCATACCTTGATGCAGCAGGGTGATGTGGAAGCTGAGGATGGTTGACTCCTGACCTCCGTGCTGGGTAGCGGAGCAGGTGAAGACGCCACCCGGCTTGCCGACCAGCGAACCCTGCATCCAGAGCTGGCCGGTGGCGTCCAGAAAGCTGCGCATCTGCGCACACATGTTGCCGAACCGGGTGGGCGTGCCGAAGATGATGCCATCGGCCTCAGCCAGTTCGTTGACCGTGCACACCGGCACCTGGGCAAACGCCTTCTGCGCCTCCACGGCACCCATGCTCTCCAGCACCTCCCGAGGCAGGGTCTCCGGGACACGACGCAACAGCGCTTCCGCACCGTTGACCTGCCGGACCCCTTCGGCAATCGCCTCGGCCATGTGATAGATGTGCCCGTAGGTGGAGTAGAACGGTATCAGGATCTTCATGCGACACTCTCCTCGAAGGACTCGATTGGTACAGAAGTGAGCGGCCAGGGTCGGGGATAATCGGCAACCCGGAAAGCGGAAAATTCCGAGCGAACGGTTCAATGTTTTTGAATGGCTGTCGTCAGCAGCAATCCTGCCGGGTTAACGATTAGTAAACACTCACCTTCAGACGACAGGTGCCCCGTTTATTTGCGTATACTGTGGGCCGAACCGAGATCTTGTGGGGGCACCATGAAAAAGCTGAAAAACGAAGCTGCGCTCACCAAGGAGGCCATCCGAATCGGTGTCCGCTACGCCGAAGCGCGCGGCGCCGCCCAATTCGACCCTTCCGATTCGCAGAACACCAAAGTGGAGTTTCTCTACCGGCTGCTGGTGCACGATGGCGTGATGCAGCCGCTTCCCGAGGAGCAGGTATCGCAGCAGAGCATGCGCCACAAGCTGGCCATGTGGCTGTCGCACCAACTGCCCGCGGATCACCCGCTGCTGCAGGAGGAGTGACTACCTGAAGTAGTCATTGATGGCGCCGAACGGCACGGCGCCGTCGGCAAAGGTGAAGGTGCCGTGCTCCCCGATTTCGGTGGCCGCGGCGATCAACGCGCCGTAGGCGGCACGGGCCATGGAGGATCCGACACTGATCCGTTTCACCCCCAGCGCCGCCAATTCAATCACACTCAGCCGCACCCCCTGCAGACCCATCACCACATTGACCGGCCGATCAACAGAATTGACCACGGAGCGGATATCCTCCGCGCTCTGCAGCCCGGGAGCGTACAGCACATCGGCGCCCGCCTCCTGGTATCGCTGCAGACGCCGGATGGTATCCGCCAGATCCGGCCGACCCAGCAGATAGTTTTCCGCGCGCGCAGTGAGCGTGAACTGAAACGGTAGTCCGGCTTTGGCCTCGGCCGCCGCCGCAATGCGCTCCGCGGCCTGCTCAACCGGGTAGAGGGGCGCGCCGGGGTCGCCGGTCACATCCTCGATTGAGCCGCCGACCACCCCGGTGGCCGCCGCCAGGCGGATGGTCTGCGCCACCTCCTCCGGCGCCGCGCCGTAGCCGTGCTCGAGATCGGCGCTCACCGGAAGCGCGGTGGCGGTGACCAGGGTCGTCAGATAGCCCAGCATCTCCTCACGCGAAAGCTGCTGCGCCATGTCGCGGCGGCCGATGGAGAAGGCATACCCCGCACTGGTGCCCGCCAGCGCCCTGAATCCCAGGCGCTCAAGAATTCGGGCACTGCCCGCATCCCAGGGGTTGGGAATCACGAAACACGCCCGGTGAAGCGCCGCGAACTGTTCTCCAAGCTGTTGCTGTGACACGGTCATCCGCTCAGTCCACCAGCGGCAGTTGGCCGGTGACCGCATCAATGTCGCGCACTTCCGCGGGGCCGATCCCAATACAGGTGAAGGTCCCCGGAGAGACCACGGTGTGCCCCGCGTCGCGGATGGCGACTACCGGCAATCCTGCCTCTTTGGCGCTGCGCTCCAGCTCCCGGAGTTGCTCGTCGGAATCGCAGCGCAGAACCACTTTGGGCATTCCGGAAGTGAGCCATTGACGCTGCGCGGTCTTGTCCGCTGCCATCAATGCGCCGACCGCGGCGTGCGCCACCTGCGCCGACAACTTTCCGCGCGGCAGGCGCAGAGATTCATTGACCACAATGACCTGTTTCATGGGGCGGTCCTCCCGCCTGTACCCGTGTACGAATAGTGCAATTTTTCCATCCGGCGAATGGGGAAGTGTGTGGAGGTTACACGACCCTGCGGGCACCCGACAGTGATCCGCAAGGAACTTTCACCCAGGGCCAAAGGAACCTGTACCAAATGACGTTACGAGTTTTGACGAATCACCGCAGACTGAATTCACAAACAAACCAATAAATTTTTGCTTAAATACCCATTTGTTGCTGTATCTGAACGTGGTTTGATTAGGGGCAATCGATTCACTCCAATGGATTGACGGGAACGACGCCGCCACCCACCACCGCAGGCGTGCCATTGCCGTCCAGTGGAATGTGACTTTCAGCACCGACATCCCTGTCCTCGACGTTCAGCTCCAGTACCTGACAGGTTGCCTGAACGCTGTGGCACAGGCGATTCAACTCCAGGAGCGGGACGGTCCATCGGGAGCTGCCCCCTTCATTGGGTGACCGCGACAGCCAACGGACGGGCAGCCCGCGAACGCGAACCACAGCTAGGAGAGCAGCATGCCTATCGACTGGAATCCAAGTCTCAATACGGGCATCGATGTGATCGACGGACAGCATCGACGCATTTTGGAATACATCAACGCACTTGAAGGCGGCGTCGACTCCCAGCGGGCCGAAACCATGGAAGCGGTGCTGGTGGGGCTGGTCGACTACACCCAGTCCCATTTCGCCTTTGAGGAGTGCCTGCAGGAAGAGGCGGGGTTCGCGGGAACGGCCGCCCACAAAATGCAGCACAACGCCTTTATTGCGCGAATCGGGGATATTCGGCGCAGGCACCTGGGCGGAGAAGCGGTGGTTGAGGAGCTCCACGGCATGCTCTGCACCTGGCTGATCGGCCACATCCAGCGTGAGGACATGCTGTATGTGGACGCGGTAAACGCCTTTCTGGACCACGCGGACGGTTCACGCTGGGTTAGTGAGTACGTCGGACGCCATTTTGGCGACCCGGACGGGCCTTGAGAGGCATCTGGCGCCCGATTCCCTCCACCTTTCCTTTTAGACCTCCACCCACCGTTCCGGCAGATACCGCGCGGAACGGGCCATTTGGCCTGCCGCGGGTGGCGCATTATGATGCCACGGATTCGCTGTCGAATTGCCACCCCCACCGGACAGTTCCGCAGGCGCGCTAGCCAGGGGAAAAACCAAATGGATCCCGGACGATTTTTTTTGCCACTCAGGCGACTGCTGACCACCCTGTTCGCCGGCTGCCTGCTGATCGCCGGCGCTGCGGCTGCCGGCGAAGTGCGGGTCGCCGCTGCCGCCAATTTCACGGAGGCGGCCAGGGCCATCGGTGCGCAGTTCACCCGGTCCACCGGACATACGGTGCGCTACAGCTTCGGCTCCACCGGCCAGCTCTTCACCCAGATTGCCCAGGGCGCGCCATTTGACGTGTTTCTGGCCGCTGATCAGGAGAGGCCGAAACGGGCGGTTACGGAAGGATACGCCGTAGCTGGGAGCCGGTTCACTTACGCAACGGGAAAGCTCGTGCTCTTCAGCAAGGACGATGCGCGGGTAAGCGATGCACGGTCGCTTACCGGGAGTGATTTCCGCAGACTGGCCATTGCCAATCCGGTCACCGCGCCATACGGATCGGCAGCCGTGGCGGTGCTGAATGCGCTGGGAGTCTATGAGGCAGTGGCCGCACGCATCGTGCGCGGCAACAATATTGCACAAACCTACCAGTTCGTGGAGACGGGCAATGCCGAGTTGGGGTTCGTCTCCCTCTCCCAGATTGTGCGGCATCGGGCAGGGTCTCGCTGGCTCGTTCCGCAGGCGCTCTATCCCCCCATCGCCCAGGACGCCGTATTGCTGGTCCAGGGGCGGGAAAACAGTGCGGCACGTCAATTTTTAGCGTTTCTGGGCGGGCCGGAAGCCGCAGCGATCAAGCGAGAATTCGGTTACGGCGTGGACTGATCGCTCCCATAACAGGTCAGCCGGAGATGCGTTCCCACAGCATGAAGCCGATGGTCGAGAACGCCAGGGCCAGCAGTGCACAAAGAAAGGCCAACAGCAACTGTGGCAACAGACTGCGCTGTGTCAACCACCGCCTGGCGGCGAAATAGATGCCGGCCCCGGTCACCAGAAATCCGAACTCGCAGATAAAAAGCAGCGTCAGGGCCGGCAGTTTCGGTTGGCCGTCTCCAGTCAACCCGCCCGCCGCAAACAGAACGCCCAGTAATACCAGGCCGAGGGTTGCCGCAATCCAGGGAAAGGTTTTCTGACTCATTGCCTGCAGATCATGGTAAAGGGTTCAGCGCAGCATACCGCACCCGGACGCCACGTTTCATCGGCTGCTGCCGGTATTGTCAAAAATGGCGCTGATCCGTTCGAGAGGAATACGACCGCTGGGTTGTGTGTTGTGCTGGACGTAAACTTGCAAATGAAATCGCCTCACCCGGACCCCATTTCCCTTGTGTATCGGATCCACTCAACGGGCGTCCCGTCTACGTATTAATACCGATACGTATACCGTATTTTCCGCACCCATCCCTGAGTGAAATCCTGACGCTCTGCTGCGCACTTCTGCGAATGGTTCGCTGCACCTGCGATTGCGACCATGCACCTGTGTCGGCGATGCATGTCGCACCCCGGCGCAAATGCCAGGAACACCAGTAGAGGACACCAGACAATGCTCAAGTTCAGAATTCCAGGATTGCTGCTGGCGGCCGCCATGTGCGCCGTCTCACTGCTTCAACCAGCCGCCGCCGCGGACAAGGTCTACCGCCTGAAGCTGGCGGAAAGCTGGCCACCCAACTTTCCCATCTTCGGCGAGGCGACCAAGAACATGGCGCAAATGGCCGAAGCAATGTCTAAGGGACGGCTGAAGATCAGTATCGATTCCGCCAACAAGCACAAGTCGCCCTTCGGCATCTTCGACATGGTCCGCTCCGGCCAATACGACATGGGCCACTCCGCCTCCTATTACTACAAGGGCAAGGTTCCCAACACCCTCTATTTCACCAGCATGCCCTTCGGCATGACGGCGCCGGAGCAGTACGCCTGGTTCTACTTCGGCGGCGGTATGGCACTGATGGAGAAGGTCTACAGCGACTATGGCCTGCTCTCGTTCCCCGGCGGCAATACCGGTAATCAGATGGGCGGCTGGTTTCAGAAGGAGATCAACTCGCTGGCCGATCTCCAGGGGCTGAAAATGCGCATCCCCGGATTCGCCGGCGAGGTGCTCGCCAAGCTGGGCGCCAAACCCACCAACATCCCACCCGGCGAGCTCTACACGGCGCTTGAGCGGCGCACCATCGACGCCCTCGAGTGGGTGGGCCCGTCGCTCGATCTGCGTATGGGTTTCCACAAAATCGCCCCCTACTACTACACCGGTTGGCACGAACCAGGCACCGAACTCAACTTCATGGTCAACAAGAAGACCTGGGGCGGCCTGCCCGACGATCTGCGCGAGATTCTGCGCGTGGCCATGCGCACCGCTGCCTACGACATGTACATCGAGTCCTACCACGCCAGTGCCGAGAACTGGGACGCTATCCGCCGCGAATATCCGGGCGTGAAGGTGAAGACCTTCCCCAAGGAGGTATTCGCCGCGCTGGCCAAAGCCAACCAGGAACTGCTGGCCGAAGCGGCCAGTTCCGATCCGCTGGCCAAGGAGATTCTCGAATCGCAGGCGCAGTACCTGAGCAAGGCCCGCTCCTGGAGCCTCATCTCCGACAACGCCTACTTCAACGCTCTCAACGACTGATGTGGGAATCCGGCGGGGTGGTGTCGCCACCCCGCCGAGATTGTTGCACCAGCGGAGTCCGAACATGCCGTTTTTAATCCGAGTCGAGCAGCGCATCCAGCAGATCTCCCACGGACTGGGGAAACTGACCGCGCTGCTGTTCCTGTGTCTGCTCGCCAACGTCGCCTACGATGTGGTGACGCGTTATGTGTTCAACGACGTCTCCATCGGCATGCAGGAGTTGGAATGGCACCTCTTCTCCGCCATGTTCCTGCTCGGCGTACCCTACGCCCTCGCAGTGGGCGGCCATGTGCGTGTCGATCTCATTTACGAGCGGTTGGGCTCCAGGCCGAAGGCATGGATCGATCTGCTCGGCACGCTGATCCTGCTGTTTCCGTTCTGCTTACTGGTCGCCACCTACGGGGTCGACTTCGCGCGCGAGGCCTATCTGCTCGGCGAGCGCTCCGGAGACCCGGGAGGGTTGGCCTACCGCTGGATCATCAAGGCCATGATTCCGGTCTCGTTCGGTTTTATGGCGCTCGCGGGCGGCGGACTTCTGCTCACCTCGCTCAATACGCTGCTGGGATACCACGAGCAGCCCCACTACCACAGCGAACTCTAGGAGGTTGACGTGATTGGCATCGTCATGTTTGTAGTGGCACTGGGCATGCTGCTGTTCGGCTTTCCGGTGGCCTTTACGTTCGGCGGGGTGGCACTCATCTTCGGTGTGTTTGCCGACGGGCCGGAACTGTTTGCCTTCATGCCCTTCCGCATCCAGAGCATCATGGAGAACACCGTGCTGATGGCGGTACCGCTGTTCATCTTCATGGGCATCGTACTGCAGCGCACCCGTCTGGCGGAGCAGTTGCTCGAAGCCATGGGACGCCTGTTCGGCAATCTTCGTGGCGGACTCGCCATCTCCACCATCCTGGTGGGCGCGCTGCTGGCCGCCTCGACCGGCGTGGTGGGAGCGAGTGTGGTGGCGATGGGGCTTATCTCCCTTCCGGTGATGCTCAAGTACCGCTACGACAAGGCGCTTGCCTGCGGCACCATCTGTGCCTCCGGAACCCTGGGCCAGATTATTCCGCCGTCAATCATCCTGATCATTCTCGGCGACGTGCTGGGCATCCCGGTGGGCGATCTGTTCAAAGCCGCGGTATGGCCCGGAGTGGTGCTCATCGGAGTTTACGTCGTCTACGTGCTCGCCTACAGCTGGTGGAAGCCCGGGGCGGCGCCATGCGTTCCATTCGAAGGGGAGGTGTCGCGCCGGCGCGAGTATTTGCAGGCATTGCGCGCCATCCTCCCGCCATTGGCGCTTATCGTAGTGGTGCTTGGCTCCATTTTCGCCGGTATTGCCACGCCCACCGAGTCCTCCGCACTGGGTGGCGTCGGGGCGATCATTCTGGCCATTCTCTATCGCCAGTTCTCGTGGCGGATGCTGTTCGAAAGCGCAGAGGAGACGGTCAAGATCACCGCCATGGTGTTCGCCATCCTGCTGGGTGCCACCGCTTTCTCCATGGCGTTCACCTATTCAGGCGGCGACACCCTGGTAGAGGAGTGGCTGTTGCAGCTTCCGGGCGAGAAATGGGGCTTCCTGCTGTTGTCGATGCTGGTGATTCTGCTGCTGGGTTTCTTCATCGACTTCGTGGAGATCACCTTCATTATTGTGCCGATTCTCTCGCCGGTTGCCTCGGCGCTCGGTGTGGACATGCTGTGGTTCGCCATTCTCATCGCCATGAACCTGCAGACGTCGTTTCTCACCCCGCCCTTTGGCTTCAGCCTCTTCTACCTGAAGGGAGTGGCACCGCCGGGGGTGCGCACCATCGATATCTACCGCGGTGTCACACCCTACATCCTGCTGCAGATTCTCGTGGTGGTGTCGATCTTGCTATTCCCCAATCTGTATGGATTGGAATAGGCTAAGAAGATTGGCGCTTATCACAACCGCCAATCTGCCGATAGGTGATACGGCACAGTCGAGCTTGGTCGATTCTTATGAACGCAGTATTGGGAAAATTGGCCCGTGTTTCCGGGCGTTATCCGCTTTCATTGCGCGCTAAAGTGCTGCTGCTGGCGATCCTGCCACTGGTCCTGGTGGCCGGATCGATCACGTTGGTGAGCGTCGAGCAGGCCCGTAACCTTTCGGAGGAGGAGATTCTCACTTTTGAATCGCACCTGCTCGAATCCAAACGCCGAGAGCTGCGCAACTACATCCAACTGGCGCTCACCTCCATCGACCACATCGTGCGCGATGAGCGCATGGATGAAGACCGGGCGCAGGCGGAGGTCAAGCGGATTCTCAACGAGCTCACTTACGGCGAGGATGGCTACTTTTTCGTCTACGACAGAAACGGCGTCAACCTGGTGCACCCGATCCTCGACGAGCTGGTGGGACAAAATCTTTACGATCTGCAGGACATCAACGGTGACTACGTGATCCGCAGCCTGTTGCGCGTTGCCATCGAGGGAGGCGGATATCACCGCTACGTGTGGAACAAACCTTCCACCGGCAGGGAAGAGGAGAAAATCAGCTACGCCATCTCCATACCACGTTGGGGCTGGATGCTGGGAACCGGGTTATACATTGACGACATCGCGAAGGAAGTCGCCAGAACCCGCACGCAGGTGACACACAACATTCGCAACACCTTTCTCACCGTGCTGTCCATCGTGGTAGGAACGGTGATCGTCATCGCACTGGTCAGCATTACCACCAACCTGCGCGAAAGCCGGCTTGCCGATGCCCGTCTGCGGGAACTGGCGCACCGCGCCATACGCTTCCAGGTCAACGAACGGCGCCGTTTCTCAAGGGAGTTGCATGACGGCATCAACCAATTGATGGTGTCGGTAAAGTTCCGCATCGAATCGGCGGTAAATAAACTCGCCAAAGCGCAAGAGGCCGCGCCGCAACGACCCGAGCTGGTACGAACCAGGCAGGATCTGGAAAAGGGCAAGATGGTACTCAATGACGCCATTCAGGAGGTGCGGCGCATCTCGCACGACCTGCGTCCCCGGCTGCTGGACGATCTGGGTCTGGAGGCGGCGCTCGATAATCTGGTCGACCAGTTCCGCGAACGCACCCGCCTTCCCACGTCACTGGTTTTTTCCCTGTCGCACGCGCGGTTGCCCGATGACGTGGAAATCACTCTCTACCGGGTCGTCCAGGAGGCACTTACCAATATCGAGCGTCATGCAGGTCCGTGCAAAGTGCAGCTCAAACTGCATCAAAAAGGCGCCAATGTACACCTGGAGATCTACGACAACGGCCGGGGTTTCGAACCGACCGCCATGCCCCGTCATGAGGGTATCGGACTGGGCAACATGCGTGAGCGCATCGAGCTGTTCGGGGGTGAATTCGATCTGCATAGCGACCCGGCCACCGGCACCCGCCTGGGCGCCTGGCTGCCCATTGAAGCGTGACCGCAATCAGGAGCCCAGCGACATGACACCACATCCTCGGATTCGTATCCTGTTGGTGGACGACCACCCGCTGGTCATCGAAGGGATCATCGCGCGCTTCGAGGATGAGGAGTCGATTGTGGTGGTGGGACAGGCGGGGAGCGGGCACGAAGCGCTTGAGCAGGCGCGCGCAACACGACCGGACGTGGTGCTCATGGACGTCTCCATGCCCGACATGGACGGTATTGAAGCGATGCGCCAACTGAAGATGGAACTACCCGAGATCAAGGTGTTGATCCTGAGTATGCACGACGAGCAGGAGTACGTTGTGCGGCTGATGCAATTGGGCGCCACCGGCTACGTACTCAAGGATATCGGATCCGATGAACTGCTGAAGGCAATCGAGGCCGTCTACCAAGGCAGCACCTACTTCAGCGCCGGAATTTCGCAGTCCCTGTTCAGCCGTTTCGACGAAGCGCGTCTCACGACGGACGAGTTGCTCACCAAGCGCGAGGAGGAGGTGATCAAACTGATCGCCGAGGGTGAATGCAACAAGAACATCGCGCGAATTCTGGACATCTCCGTGCGTACCGTCGAGACCCATCGCCACAACATCAAGAAGAAGCTCGGAATTCACTCAGCCGCCGGGCTGACGCGCTACGCGATCGAAAACGGCCTGGTGAAGCTGACCTGAACTGAGCACCACGCACTCCCGGTCTCCCAATTCGTTACCGGATTCCCCGCTCCGCAGCCCCGCGCTGGTGGCGCGCGAGCGCGCCACGAACTCTGCATCGGTCCACTACAGATACGTAGTTTTTCGTAATGCTCCTGCGTAACCACCGCATATGCGTTGCGTATTTTGCCGAATCCGGTCCGGTAATAGTACGAATGGTCTGCCTCTTGAGTGCGGCTCACTATCGAGTCCGTGGCCACGATGACGGGAAATCGTCCGCGGCGAACAACAGGGAGGATCGGTTCTTTACGGCGCCGCAACGGTGCAGCCACATGGTTGAGATCCCGGGACCGCCAGCGCAGCGACTGTCCCGATATTTCGCACCAGACATTGTGGGGAGAGGTAATGCAACAGAAGAAATCGAACCTGAAGCAAAAAATCGTGCTGCTGACCATGGTGCCGCTACTGCTGGTGAGCGTCACCATTTCCGCGGTCGCGCTTTTCGCCATGAACCGTTTCGGCGAAGAAGCAATCCAATCGATGCAGCGTCACATGATGACCCAGCGGCAGGCGGAACTGGCCAACTACACGGCGATTGCGCGCTCGGCCATCAGACCATTCGAGGCGGGCGGAAGCAAGTCGCGCCGCGCCGACCCTGAAACCGCGAAACGGGTCCTGCGCAGCATCGAATATGGGGAGGATGGATACATCTTCGCCTACGACTACCGCGGGAACAACCTGGTACATCCGAAGAAGCCACAGTTGGAAGGCAAAAACCTGCTGTCCCTGCAGGACCGGAATGGCGTGATGGTGATCAAAGACCTGATTGGTGCGGCGAAGTCCGGCGGTGATACGGTCTCTTACCTGTGGGACAAGCCCTCCGCCGGGCGGGAAGTCACCAAGCTCGGCTACGCACTGGCGGTGGACGACTGGCAATGGATGATCGGCACCGGACTCTACATTGATGACATCGAGGCGGCTCAGGTGAAACTGCGCGAAGTGCTGGATGGACGGAGGTCCCATACCGTCTCTCTCATGCTGGCCATTTCACTCAGCAGCGTGGTTGTCATCGGCACCCTGGCGGGCAAGCTCACGCTCTCGGAAGGAACCGTGGCTGAACGGCAGATTCGCCAGCTCTCGCGACGCACGCGCGATGTGCAGGAGGCCGAACGCAGTGAAATCTCCCACTATCTGAAGCACACCCTGCTGGGGCAGATCGACCGAATCCGGATCAGCCTGGGTCAGGCTTGCGCCAACTCCTCCGCAACGGCCGCAGAGTTGTGTCGGAGCATACGTCAGGCCAACCTGGATATCACCTCCGTCGCCGAATCGGTCGAATCGTTGTCGGCACGCCTGCGCCCAAGCGAGCTGGACCGGAATGGGCTGATTGCGGCCATCAAGACATTGGCCGACGGCGTGCGCAAACGCACGGGGGCAAGCGTTACCGTGCAGGCTGATCTACCCAAGTACCGTCTACCGGAAACGGTGGAAATCCGACTCTATCGGATCGTCGAGGAACTGCTTGACAACATTGAGCGACATGCCGAAGCCAGCGTAGTCAATCTTCGCATACGTGCCGTCAGCGGTGCCTTTTCGATTAGCGTGAAAGACAATGGCAGGGGAGTTTCCGATTCGGCATTGGTGGATCCGGCGAAAACCGGGTTGCTCAACGTACGCGATCAGCTGGACTCCCTTCGGGGGAAGTTTCAAATGATCACCGCCAAGAATGCCGGCACCTTCATCAAGATCAGCGTACCGTTGACGGCCCAATCAGCTTAGAGGAACCCGCTCCCTTTGCCTTCCTGCGGGTTCGAAACAGATGGCGTCGGTTCGATGTTGTGCCTGATTGTCTGCGCTGGAAATCTGGAGAGAGATTCACCGCATGGTACCGGTTGTCGAGGCGTCGCCAAATGCCCAGGGACCGCTTGGTAAGGGGGAATTCCTTGTTCTGACGAATCAGGTTATCGGCGGAACACGGGGATGAGGGGTTTTCCCTTCACGACTCCGGTCCACTCTGAGCGAAGATGCCCCGGACCACGGTGGCGGCCTCATCGATCACTCCGTCGAGCAGCAACGTGACAAACTCACTTACCCGTCCGACAACCGCCTCGCCTGCCTCCCGGGCAAATCGTCCGGCAATCGCCCGGACTGTTGCCTTGAGCACGCCGGAAAGCGAGGTATCGGGCGCACCCGCCCGCACCAGTGCCCTGCGAGCCTGCTCTTGTTGTGATTCGCTGAGATAGTCTTCGAGCAGCGCCACCAAAGCATCGAGCGAAACCTTCACCAGACTTGGTGAGAACGATCCATCGGTAGCGTGCCCCAGATGTTGCAACCGTGCCCGCAGATGGTCGATGACCAGCGGGTTTTCAATTTCCAAAACGAACAGTTCCGCCTGCTTCTGCATGATCGGTCGTTTCAGCGCGATCCGCAGTTTTCCATCCAGCGCCTCCGTGTCCAACCTACGTAACTCCGTGTCGTAAAGCAGGTTTCTCGCCTTGCTGCGGGTCACGCGCAGCCGGGAAACCAGATCGTAAAGGGTGGGTTCATCGCTCACATAACCCAGCGACTGCAGCGTATTCAAAATCAGCAGATCAATCTCTTTTTTGGGCAGTGCGCCAAACGCGGGATCGAGATAGCGTTCAAGCAGTTCGGCCAGTACCTGGCGGCAGAGATCGGAATCAGAACTGAGCGTAAATGACTTGATATCCATATCCTGACCCAATGTCCCAGCGGAAAAGAAAAGTGGCATTTTACTGCCACTTTTGCATTAAAACAGGCTTCTTGCGATAAACCGGGTTTTCACGCACGGAGCCACCCCGGCAATCCAATCACACCTTTATTCAGCCGTTACCCACCTTGAACTGGCCAACCAGCGCCATCAGGTCGTCTCCCAGGCGGGCCAGCATCTGGCTGGAGGCCTCGGTTTGTTCGGACCCAGTAGCAATACTTTCAGCCACCTGAGAAATCTTGTCCACGTTGCTGCTGATCTCCTCGGTCACCGCTGCCTGCTCTTCACTTGCACTGGCAATCTGTGAGCTCATATCGAGCAACAAATGCATCGCGCTGTCGATTTCCAGAAATGCCTGCTGCGTTTGTGCCGATAGTTCGACGGAAGTTTCAATGTTTGCGTTGTTCTCCTGCAGCAATCCGACCGTTTGGGCACTTCGAGCCTGTAGTGCTTCGATTATTTCACGAATCTCCTCGGTCGACTGCTGAGTCCTCATGGCCAGGGTTCGCACCTCGTCGGCCACCACCGCAAAACCACGCCCCTGCTCTCCGGCCCTGGCGGCCTCTATGGCCGCGTTCAATGCCAGCAGGTTGGTCTGGTCCGCAATTCCCCGAATCACCTCCAGTACGGTACCGACACGGGAGCTGTCGTCCTGCAGTGCTTCAACCACGGCAAGTGATTCCCGCATTCGGTCCGAAAGCTCTTGAACCGCCTGCGCACTACGCGCCAGAACACCCTTCCCGGCAGCCACCTGATCACCCACATGGTGAGCCGACTCCGCCGTTTCATGCGTATTCTTCGCCACCTCCCGAACGCTGGCGGTCATCTCGTTGATAGCCGCCGCCACCTGCTGTATATCACCCTGCTGCTGTTGCATACCGTCGCGGGTATCGCGGGTAATCATGGAGAGTTCCTCCGACGCGGTAGCCAGCTCATTGGTCGAACCGGTTACCTGCCGCATGATTGATTCCAGTTTGGTTACAAACTGATTGAACGCACCGGCAATTTGACCTAATTCATCCCGATGCTTGTCGTCCAGCCGCACCGTCAAATCCCCCGAACCACTGGAGATATCCCTCATGGACAACACGATACGCTCCAGGGGGCCCGCGAGTGATCGACTGAATAACCAACCGATACCACCGCCCAGAATTATCAGGACTGCTCCGGTGGCAGCCACCATGGCCAGCACATCCCGATGGAGCTGGTCGGCCGCAGCGTAGGCTTCGGCGCGATCAATTTCAGCCAGAATTGCCCATCGGTGGCCATTGATCTCCAGGGGTCTGAATGCAGAGAGCACCGGTACTCCACGGTAGTCCGGAAATTCAGCAAATCCTGTCGCTCCGCTGAGTGCCTGTTCCACACCCGGTGAGCGCACTTTCTGGAACCCGATTACCGTCCCCTTCGTCCTGATGGTGGACAGCATGGTTTGATCGGACCCAGCTGCTTTCAATGCAGCAAAAAAACCCTCCGGGTCCTCAAGGAAGAATCGGCTTTGACTGCGCATCAGATTGTCTGAACCCACCAGATAGGTTTCACCGCTGTCACCCAACCCGACCTCACGCCATTTGCCGAAGCTCGTCATCACGTTGTTGATCCGGTCGATGGGAAGCTGAAATGCAATGACACCGACACGCCGCCCCCGGTCAAAAACCGGCGCAGAAATAAATGCGGCGGGATCCTGATAGGAAGGGAGATAAGGGGCGAAATCGGTCATGAATGTTGACCCCTCGCTCAATAGCATGGCGCCCGCGTAGGCTTTCGCCAAGCCCGAGTCCGCCCAGGGTCCACTCTTCAAGGAGGTGGCGAAATCGAGCTCCTTGAAGACGGTGTAGACCACATCACCGGACTCAGCATCGATCAGAAAAATGTCGTAATAACCAAACCGTTGCTGCAGTTCACGAAACGATTCGTGGTAGATGGCGTGCGCCGATGAATAGCCGGAGCCATCAGAGCTCTCCAGCAGTTTGTCCTTTTCGCCCAGTGGATGTGGGTTTTCCTTTATGTAGTGAAACTGCAGTTTGGCGGCTTTATTTCCCAAGCGCTGAAAAATACCCTCTGGCGGACGTGTTCCATTGTTGCGTTTCTCGTACGCACCCCCGAAATCCCCACGGTAGTACTCCTCCAGCGCAGAACGTTCGCTGGGAGTCGCAGAGGCCATGCTATGGAAAGACGAGGAAAACAGGCGCATCGCTTCAACTGTCATCCGATCCCTGGCATAGACCGCAGCCTGGTCGGACATGGCCGTAAAATATGCTGCTATCTGGGAAGCCTTCTCTTCGCGCAATGCTACCAGCCGGGACTGGGCCTGGACCTGCAGCGCATCTTCAGCGTGGTCAGTCGAATAAACCCCGATCAGGGTACCTGCCAGGGTTGCGGGCAGTAAGGCCAGCAGCACGCTGCCGACCCGCAGTTTGGTTTTGATCAACATGAAACATCTCGCTAACAGTTGTTTGCCTGAACTGGCAATCCCTGCCGCAAGAGGGGTTCCCTATTTTTTCGATTCGTCATTAAAGCTAGATCATGACAACCTCAGGTCAAGTGACCCGGCGCAACTAAACGCCCAAGGACATCAATAGCTGTAACCACACGAAACTGCTGGCAATTGCTTAAGATGATTGCAGATCGAATCGGCACCGGTGATTTGCGGTATCTTCTGTTCAGAATGACTGAAGCGGTTCGCTACCAAGAAATTCGTGCAGCGACCAGCAGGCACAAACCCACGAAAGCGGGTAACGCCTGGACATAAAGAATTGTTCTGTTCGCCGTGACCGCGCCATAGAGCCCGGCAATCAGTACGCAGGCCAGGAAAAAGATCTTGATACTTGTCCCCATCTCACCGGCCAGCAATCCCCAAACCAGTCCGGCGGCCAGAAACCCATTGTAGAGTCCCTGGTTGGCCGCCAGCACTTTGGACGCGGCGGCCGCTTCCCGGCTGTGGCGAAACACACGCAGTCCCAAAGGCTTGTCCCACAGAAACATTTCAAGGATCAAAAACCAGACGTGCAGTAGCACGACCAGCGCTATCACCCCATTGGCAGCGGTCTGCATGGCATCACTCCTTAGAAGTGTTGATGATTATTTGCATCTGGAATCACCCGCAAACCACGGTAGGGTCAACCTCGGGGGGTGTCAATTTGCCAGGTCAATTAAGCGACGATCAGCTTGATTCCATCACGCGCGCGCCAACTTGTGCGGATTGCGGTTCGGGCAGCCACGGTCCGAACAGCGGTCAGGAATGGTTTTGGTACCTTCAACCATCAGTGCGCCGCAGGGTGTCCCGTGGCGCGGGTAGTCGCACACGGCCCCGGTCGGCCGCGAATCGAGCCAGTGGCCGCAGGCGGCTGCCGTGCATTTGTAGATTGGCCCGAAACGGCCGCGTGCCACTTCCAGGGTGCCGCCGCGGCAATGTGGGCAGGTGACACCGGTGGGTGGCAGATCAGCATGGGGGCAGGCTTGTCTGGGCATGGAAATCTCCAGGTCATTGCTTCGGAACCGGGACCCGGAACAACGGCAATTTCTTACATTGTCCGATAGCGCAACTGCACCACGCCGGTGGGATAGGCCACACTCTCCTCCAGGTGCAGTGGTTGCGCTTCGCCGTTGGTCGCCAGCATGGGAATGCCATCGCCCAGAATGACCGGGATGACGCTGACCACATATTCAGTGATCAGCCCGTTGGCGTGAAAGGCCGCCGCCAGGCGCCCGCCACCCACCAGCCAGCAGCGCGCCGCCCCCCCTGCCTCCAGGGCGCGCATCAAGGCGTGGGGCGTCAGGTGGGTTACCCGCACATCGGGGGTGGGATCGGCGACCACGCTCTCGGTGCAGACCCAGGCCGGTTTGCCGGCATAGGGCCAGGCACCATAACTGCGCACTTCATCGTAGGTGTTGCGGCCCATGACCAGGGTGTCGATGGTGGCGTAGAACTCGCGGTAGCCGTAGTCCTCACCCGACTGCTCAAATCCGGAGAGCCATTCCACCCCACCACTGGGGGTGGCGATGAATCCGTCCAGGCTGGCGGCCACGTAGTAGATCAATTCGGGCATCGGTGGTCTGTCACTCCTTGCCGCAGGCCGGTCGCGTGGGTGGCTGCGGGAGGTTACGGTTCAAGTGGCGAAACTGGCCAGCCGGCGCTGGTACCAGGCGGGAAAGCCGTAGGCCTTGGCCGGTTTTAGAATCCGCGCCAGGTACTCCGGATCGGTGGTGCGCTCCTGCATGGTGTGGGAGATGTAACACAGTGCCGGGCGCCAGTGCCCCTCCGTGGTCTCCGCCATGATCGCTTCGGGTTTGTAGACTTCCCCCAGCACCTCAAGGGCGTGGGAATAGAGTTTTTCGAGTTCGACGTGGGTGGCGGTGGCGAGAATGCCATAGACCATACCCGGCTCGGCACGGACCAGATTGGCCCGCGGTTTGATCCGGATGTCGTAACCGCTCAGCCGGGCAATCTCCCAGTGGTCCGGCTCGACCCCGACCTCTTTGAGCACACTGCGGTTGATGTATGAGCCGTAGAAAAAGACCCACACCGCCACCTTCTTCATCGCCGGATCCTCCGTGCTGGCGGCCGGCGCTTCCTGCCTGCTGCCGCGGGACGTCGACTACCGATGCTAACGCCAGCAGGGCGGAGGGGAATTGCCGCAGGTCACTTCGGCACTCTATTGTGTGGCGGGAATAGCAAATGCGGGCGGTGCAGGTCTCAGAGCCCCAGGTAGGCCTCGCGCACCCGGGTGTCATTCAGCAGCTCCGCACCGGTACCGGTGATGGTGACCCGGCCGTTCTCGAGCACATAGGCATGTTCCGCCATGCGCAGCGATACGGCCACGTTCTGCTCCACCAGCAGAATGGTCATCCCTTCCGCATGCAGCTGGCGAATGACATCAAATACTTCGTTGACCACCTTGGGCGCCAGCCCCAGCGAAGGCTCATCGAACATGATGAGTCGCGGACAGCCCATGAGGCAGCGGCCAATGGCCAGCATCTGCTGTTCGCCGCCGGAGAGGGTGCCGGCGGCCTGGCGGCTGCGTTCGCGCAGACGGGGAAAGAGCTGCAGCACACGCTCCAGGGTCTGCGCTTCGTGGGCACGGGCCCGCGGCAGCACGGCGCCCATCTGCAGATTCTCCATGATGGTCATGTTGGGAAAGATCTGGCGGCCCTCGGCCACCTGCCCCACGCCCAGATCACACACCTTGTGACTCGGCCAGCCGGAGATGTCGGTGCCGTCGAAAATCACCCGCCCGGCGTGCGGCTTCTGCATCCCGGCAATGGTGTGGATGAGCGAGGTCTTGCCCGCGCCGTTGGCGCCGACAATAGCCACGATCTCGCCCTCCGGCACCTGCAGGGTTACCCCTTCCAGGGCCTGGGCGTCGTCGTAATAGAGGTCCAGGTTCTCCACGCTCAGCATGGAACCGCCTCCTCGCCCAGGTAGCATTCCAGGACCCGCGGATCGCGCACCACGGTTTCCGGGGGGCCGGCGCAGAGGTTGCGCCCGCCGTTGACCACCACCACATGTTGCGACAGCGCCATCACGGCCCGCATCACATGTTCAATCAGCAGGATGGTGAGTCCGGTCTCACGGTTGAGATTGCGCAGTGTCTCCACAATGCGGTCGGTCTCCGCCGGACGCAGCCCGGCGATCACTTCATCGAGCAGCAGGATTTTCGGGCCCGTGGCCAGAGCCCGCGCCACCTCCAGGCGTTTGCGCCCGGGCAGCGTAAGACTGTGGGCCGGCCGGTCGGCATCTTCGGCCAGTTCCAGCAGCTCCAGGATGCGCCGCGTCTTGGCCCGGGCCTGCACCACCGTCCGTACGCTGTTGAGCGCGCCGATGGCCACGTTGTCCGCCACGCTCAGATCACCGAACGGCTTCGCAATCTGGAAGGTGCGCCCGACGCCGGCATGGCAGATCTGGTCGGGCCGCAGGCCGGTGATGCGTCTGCCCTCCAGTTCCGCGTGCCCCGCGCTGGGCGGCAACACACCGGAGATGAGATTGAAGATGGTGGTTTTGCCCGCGCCGTTGGGCCCGATCAGTGCCGTGATGCCGCCGGTCGGCACCTCAAAACTGACGTCACTCACCGCCCGCAATCCACGAAAGGTTTTGGAGAGTCCAACGGCGGCCAGCATGGGTGCGCTGCTCACGAGGCACCTCCCCGTTCACCCAGGATCAGCTTGCGCAACGAAGGCCAGATACCCGCGGGCCGCAGGTAAACAATCAACAACATGCAGACGCCATAGATGAGCGCCTTCACGCCGTCAGCGGCATAACCCTCGGTGAGGTGCGACAGGGTCTCGCCCAGCGTGGCCAGCAGCGCCGCGCCCAGGATCGGACCAAACAGCGTGCCGAGTCCGCCGATGATCGGCCCGAGGATGATTTCGATCGACTTGTGCATGGAGAAGATCGATTCGGGGTAGAGGTTGTTGTAGTAGAAAGCGTAGAAAATGCCGCCGATGGCGGTCATCCCCGAGGAGAGCGCCACCGCCAGCATCTTGTAGCGGAAAATGGGGACCCCCACCGCCTGCGCCGTCTCCTGGTCTTCGCGGATGGCCAGCCAGTAGTAACCAATGCGGGTGCGCATCAGACCGTGAATGAACACAAAGGCGCCCACTACCAGAAAGAGGATGACGTAGTAGAACATGGTGGGCGATCCGCGCAACGCCAGCAGATCGTTGTCCTCGCGATTCGCGACCGGCAGAAACAGCCCGCTCGAACCGCCGACCCATCCGAAGTGGTCGAACAGAATGCGGGTGAATTCCGCCACGGCGATGGTGAGCAGCGCAAAGTAGACGCCCTGCACACCAAACCGGAATCCGAGATAGCCGATGACGCAGCCCGCCAACGTAGCCAGGGCGATGCCGGGGAGCAGCCCGAGCCAGGGTTCCACCCCGAAATGGACGTAGAGTGCCGCTGCCGTGTAGGCGCCCAAACCCACGTAGAGGGAGTGGCCCAGGGAGAGCTGTCCGGCGTAACCCATCATCACGTTCCACGCCTGACCGACAAAGGCGAAGTAGAGAATCAGGATCATCACCGACAGGAGATAGTCGCCGGCCACCAGTGGCGCTGCCACCAGCACCAGCAGCAGTGCGGCCAGCCAGACAAGTACGCGGCGCGGTACGCCATCGAGCAACAGTTCTTTCACGACTTCTTCCCCAGCAGCCCCTGCGGGCGCAGCACCAGGACCAGGATCAGCAGCCCGAAGCTGAACATGCTCTTCATCGAGGGTGGAATGGAGAGGAAGGTGAGCAGCGCAGGAAGGGTCTCCGCCACGCCGACCAGAATGCCGCCGAGCAGCGCGCCGCCCAGGCTGCCCAGGCCGCCGACGATGACAATGACAAATGCGAGCAGGGTGAAATCGACTGCAAGGTGCGGGTGGACATCCACCAGCATGACGATCAGACCTCCGGCCGTGCCGACACAGGCGGCGCCGATCCCGAAGGTGACGGCGTAGAGCCGCTTGATCGGCAACCCCACCACCTGCGCTCCCAGATGGTTGTCCGCGCAGGCGCGTATCGCCTTGCCGGTGCGGGCATGGCGGAAAAAGAGAAACAGGGCAATGCTGACCGCCACCGCGATGCCGGCGGCGTAGATGCGCACCTTGTCGACCACCAGCACGCCCCACTCGAAGCTGTCGAACGCGTAATCCACCTGGATGGAGCGCGCATCGGGACCAAAAACCAGCAACGTGGTGTTGGTGAGAATGATGCCGACCGCCAGCAGCAACAGAAACTGCTGGTGTTCGGGCACGGTGATGAACCGGTTGATCAGTGTCGCCTGCAGGCCATAGCCGAAACCGAACAGCAACAGTGCCACCACCGGCAGTGCCAGCAGCGGATCAAATCCCAGCCAGCTGTTCAGCACAAACGCGGCGAACATGCCCAATACCATCATTTCTCCATGGGCAAAGTTGACGACGTGCATGACACCGAAGATGACGGAAAGTCCCAGGGCCATAAGCCCAAGCACGGCACCGTTGAGCACTCCGGCAACCAGAATATTGAGATAGAAATCCAATGGCACGGCAAGATGCTCCGATTGAGGTCTGTGGCCGAGGGGCCCGACCGATAGGCCGGGCCCGGCTCAGCGGATCAGCCGCGTTTGCGCCAACCGGGAACGGGGAATACCGGCGCAATCTCCGCATTGCCGCTGGGCAGTACCACCACGGCACGGCCGTCGCGATTCTGCAGCGACGCGGAACCAATGTTCACGTTCTGCCCCTTTTCATTGAAGGCGATCGGTCCACCGATATTGATGTGGGCATCCAGTTTGGTGGCCCGGATCGCCGCCGCCAACTCGTCGGGGTTGGTCGACCCGGCGCGCTTGTAGGCGTCGGCCGCAATCAGCACCGCCTCAAAGGTGAATCCGGAATTGATGTTGAACAGCTCGTCCGGATAGGCCTTCTTGAAGTCGGCTTCGAGCACCCGCGCCATCTCCTGCTTGGGATCGGCCCAGGGCACGTTGGTGATGGCATAGTCGGAGTATTTTCCCAATGCGCTGAAGAACTGCTTGTCATACATACCCGGGGAGCCGGGGCTGATGATGCCCATGGGTTCGTAGCGCTGTTTGACCATTTCGCGCACCATCAGAATGGCGTCGTTGAGACGCGTCACCACCATGTGGATGTCGGCGCGCAGCGCCTTGGCCTTGGCCACTTCCACGGAGAGATCCTTGGTCTTGGGATCGTAGGCAATGTACTCCTTGATCTCCAGATTCAGCCCCACTTTCGGCGCCAGTGCCTTGACGCCATTCAGCATCGCGGTCCCGAAGGTGTCGTTCACATGCATCATCACCGCAGTCTTCGGTTTGGTACCGGTGGCCTCGAAGAGTGCATTCATCTGGGTCAGCCCGCCCTTCACCAGCATCGGACCGGTGGGGAAGTTGCGGAACACATACTTATAACCCTGTTCGGTGATCTGCGGCGCGGCGGCAATGTTGATGACGAAGGGTATCCCCTTCTGTTCGGCCACCTGGGCCACTGCAGCAGTGGTGCCCGAATCGAAACAGCCGATCAGCAGGTGTACACCTTCGCGGATCAGTTTTTCCGCCTGGGTGCGGCCGACGTCCGGATTGGATTCGGTATCGGCGCTGACCAGTTCGATGCCGGTGTAACCCAGATCACTCAGAATCGGCAGCGCCAGATCGGCACCACGCTGACAGTCCTGTCCGATCAACGCCAAGTGACCGGAGCGCGGCAGCAGGACGCCGATTTTCAGCGGGTTCGCTGCCCGCAGGCGCATCGGTAGGCCGCTGGCCAGCAGGCCGGCAGCCACACCGCTGCCCGCGACAAACCGGCGGCGCGAAATGGAGACAGAATGAGACGACGGAGCTTTGCTCATGAAAATCCCTCCTCGGTGTGCCGGACTGCGGGGGATGCCTCGCGTGCCGACGGGTACCCACTCTGAAAGTGGTGTGATGTTTCTTGTCGAGCCATCAGCGTTGAGGCTGACGGAAGTCAGATAATGCCCTTGCCAGTTTTTAACGCAACGTAAATTTGCGCACAAATTTCGGGCGGCCGCAAAATCCTTCGATTGTGCAACGCAGCGTAAATTTGCGGAGTTGCGGTAATCGCACAGGTCGCTGCAGGATGAACCAGTTTATAAACATAGTGGATCGGAACCAGAAATGCCGATCCTGAGCTCGTTCATCCAATTGGCTGCTGATGTGTCAAAGCCTCTGCCTGCCGATTTCGACCTACTGCCACTGCACGGCACCGATAATCTCTCGCGCAACGCGGCGGTTGAGTGGCCGGATCAACCGGCTCTCGCTTATCGATCCAGTGCGGAGGAATCGGCCACGGCCCAGACACTCAGCTTCAGCCAACAGCTGCGGCAGATCCGTCAGACTGCCAATTTGCTGCACCGTCTGGACGTCGGTCCGGTATCTCTGCCGACATCTCGTGTCGGCACGACACCAATCTTGGACTGGTTGCCGATATCATTTTGCAGGAGCCTCTGAACAGGAAGGCCTCCGCGGAAACGAGAGTCCGGGAACTGCTGGAACCCTTTCATGTGCTCGTGGCCTTTACCGAACCCACAACGGATTGAACATGCAACAGGCAATCGATTTTTTGGCCGAAAGCAATCAACTCTACCATCTGATTGCCCCGCTGGGCGAAGCTGATCTCGAGCGCACGACACAGTTTCAACAATGGGGTATCAGCGACATCATTTCGCACCTTCATGTGTGGAACAGCGCAGCTGTGAGAACACTCGATGAACCCGACCGATTCAGCCAATTCATGGCGGAAGCCAACCGCCACGTAAATACCGATCTGCGCCGGTTCGAAATCCAATGGAGTAACGGACTCGCCGGAAGGGACTTGGTGGCACAGTGGCACCGAACCTGTCAGACCGTGAGTGATCGCTACCGCAGCACCGATCCCAAACAGCGTGTGCAGTGGGCCGGCCCCGCCATGAGCGCTCTCTCCAGTATCACGGCGCGCCTCATGGAGACCTGGGCGCACGGCCAGGCGATCTACGATCTGCTGGGTGTTGAGCGCATTGAATACGACAGAATACGCAACATTGCCCATCTCGGCGTCAGCACTTTCAGGCGGACCCATCAGCTGCGCGGGATGGCAATTCCGAAGCAGAAACCGCACGTCTGTCTGACAGCGCCATCCGGCGAAACCTGGGAGTGGAATCTGGAATCCGGCAATGAGTCGATACGGGGACTCGCGGTCGAGTTCTGCCAGGTGGTCACCCAGACCCGCAACATTGCCGACACCCGGCTGCAGGTCACAGGACCGATCAGCCGCTACTGGATGGAGCACGCCCAGTGTTTTGCAGGCCCGGTTTCGGTCCCGCCGGCACCCGGTACCCGATTCCGGGTTGCTGCAGCCGGCCGTCCGTGATCGTCACAGCTTTTCCGAAACACCCGCCTCAGCAAAGGTCGCCATGCCCGCATGCAGGCTACAGGCGAGACGCAGTAACGGGACTGCGGTTGCCGCACCGCTGCCTTCGCCCAGACGCATTCCCAGGCTGATCATAGGTTCGGCCTCCAGTGCTCGCAGCATTGCCGCATGCCCCGGTTCCGCTGAGCCATGGGAATAGATCAGCCAATCAGCTACCCGGGGCTGCAAACGGGTGGCTGTCAGCGCCGCGGCTGTGGTGATAAATCCATCCACCAGGGCTGGAATCCCCGCCTGCGCACTCGCCAGGTACGCACCCGTAAGCGCCGCCAATTCGAACCCGCCAACGCAGCGCATGATGCTCAGCGGGTCGTTCATTTCCGCCGCATTCCGCTTGAGTGCGCGGTAGATGATGTCGCACTTGTGGGCAACGCCCTTGCCATCCAGCCCGGTACCCGGTCCACACAGTACCTCGGGTGCCAAATCCAGCAGGGCGCTGGCCACCGCAGTAGCGGCAGTCGTGTTGCCGATGCCCATTTCACCGCCTATGAAAAGTTGGGCATCCTGTTCCCGGGCACGTTGCACCGCTTCACGACCCGCCTGCAGCGCATCTGCAAGTTGGGTTTCCGTCATGGCCGGCTGGTCGACCATGTTGGCAGTCCCTGGCCCCAGATCAAGCGCAAGCACGCCCGGCAGTTCGCCTGGATCAAATGCGCTGCCCAGATTGACCACCTCGAGACCAGCGCCCGCTTCCCGCGCCAGAACACTGATTGCCGCGCCCCCGCGGGCAAAATTTCGGATCATTTCAGCAGTAACGGCTTGAGGAAAAGCGGAGACCCCTTCCGCCACCACCCCGTGATCGCCTGCAAATACCGTGATCTGGATTCTATCCAGCGAGGGTTTCTCAACCCCTTGCATGGCTGCCAGCTGCACGGCGATCCGCTCAAGGATACCGAGCGCCCCAGGTGGTTTGGTCAACTCCGCCTGGCGCGCCTCCGCCGCACTCCGCGCCTGTTCATTCAACGCGGCCGGAGCCGCGGAAAGCCAGTGATTCTGGTGATTCATCTATTTCTCCTCCAACGATGGATTTCCAATGTCCGTTCTCTAACCGTTTCGCCAGTCGGTGGTCAGCAGGCGCAGCAGCCTTTCGGTGTCGAGGTGGGTCTCTACCGCATCCGCAAGCCGTTCGAGGCCCGTTTCGCGTTGCGCCGCATAGTCGGGCGACTGCGGTTGCTCCAGGCCGGCCCATCGGAGCAGGGCATCACAGGCAGCGGGTGCATCGAACAGGCCATGCAGATAGCAACCCAGCACCTGCCCGTCGGCTGAGAGTGCGCCGTCGTCGCGTTCGCCCAGACGCAGGGCCGGTGTTTGACAGGCTGGTCCGGAAGTGACCCCGCAGTGAATCTCGTATCCGTTCACTGCGGCCGACTCCAGAGCCAGTTCCCCGTGCACGCGGCGCAACTGCTTGTCGGCCGCCAGGGTGGTTGCGCAATCGAGGAGTCCGAGTCCCTGCGAGCGCCCAGGCGGACCCTCCACGCCCAAGGGGTCGTTGATGGTCTGTCCGAGCATCTGAAAACCGCCGCAGATACCGATCAGTTTGCCGCCATAGCGCAGGTGGCGTTGCAGTGCGGTCTCCCAGCCCCGGGCGCGGAGCCACTCGAGGTCCGCGCGCACACTTTTGCTGCCCGGCAAAATGATCAGATCCGCGGGCGGGACCGGTTGATCGGGTCCGACGAAGATCAGATTGACCTGCGGATGCAGGCGCAGCGCGTCGAAATCGGTGTGGTTGCTGATGCGAGGCAGTACGGGTACCACTACCCGCAACAGGTTGCCCCGCTTCTCCCCCTGGTCAGCCTGGATCGCATCCTCCGCCTCAAGGTGCAGTCCGTAGAGCCAGGGGAGGACGCCGAGCACGGGTTTGCCAGTCTCCTGTTCCAGCCAGTCGAGACCCGGCTGCAGCAGGGCGATATCACCCCGGAACCGGTTGATGACAAATCCGACCACCCGTGCCTGTTCACTCTCCGAGAGCAGTGCCAGAGTTCCCACCAGGTGGGCAAAGACGCCGCCACGATCGATATCCGCCACCAGGATCACGGGGCAGTCCACCGCTTCGGCGAAGCCCATGTTGGCGATGTCGCCTTCCCGCAGATTGATCTCGGCCGGCGATCCGGCCCCTTCCACCATCACCGCCTCGTACGCCCCGGCCAGGCGTTCATGGGAGGCGAGTACGGCGTGGCGGGCCACTTTTTTATAGTCGTGAAACTCCACCGCATCCTGGTTCCCGATGGCGCGGCCGTGGATGATCACCTGCGCGCCCCGGTCGGTGGTGGGCTTGAGCAGCACCGGGTTCATGTCAGTGTGCGGGTCGAGGCCGCAGGCCTGAGCCTGTACCGCCTGCGCCCGCCCGATTTCGCCTCCGTCGGCGGTCACCGCGCTGTTGAGTGCCATGTTCTGCGGTTTGAACGGGGCTACCCGAACCCCGCGGCGGTGCAGCCAGCGACATAGGGCCGCCACCAACAGACTCTTGCCGGCATCCGAGGTGGTGCCCTGTACCATGAGGGTGGCGGATCGCTTCATACTCCGCTCCCGGTGGCCCTGTGCAACGCCGATTCGAGGTGTCGCCACTGCGCTTCGCCGCCCGGCAGACCGAAACGCAGGGCGGAGGCCTCGGCAAACAGTCGGGTGAGGACTGCGTTGCGGGCCAACTGATCGTGCAACTGCCGGGCGTGGCGCGTCGGCACCCACTGAAACAGGGCGCAGCCGGCGGCCGGAGCGAGGCCATGGTGGCGCAGCAAAGTTGCGAGGCGACCGGATGCGGCAGCCAGCCGTTCCCGCGTCAGCGCCTGCCAGTCACGGTCGCGCAACGCCTGGATCGCCAACCAGCGGGCCGGTGTGGCAATGGGCCATGGACCGAGCTGTTCGCGCATCGCCTGACGGAGCGACGCTTCAGCGGCGAGCATGCCCACCCGGGCGCCGGCCAGGCCGAAAAACTTGCCCAGACTGCGCAGGACGATCAATCCCGGAAGCGGGCAGCGGCCGATCAGACCCGATTCGGGCGTTGCGTCCATGAACGCCTCATCCACGACCAACCAGCCGCCGCGCCGGGTCAGACGGGCGTGCCAGTCGCGCAACGTCTCGCAACACCAGACCTGTGCCGTGGGATTGTTGGGATTGACCACGACCACCACGTCGACCTGATCGACGCTGGAGGCCAGATCCTCAAAGCCCATTTGCCGCACCTGGTGACCAGCGGCGCTCCACGCCCGGGCGTGCTCGGCGTAGGTGGGGCTGGGCAGTGCCACCTGGCACGGGGGGCGCAGCCGCGGCAGGCCCTGTAGCGCTGACTGCGACCCGGCCACGGGCAGCAGGGCATCGGTTTCGTAGTAGTCGCGGGCGGCGGCGACCAAATCATCCTCATCGTCGGGAAGCCGGTCCCACAGATCGGACGGCGGCGCAACACCCTGCCAGGACAATGGGTTCACTCCGGTGGAGAGGTCGAGCCAGGCCTGCGGAGCAATGCCGTAGCGTCGCGTGGCCACTCCCAGCGCGCCCCCGTGTTCAAGCATGGAGCCACGCCCCGCAGAGCAGCAGCACGACCCACAGGATCACGCTGTGCCTGACCAAAGCCAGGGCCCGCTCAATGTCGGCCACGGTGGCTGCCGGACCGCAGCCCAGCACAGGACGTTGGTGCCACTCCCCCCGGTAGCAGGCCGCACCTCCCAAGGTCAGACCCAGGGCGCCGGCACCGCTGGCCATCACCGGCCCGGCATTGGGGCTCTCCCAGGCCGGTGCCTGATGACGCCAGCAGACCAGTGCCCGCCGGGTGTTGCCGAGCAGGGTGTAGCTGAGGGCAGTGAGCCGGGCGGGCAGAAAGCTCAGCACGTCGTCGAGCCGAGCCGCCGCCCAACCGAAATGGTTATAGCGTTCATTGCGATAGCCCCACATGGCGTCCAGGGTGTTGGCCAGACGGAACAGGATCGCCCCCGGGGCACCCGCCACGACAAACCAGAAGAGTGCGCCGAAGACCCCGTCGCTGCCGTTTTCCAGCACCGATTCGGTCACTGCACCTGGAATGTCCAGGGCCGCCGAGTCGCGGCTCACCATGTATCCGGCATGCCGGCGCGCGGCTTCCTCATCACCTGACACCAGGGCTCCGGTCACCGCGCGCGCATGATCGTGCAGGCTGCGGTGACCCAGTGCGAAATAGAGTGCCAGCAGCCCGCTGGCGGCGGACCACGCTTCCGGCAGTGCGGCCACCACGGCGGTGGGCGGTATCACCAGCACCGTCCAAGCCAGCAATCCGCGCCGGCGACGCGCGCGAGGTGTGCTCGCTGCGCTCCCGTAGCACGCCCGCTCACACGCTTCGGCCAGGCGGCCGAACCCCACCAGCGGATGCCAGCGACGGGGCTCGCCCAGCCACCAGTCGAGCATTACGGCACCTGCCAGCACCAGGCCGCTCACCCCTTGCGCTCCGCCCAACGGTGGATGATCGCCTGCAACTGGCGGACGCCGTCGCTCAATGCCGCCGGTCCCGGCTGCAGGATGTCGCTGGACTTGATCTCGTGCAGCTCACCGTCGCGCACCGCCGGTATGGCCGACCAACCGGGCCGCTCAGCGACGTGCTGTGGCCGGAACCGTTTGCCGCACCAGGAGCCGATGATGATGTCGGGAGCCCGACGGACCACTTCCGCCGGATCGGCAATCATGCGTTCGCGCGCGGAGCGCTTCGCACCCAGCTCCGCAAAGCAATCCTCCCCGCCGGCGATGCCGATCAGCTCCGATACCCAGGTGATGGCGGAAATCTGCGGCTCGTCCCACTCCTCGAAATAGATTCGCGGCCGGCGAGGCAGGCTGGCGGCCAGCGCCCGGCAGTCGTCCAATTCGGCCTGCAGTCGCGTACAGAGTGCGGCCGCGGGCGCCACCGCACCCACCATGGCCCCCAGCAGTCCGATCATGGCGAAGATTTCCGGCACGCTGCGCTGGTTGAAAACATGTACAGCAATTCCGGATCGGACCAGGGTGGCGGCAATCTCCGCCTGCAGGTCGGAGAATCCGAGCACCAGGTCCGGCTGCAGGGCCAGGATCTTGTCGATCCGGGCGCTGGTAAAGGCGGCGACCCGCGGTTTTTCCCGACGCGCGCGGGCCGGGCGGACGGTGAATCCGGAGATACCGGCAATACGCTCCTCCTCGCCCAGCAGGTAGAGCGTCTCCGTGGTCTCCTCGGTGAGACAGACGATTCGCCGGGGATAGGGATTGAGGCTCATGGCCGGAACAGGGCGGCGACAGCGGCCGGATTGGAAGGAAAATAGAAATGGATGTAGGAGGCGGTCAGGCGCTCCACGCGGTATACCGCCTCCGCCGTGGTGCCGCCGTTGGGGCAGCGGCCGCGGGCCACGGGTTGCAGTGCCGATTCCAGACGCGAGTGGTGGAAGGTATGGCCGCGCATTCTGGCGCCGGCCAGCTCCACCTCCTGCAGGGCAAGCGCAGTGAGCGATCTTCGCATCTCCGCCCGTGCGGGGAGCAGACCGGCCATTCGATGGTGCCCGCCCGCAGTATCGACCAGTTCCTCCCCCAGGTAGAGCAACCCCCCGCACTCGGCAAGCAACGGGCGGCCGGCGGCGTGGTGCACTCGCACGGCCTTGAGCATCGACCGGTTGTTCGTAAGGGCGGCGGCATGGAGTTCCGGGTAGCCACCGGGCAGATAGAGGGCATCGGCGGGCGGCAGTTCGGTGTCGTCCAGGGGCGAGAAGAAATGCAGTTCCGCTCCCAGATCGCGCAGCAGTTCCAGGTTGGCGCGATAGAGAAAACAGAATGCCCGGTCGCGGGCCACGGCGATGCGTACCCCGGCCAGCAGCGGTGGCTGCGAGTGGTGTGGCGGCGCAGAAAAATCGACGGCGGGCGGCAGGTCCGCCGGCACACCGCACAGGGCCCGTGCCGCCTGCGCAAGTATCTCGTCCAGGTGCTCGATCTCCTCGGCGAGCCAGAGCCCCAGATGGCGCTCGGGCAGGCTCAGACCGGGTTCGGCGGGTAGCCAGCCCCAGGCTGGCAGCCCGGTGGGAAGACTGCTCTCCAGCATCCGGTAGTGGCCTTCACCGGCGACCCGGTTGGCCAGGACCCCGGCAAACGGCAGGGACGGGCTGTATTGCCTCAGTCCGGTGGCGACCGCGCCGAAGGTTTGGGCCATGGCGGCGGCGTCAATCACCGCCAGTACGGGGATACCGAAAAATGCGGCCAGGTCGGCAGACGAGGGGGCCCCATCGTAGAGCCCCATCGCCCCTTCCACCAGAATCAGGTCAGTCTCCGCCGCCACCCTGGCGAGCAGTTCCCGGCACCCCGCCTCGCCCACCAGCCAGAGATCGATCTGATACACCGGTGTACCGCTGGCCCGTTCCAGGATGAGCGGGTCGAGGAAATCGGGACCCACCTTGAAGAGTCCTACCCGCAAACCCTGATTCCGGTAGTGGCGCGCCAGTGCGGCGGTCACCAGGGTTTTCCCCTGACCCGACGCCGAGGCGCTTACCAGCAATGCGGGGCAGCGGTTCACGGCCGGTCAGGCTCCCAGGTGATCCCGTTGCCCGCGCGCAGCGGCGGAGCGGCGGAGCCCCACCACAACGAGATGCAGGAACGCCGCCAGTCCGATGTAAAACCCGAGCGACTGCAGGTAGGGCGGGAAATAGCGCAGAGTTCTTGCGCCGAATTCGGCCAGGTTAGGCTCGGCAAAGCGACCGGAGAAGAGATAGAACCCTCCGCTGGAAAGCAGCTCGCAGACCACGGCACCGGCCAGCAGCCAGCCGCCGAGCGCCGGCAGTGTACGCCAGCCCATACGGTGAACCACGGCATACCGGCGGCCGGCGAACCACAGTGCGCCGTAAGCGGGAACCAGCAATCCATAGGCGACACTCACGCAGTAGCTGCTGGTGCCGAACCAGGCGATGGAGACGTAATCCAGCACGCCGGCAGCGGCCAGCAGAATGAAGGGAACCCAAGTGGGACTCAGGTAGACCCCGGCCAGAAAGAAGACCGCCCAGGTGGCGCCGGGCAGGGCGTTGAGCGTGGCGAAGTGGTGGCCGCGGGTGACCACCATCAGGGCCAGCAGGACGAGACCGATAACGATCTGGTGACGGGTGGATAGTTGAATCATGTTGCCTCCTAGTAGCCTATTCGGGCCGGTAACGAAGTGTCACGAAATAGCCGCGACCCGGTTGATTGAAGTTGTGCACGGTCTGGTACTCCTCGTCGAACAAGTTGCTGATTCGGGCCTGCAG
>JBNLBB010000002.1:0-57954 GCA_050302415.1 Gammaproteobacteria bacterium | reverse complement strand
TCAGGGAATATATAAAGCCGGATGGTAACAGTGTGATCGCGGATCTCTATTGCGGGATCGGCTCAACACTCAGGATGTGGACAGGCTCAGGCGCTTCAGCGATCGGTGTGGAATCTTCCAGGGAGGCGGTTAAGTGTGCCACTCGGAACTCACCGGCGAGCCGTGTGCTGGTGGGTGCCTGTCACGATCGTATTCCGCAGTTGAATGCATGGTTCAGTGAGCATTCCGGCCGCAGAATTTTATATATCAATCCGCCAAGAACCGGCATCGATATTGAGACCAGAGAGTGGATAACCACAAGCCTTCGTCCCGAGCTTATTGCCTATCTCTCCTGCAGCGCCGGAACCCTATCGCGAGACCTCGTGATGATGGGTGAAGCCGGATACAAGGTGCAGCACATTACACCGTACGACTATTTTCCAAATACCTGGCATGTGGAGTGTCTTGCGTTGATGAAACGGCGGTAATTAGTTTTGAACAGACCGATGTGTATATTTATTGTGGTTGTTTATAAAAAATAAAATTCCTTCTTTGGTTGCAATCGCTATTTGAATCTTATATATATAAAAACGTCCTAATTTAATAATCATTTTGCAACCGGCAATTCATTCGTTATCAAAATTTTTGAGGAACAGTATGGCAAAAAAACGTGCAATCGATGCCTTGAGTGCAAGGGAACTGTATCAGCTGGCAAAGAAAAAAGAACGGGTAGAAAAGAAAACGGCGGTAGTGAACAAGTCAAAGATCACCGCGCTCAAGAAGCAGCGAAAGCAGGTTGAACGGGCCTTTGCCAAGGAACTTGCGAAAATCGATGCGCAACTGGAAAAATATGGTGCTGAAGGTGTCACTTCCACCAAAAAGACTACCCGCCGCCGCACGCGCGTCAGTCTGAACGATCAGGTGCTGGAGGTCCTTCGGGCCAAAGGTAAACTGAGCAGTCAGGCGCTTCGTGATGAACTGCAGAAGAAGCGGGTCAACGTCAAATATCTGGCGCAGGCTTTGAATACGCTGAAGAAGAACGGCGAAATCACCTCTCCGGCCAGAGCCGTTTACGAAGCTGCGTAGTTTAGCGTTTCCAAAAAACAAGCCGCGGGTTTGCCCGCGGCTTTTTATTTTCACCGCCATGCTCATAAGGTGAATCTGGGTGGTCGGCAGCGTTCAGGTACGGCGGGGTGGCATGCAACTCTCGATGATCCTGCCACGGGATTTGATGCCCCTGGAACTGGACGCGGACAGCATCCAACTGGATTTGGACCGCAGAGCCGGTGCATGGATGGCAGAACAGGGTGTCCACCACTGTCCGTTGAGGTAAGTCTGGTGACGCGGATTCGTGGCGAGCAGGTGCTGCTGTCCATGCGCAAATTGATTGCGGTCAACCTTGCCCGCGTCTTTCAGTCAGTTCAGGTGCTGTCCGCCTATTTGCCTGACCGGTAGTGGCGGTCACCAGGCCGGGGGCAGTTTCGATTCGATGGTAATGCGCCGGTCCTGGATGGTTATATATCCGCCCGTGGACAGATCCTTCAGGATGCGTGTCACCATTTCTCTGGACGAACCAATCATGTTGGCTATGTCTTGGTGCGTGAGCTGTTCCGGCACCACCATTTTTTCACCTTCCGGTTTGGACAGATCCAGCAGCAATCTGGCGATACGGCCGTAAACGTCCATGAGTGCAAGGCTTTCAATGTGCCGGTCGGCGCTGCGCAGGCGCTCACAGAATCCCCGCATGACATTGAGAGCGAAGGTGGGATTGCTCATCAATATTTCCTGGAAATCGGATTTGCGGATAATGATGAGCTCACTGTTTTGCTTCGCAATGATGGAAGCGGATCTGGGCTGTTCGTCAATCAGCGAGATTTCACCGAAATAGTCGCCCGCGGCCATCAGCGCAATCACCACCTCTTTTCCGTCGGGGCCGCTTTTGACAACCTTGACCTTTCCTTCCTTGATGACATAGAGCGCATCCGAATGGTCACCTTCGTTGAGAATTACCGCATCCTTCGGGTAACGCCGCACGATTTTTCTGTCTGAAACGGATTGAAGCTCTTCATCGCTTAGCGCAGAAAAAAGATCAACTTTACGTAAATGATCCATGAGTCCGCCCGTTCGGCAAAATGAGTAGGAAGTCGCGAAGCCAATATTCTACACTTGAAATCAGGCCATCGCATGCGGGGGACAGGCAGTGGGAAAGTGCGGTGGGGAGGAATGGACTGCCTCTGCTTAAAACAATGACACACAGGTCCAGACAAAAACAATGGTCAGATCTCAGTTTCCGACCCGAAAGGCGGCTCCGCCACAGCACCGTTCGATTCTGAAAAGGGAGCGGCTGCTGCGCAGAATTTCCCAGCGGAACCCGGGATCCGTAATCTGGGTGGATGCGCCTGCCGGCTATGGCAAAACCACCTTGATGCGTGATTGCCTGTCAGTCCGTGACGACGCGGTGGTTTGGTATCGCATTGATGAAGAGGACAGTGATCCGGCCGCATTGTTTTTCTATCTGCGCGAATGCGTGCAGGAGAAAGTGGGCAAGGCGGCATCGATTCTGCCCCTATTCACCGCACAGTATCAGGGGAATCCGCAGCGATTCGCACGGGAATACGCCGATCTGTTGGGTAATCTGCTCCCGGAAAAGTCCGCCATCGTGTTCGATGATCTGCACATGCTGCCCACCAACTCACCCGTGGGCACCATGCTCGCGGAATTGTACGCCAACCTGCGCACCGATATCGACGCCGTGGTGATCGGTCGCATAGCACCTACGCCACACTGGGCAAAGGTGCGGGTGACGCGGGGGATTGAGCGAATCGAAGCACACGATCTGGCATTTACCGAAGACGAGGTGATTCCCCTGGGGCGATTGCTGTTGCCCGATCATCCCTGGGAAGAGGACCGGAGACTGCCCCGGCGCCTGCTCGAGATCTCCCGTGGCTGGGTGACGGCACTATCGCTGATGCTCAAGTCCGGATTGACTGAAACCGAAGACGGGCCCGATTACGATTCGGACGACACCATTGGGCAGATTTTTGAATACTACGCCACCTCCCTGTTTGATGGACTGGACACCCGGGTCCAGCACCTGCTGCTGCTGACAGCGCAGCCGCCGGGGTTCAGCGTCGCGCTGGCCAGCGAACTGCTGCACGATCCGCAAACCGCCGACCTGATCGATCAGCTCTACCGGAACAATTACTTCTTGGAAAAGTCGGCGGGCAAGCCGGTGATGTATCGGTATCACCCCCTGTTCAGGGAGTATCTGCTGAGTGTCGCTGATCTCCGGTTGGATGGTGCGGAAATCGATCATGTCCTCCAACTGGCGGGAACACACTTTCAAAAGCAGGGCGAATCGGACCTGGCAGTCCAATGCTTTGCACAGATCGAAGACCCGCTACCCTATGCGCGTGCCATTGAAACCCAGGCGCAATCGCTGTTTGAAAAGGGGCGGTGGCAGACATTGCTGCAGTGGCTGGACAATGTTGCCGACGAAACACGGGAGGAGCATCCGTGGTTGAGTTACTGGTATGGCATGTGCCTGCGCCAGACCGACACCGTGGCCGCCCAATCCGCGTTGGAGATTGCCTACCACCTGTTTCAGGCTTCACGACAGGTAGAGGGACAGTTCCTGGCTTGGGCCGGAGTGGTGGAGACCATCATTTTCAGATTCGGCGGATTTACAGAATTGAGCTACTGGATTGATGAAATGGGGCGGCTGCGCACCGGCAATCCGCTCAAAGCCTCCCTGAAAACCCGATTGCGCTGCGAAGTCATACTGTTTACGGCCTTGCTGCTGCACCAACCTACCAATCAGCTGTTGCCGAAGCTTCAAAAGAAACTGCAGCGCTTGCTGATCTTCGCGCCAAGCGCGGAGAACAAACTGCTGATTGGAGCCCATTTGATGCGCAAGCATATTTATATGGGCGACCTCTCTGCAGCTGAACTGCTCTATGAGCGCCTATCCCCCATCGCCAGCCGGCAGGCCTTTGATCCTTTCACCAACATGGTGTGGTTCAGCACCAAGGCCATGTTCTCGTGGGTGGTGAGATCACCGGAAGAGGGGCTGCGGGCCGCAGAGGAGGGGCTGGCCTATGGCGCAAGATTCGGTATTCACCTCATGGACGTCACGCTGCTCATCCAGGGAGCCTTTTCCGCGTTTTTGGCGGGTGACTGGCGCCTTGCGGCCACTTACGTCGAGCGTATGCCGGCGTCGATCAAGGAAGAGCAGAGTATCTTTTATGCCAACTACCTGTTCATGCGGGGGTGGCTGGATATCAACCAGGGACACTACAGGGAAGCACGGGAACGCATGGTACAGGCAGGGGAGATCATCGAGCTTTCCGAGACGCCGTTCCAACAGTGCATACACCAGTGGGGAGTGGGCATGTCCCTGGCCCAATGTGGACAGTTTGAGGAGGGTGTGAAAGCGACGCAGGACGGTATTGACCTCGCCCGGGAGTGCGGATTCCACATGCTGCGCTACATGCTGGAGCTGACGCTGGCCCAGATCCGCATCGATCAGCGCGATGAGGCCGGGGCGCTGGATATACTGCGCTCAGCGCTGTTGCTGGGGCGTTCACAGCGTTACTTCAACACCGTACATTGGAGCCATCCCAGCCTTTCCCGGATTTTTCTTTGGCATTGAGCCACGACATCGAGACGGACTTCGTGATGACGGTCATTCAACGCATTGGCCTGAAACCACTGGGCGCCGCCTGCCTGGAGCCACAGTGGCCATGGCCGGTCAGGATCAGGACGCTCGGCGGGCTGCGCATAGAGACTAATGGGAAACCGCTGGAATTGGGCAAGAAAGTGCCCAAGCAACCGCTGAATCTGCTGAAACTGCTCGCCATCCATCGCGGGCAGTCGCTGAATGCCGAAGAGGTGGGGGAGTCGCTGTGGCCGGATATCCCGCCGGAGAATCAGCCGGCAACCCTGAAGACCACCCTGTCGCGCCTGCGCAAACTGATCGGCAAGGAGTGCGTGCAGTTCCGGGAGGGGCGGATGCAGATCAATTCCGAGTTGGTGTGGGTGGACGTGCGCACCCTGGAACAGTTGATCAATCAATCCCGAAATCCCCCCGACGATGGTGGCAACCTGAAGGCACTTTGGGCGCGGCTGCGGGCCACCTACAGCGGCATCCTGCTGCCCGAAGACGACTGGTACTGGGTGTTGGGTGCGCGGGAGCGGTTGCATGTAGGGTTTTCCCGGGCCCTGCAACGGATCGTCGACCAGGCACTGATGCTTCGGCTGACGGACCTGGCCGTAGATGCTGCCCTCTATGGGTTGGAGGTCGATCCACTGGCCGAGGGCTTCTATCGTGCCTTGATGCGCGCTCACATCAGTATGGGGGAGCACGGCGAGGCGGTGCGCATATACCGGCGCTGCCAGCAGATACTGTCCAGCCGCCTGGCCATTGAACCGGCTGCGGAGACCAAGGCGCTTTATCACAGCATCAGTGCCGCAGAGTAGCCGGCATCGAATCGGTTACCCATATGTAACCTGGTGGGACTTAACTAGCTGGCAAAGCATTTACGAATCGCGAGCCAGGCAGGAGGCGAACATGGAAAGTTACATCGTCCGGGTCTACCGGAATGACCGCGAACACGATCAGGTCCAGGGCTTGGTGATGGACCCGGTATCCGGGCAGCAGACCGCATTCCATTCCCCTTCACAGCTGTGGCAGGCCATTACCGGGGCTGCGGATCTTTCTGCGCCCGGCGTGGTCGGTAAAACCACCCGCCCCGGTGACTCCTGCAAGAGCGATCCGTTACCCGATCGGTAACCCTCCGCCACTAAGGTTGACCCCAGACACCTCAGGTCTTTCAGACCTTGCGGCGGCAGGAATCCCAGATTCCACACGGGTGTCTCCAGGGATGGACGGGGTACCAGGAAGGTGTGTGCCGAATAGGGCACACAGGGCCGCCGCGTTTTTACCCCTAAACCACGGCAACACTCGGGCACCGCTAGGTGCCCTTTTTTTGCCTGTCGGGTGCCAGATCCTTGCGCTATAATGCTCGGCCTTTGCGTGGTCAGCTTCGGTCGAATCAGTGTTTATGGCGGCCCACGCCGGTCCCCCCGCGACGATAGGTTGTGAACCCGGTCAGGCCCGGAAGGGAGCAGCCGCAGCAGCGGACTCGGGCGCCGGGGTGTGGCTGGATGTGGGCCGCCTCCCTGACGTGTCACCCGCGCAGCTTCGTAACTGATTGATTCAGCAGGTAGCATGTCGTATCAGGTTCTCGCGAGAAAGTGGCGTCCCCGACGGTTCGACGAATTGGTGGGGCAGGAGCATGTGGTCCGCGCACTGGCCAACGCCCTTGACCGTAACCAGGTCCACCACGCGTTCCTCTTCACCGGCACCCGGGGTGTGGGTAAAACCACCATCGCCCGGATATTCGCCAAATCCCTCAACTGCGAAACCGGCGTCAGTTCGCGGCCCTGCGGCAAGTGCTCCAGTTGCGAAGAGGTGGATAGCGGCAGGTTTGTCGATCTGATTGAAGTGGACGCGGCATCGCGCACCAAGGTGGAGGATACGCGCGAGCTGCTTGAAAACGTGCAGTACGCCCCGACCCGCGGACGCTACAAGGTCTATCTCATTGACGAAGTTCACATGCTCTCGGGACACAGCTTCAATGCGTTGCTCAAGACCCTGGAGGAGCCGCCACCCCATGTGAAGTTTCTGCTGGCGACCACGGATCCGCAGAAGTTGCCGGTGACCATTCTTTCCCGCTGTCTGCAATTCAGCCTCAAACGGCTGCAGATGACCCAGATTGTTGACCAGCTCACCCGGATTCTGGAAGCGGAGGCGATCGGCTTCGAAGCGCCGGCCCTCGAGCTGATCGCCCGGGGTGCCGATGGCAGCATGCGCGATGCACTCAGCCTGATGGACCAGGCGATCGCCTACGGTGCCGGTGGGGTCAACGAAGCGGATGTGCGCCAGATGATGGGTGCCGTGGATCGCAAGCTGGTGTGGAATCTGCTCTCGGCGATTGCCGCGGGCGATGCGGCCTCAGTGATTGCGCAGATTCGGGAATGGAGCCAGGGGACTCCGGATTTCATGGGGCTGCTGGCTGAACTGATCGGCGCACTGCAGCGCACTGCCCTGATCCAGATGGTGGGTGACACCATGGCCGATGGTGAGGATGGTGGCGCGGCGGCGGAACTGGCCGCGGGTCTGACGCCGGAACTGGTGCAGCTCTACTATCAGATTGCGCTGCATGGGCGGCGTGACCTGCCGCTGGCGCCCGACGAGGCGGTGGGTTTCGAAATGGTGGCACTGCGCATGCTCGCCTTCAAAACTGTGGAGATGGATTTTTCCGGTGGTGGTGCACCGACCCCGCAACGGAATCGGACTTCGTCGGCCATACCCCAGGCGCCCGTCCGTACCGAACCACCGGCGCCCAGGCCGGCCCCTCCCGCGAACGTCGGACAGGCGCAGGTCGCCGGACCTGCCGCCGATGATCCATGGGAGCAGATTCTTGGCAGGCTGGATCTGGGCGGGATGGCATTGCAGCTTGCACGCCAGTGTCGGCTGAAGACCCGGGAGGCCGAGAGCTGGGTGCTGGAGCTGGATGCCGCCCACAAGGGGCTGCTCAGCAGCACCCTGGAGGAGAAACTGCTGGCGGCACTCGGCGCGACCTGCGGGGTGAAACGCCTGAAATTTGAAATCAACGGCGGCGACATAGAGACCCCCGCACGTCGCGCAGCCCAGGCTGCCGAAGCGCGCCAGGCGGCCGCCGAGGAGGCGATCGAAAGCGATCCGCTGGTTCGCTCGCTCGAAGAGAAATTTGGCGCGACGGTCTGTGAAGGATCGATCAAACCGACTGGAATCCAGAACTGAACCCGTTTGAGGAGAGCGTATGAAAGGCGGATTGGGCAACCTGATGAAACAGGCCCAGAAGATGCAGGAGAACATGCAGCGGGCACAGGAAGAGCTGGCGCGCATGGAAGTAACCGGCGAATCGGGGGCCGGAATGGTCAAGGTCACCATGACCGGCAAGCATGAGGTGCGCCGCGTGGTGCTTGATCCACAGCTGCTCGCTGACGACGATGTGGAAATGGTCGAGGACCTGATCGCCGCAGCCATCAACGATGCCGTGCATCGCATTGAGCAGACCACCAAGGAGAGCTATGCACAGATGACCGCCGGCATGAGCCTGCCTCCCGGTTTCAAACTGCCATTCTGATGTCGCTGTCGCCCCTCATCGATCAGCTTGTCTCGGCACTGCGCTGTCTGCCCGGCGTCGGGCCCAAATCGGGACAGCGCATTGCCTTTCAGCTGCTGGAGCGCGACCGCGAAGGGGCGCGCAAACTGGCCGCTGCGCTGCTGGATGCAGCGGATCACGTGGGGTATTGCCGCCACTGCCGGATTCTCACCGAGGAGGCGGAGTGCACCATCTGCGCGAACCCGAAACGGACGGGTGATCAGATATGCGTGGTCGAATCCCCAGCCGACGTGATGGCCATGGAGTCTGCGCAGGCGTACCGCGGACGATATTTTGTGCTGATGGGGCACCTGTCGCCCCTGGATGGCATCGGGCCCCGCGAACTGGGGCTGGAGCTGTTGGCCCAGCGACTGGACGCCGGTGGTGTGAGTGAAGTGATCCTGGCCACGAACCCCACCGTGGAAGGTGAGGCGACGGCGCACTATGTTGGCGAAATGGCGCGGGAACGGGGAATTCGGGCAACCCGAATTGCCCATGGCGTACCGCTGGGTGGCGAACTGGAATACATTGACGGGCGGACGCTGTCGCATGCCTTCGAAGGCAGGCGAGAGCTCTAGCCCACGCCCGGATTTTCGCCCGCGCAGAGTTCAGCGACGAGCGCGAAATAGCTGGCCAGCCTCTCCGAACTGATCAAACCTTCCGCCTCAGCCCGCTTCACGGCGCATTCCGGTTCGTCACGATGCCGGCAGTCGTTGAACCGGCAGTGCCCCAAGTGCGGTCGGATGTCAGCAAATGCCCAGGCCAGCCGATCGGCATCCATCGGCGGCAGACCAAATTCCCACACGCCGGGCGAATCGATCAACTCACCGCCATCCGGCAGGTGGTACAGCGTGGTGGTGCTGGTGGTGTGCCGCCCTTTGCCCGATGTCTCAGATAGACCACCCACGCGGACATCGCGGTCGGGCAGCAGATGGTTGATGAGCGATGATTTGCCCACACCGGACTGTCCCACCAGCATGCTGCTCCTGCCAATGAGTCCGGCCCTCAGCTCCGCCTCGCCGCCCCCCGTTTTTGCGCTGGTCTGCAGCAGGGGGTAGCCCATACGGGTGTAGGGAGCCAGCTTGTCCGCCAATCGCTCTGCCAGCGCCTGATCCGCGCCCAGCAGATCAGTTTTGTTGAGCAGCAGGTGTGCCTCAACCCCCGAGAGTTCTGCCGCCACCAGGAAGCGGTCCACCACCACCGGTACAAACTCCGGTTTCGGTGCGAGTACGATGAAGAGCTGATCAAGATTGGCGGCAAGCGGTTTCAGCCGTCCACTGTAGTCGGGGCGCTCCAGGACATTGTTTCGTGGCAGCAAAGCGCTGACCACTCCCAGGTTCTGTGCGCTGGTCTGGAATACCACTCGATCGCCGCAGGCGAGATCACCCAAATTGCGCCGCATAATGCAGTTGTGCAGGTTGCCCGCGTCATCCTCGACCACCACGGCGCGACCGTAATTGACAATCAACCGCCCGGACTGCTCGGCGCTGAGTGGTCCCTCTTCCAGCTCATCGAGTGCGGTTTCGGAAAACTGTCGGGCTCGCTGCTGCCGGCGCGACTGAATGCGTTGAACAGCGCGCTGCTGTTTGTGGTTGAGCTGACGGCGGGCCATCAAGTCGTCGACGGTTGGGGAGGATTCATGACGTTGCGATCAGCGCGGCGCGACTAGCTCGCAGCTCCCGGCTGCTGCATTGCATGGCGCTGCAGGCTCGCCACCCGGATCGGCGCTGGGGGGTGGGAATCGTGCATGGCGGAGTAGAGCGGATCGGGCGTGAGGGTGCTGGCATTGTCGCGATACAGTTTGACCAGTGCGGATACCAGGTCGTCCGCCCGGGTGTGGCGTGCCGCGAATGCATCGGCCTCGAATTCGTGTTTGCGCTGGAAATAGGCGCCAATGGGTTGCAGGAACAGGGAGAAGACCGGTGCAACCAGCAAGAAGAGAAGCAACGCCAGGTGAGCCGACGGGGAGTCGACCCCCAGCCCCGCATAAAACCACTCTTCCTGGGCCAACCAGCCGAGTACCGCCAACCCGGCAAGGGTGGCCAGGGCACTGGTGAACAGTCTTTTGCGGATATGGTGCAGTCGGAAATGGCCCAGCTCATGGGCGAGCACAGCCTCGATCTCTTCGCCGTTGAGACGCTCCAGGAGGGTATCGAAAAAGACGATGCGCTTGTTCTGCCCCAAACCGGTGAAGTAGGCGTTGCCGTGCGAAGAGCGGCGCGAACCATCCATCACAAACAGCCCCTCACTGTGAAAACCGCATCGGGCCATCAATTGCTCAATACGCCGCTTCAGTTCCTGGTCTTCCAGGGGGCTGAATTTGTTGAACAGCGGAGCAATGTAGGTGGGGAAAATCCAGATCATGGTGAGGCTGAAGGTGAGCCACACCAGCCAGGCCCATAACCACCAGTAGACCCCCGCGCTGATCATCAGCCACAGCACGACGGCGACCAGTGGCGTACCGATGGCCAGTGACAGGACCAGAGATTTGAGCAGGTCCGTCAGCCAGGTGTTGATCTGGGTGTTGTTGAAACCAAACCGCTCTTCGAGCACGAAAGTCCGATAGGCGGAAAACGGCAGATCCAGGAGCGCGCCGATCAGGGCGAACGAGACAATCACCAGCGTGCCGACGACCAGGGCAGAATCCGCGCTGCCCGTCCACAGCGAGTCGAGCTGTTGCAGGCCGCCACCCAGCGTCCAGGCCAGCAGCAGTAGGAATGACCAGACTGTATGGATGCTGCCCAGTTTGAGCTTCGCAGTGGTGTAGTCAGCAGCTTTGCGGTGATCTGCCAAGCCGATGGATTCCGCAAAGGAGTCGGGAACCTGGTCACGATGGATGCGCACATGGCGTGCCTGTCGGGCATTGAGCCAGAATTCAAGCATCAGGGAGAGGGCGACGGCAGAGACAAACAACAGTGTGAAATTGTGAGCTGGTTCCATGAATTTGATTGAATCGTGCCTCAAGGTCAGTTTGGTCTAAGATGTGCGCAACGAAGCATACTACCCGACCGGCCAAGCATGACACAAAACGCCACCAATCTGATATGGATCGATCTCGAAATGACCGGCCTAGATCCCGACACGGATCGAATCATCGAAATTGCCACCATCGTCACCGATCAGGTATTGAATCCGATTGCCGAAGGCCCGGTTCTGGCGGTCTACCAATCGGATGAGGTACTGGCGGGAATGGATGAATGGAACCAGCGGCAGCATGGTGGCTCGGGGCTGGTGGAGCGGGTGCGCAGCAGCCAGATCGATGAGGCCACCGCCGCGGCCAGGACCATAGAATTCCTGGTGGAGTTCGTACCTGCCGCGACCTCGCCCATGTGCGGGAACAGTATCTGCCAGGATCGTCGCTTTCTCTATCGATGGATGCCGGACCTGGAGCGTTTTTTCCACTACCGCAATCTGGATGTGAGCACAGTCAAGGAACTTGCGCGGCGCTGGGATCCGGGACTGGCGGCGGGCTTTCGCAAAGCGGGGACCCACCTGGCGCTGGATGATATCCGGGAGTCCATCCGGGAACTGCAGTATTACCGCGAGAAATTCTTTCGCCTGCCGGTATAGGGCCGCAACGCCGACCGGATTCCGGAATTAGCCTTTTAATCGAGGGGTTTTTATACCGGGCGCGATGGCTATCGAAGGTGTCGTGCACAGGCAATGATTCACGTATACTCGACCATTGCCTGTGGTCATTGAAACCAATTATTACTAGATACATCGGGGCTTTCTATGCATTTGGTGCGGGACAGCGTTGGAGATTGGAACTCCTCCGTCGATGCGGAAACCGGGGTGGGTTGTTCGGTCGTGCTGATCGATGATCAGCCACTGGGGCGCGATGTGCTCTCCCAGATCATTCGCAAATCTCTTCCCGACGTCACCATCCAGCTCTTCGAATCCGGTCTGGAAGCCCTCGTCTGGTGTGAGACGAGCAACGTTGACCTGATCGTTACCGATTACAAGATGCCGGAAATGGATGGGGTGGAATTCATTCGCCGCCTACGCACTGTGGAGTCACTTGCCGAGGTACCGGTAATCATGATTACCGTAGTCGAAGACCGAAATGTCCGCTATCAGGCGCTGGAGGCCGGTGCCACCGATTTTCTGACCAAGCCGGTGGATCACCATGAGTGCGGTGCCCGCTGCCGCAATCTGCTGCGGATGCACAAGCAGCAGAAGATCATCAAGGACCGGGCATCGTGGCTCGAAGAGCAGGTCTCCGTGGCCACCCAGGAGATCCGCAACCGCGAGCGGGAAACCCTGTTGCGTCTGGCAAAGGTGGGCGAGTACCGCGATGAGGATACGCAGAATCACGTGCTGCGGGTTTCCCAGTATTCCCGGCTGATCGCGGCCAGGCTCGGCATGTCCGCCGATGAGTGCGACACCATTGGACTGGCCGCCGCGCTGCACGACATCGGCAAGGTGGGCATTCCGGACGGTGTGCTGCAGAAGATGGGTCGCTACACCGAATCCGAACGTCTCTTGATGCAGGACCACACCCGCATCGGTTATGAAATGCTGAAAGACAGCCCGTCCAAATATTTGCAGACCGGCGCCATCATTGCCCTGGCGCACCACGAGCAGGTGAACGGTGAAGGTTACCCGCGCGGGCTGAAGGGCGATGAGATACCGATCAGCGCGCGCATCGTTTCAGTCGCGGATGTCTACGACTCGCTCACTTCGCGCCGGCCTTACAAACGCCCCTGGGTCCGGGAGCAGGCTATTGAGTACATCAAGGACCAGCGCGGCCAGCAGTTTGACCCGGAGTGTGTGGACGCCTTCCTGGCACAGCTGGACAAGATCTACACGGTTCAGGCCTCGCTGATGGATGGCTCTGAAGACGAATCGCTGCGCAGTCCCGAGCGTTGACCGCCCGCTAGCTGGCACCGGCCTGCAGCGGCGTCGCGGCAGGTTGGTGATTGCCGGACCGACCGCGGGCGTCCAGCTGCTGCAGGGCCCATCGGGCATGTTCGGCAACCAGCGCTGAAGAGTCACCCGCCCGTTTTTCCAGTAGTTGCCGTGTTTCCCCGCCTGCTGCCGAATTGCCCAGCGCGACAGCGATGTTTCTGAGCCAGCGCTCGTGGCCGATTCGCCGGATCGGGCTACCTTCCAATCTGTGATTGAAATCGCCTTCCGACCAACTGAAGAGTTCGGTCAACCGTGCGCTGTCCAGGCCGTGACGTGCGGAGAACTCCGACTCCGGTATGACGGTGTGGTTGCTGTTCCAGGGACAGACCAGTTGGCAGTCGTCGCATCCGTAAATCCGGTTGCCGATCTGGGGGCGGAATTCGAGGGGTATGCTGCCGTGGTGTTCGATGGTCAGGTAGGAGATACAGCGCCTGGCATCGACCACGTAGGGCGCGACAATTGCCTGAGTGGGGCACACGTCCATGCACGCCGTACAGGTGCCGCAATGTGGAGTCGATGGAGCGGTTACCGGTAGCTCCAGGTCAGTCAGTATCTCTCCTAAAAAAAACCAGGATCCGGTGTGCCGGTTGATGATATTGGCGTGTTTTCCGATCCATCCGATACCCGATTTCTCGGCCAGCGGCTTTTCCAGAACCGGTCCACTGTCGACAAACACGCGATAACCGAACGGCCCGATCAGGCGCTGAATGGCATCGCAAAGCAATTGCAGGCGTTTGCGCAAGATCTTGTGATAGTCGCGGCCCACCGCGTAGCGTGAGATATACGCTAGGCCGGGTTCGTTGAGCACAGCCTCGCACTCCGCGCGGTTCTGCGACATGTAGGGCAGCGCCACGGTGATCACGCGGCGTGTTCCGGGAATCAACTCATCGGGTCGAGAGCGTTTGCGTCCGTGCCGGGCCATGTAGTCCATGTCCCCGTGCATCGCCTCGGCAAGCCAGTGTTCCAGTCTGGCTTCATAGATATCCAGACGAATATCGGTGATACCCACATGGACGAATTCCAGGGCGACGGCTTGGCTGCGGATGGTGTCAACGACCAGGTCCAGATGGTTACGGGGCGATTCGGTGGTCATGATCCGGGTGGCGCGCTGTGACAGTCTTCAATTCTAACGCGCTACCGGTTGCGTTTGTGGTAGAAAATGGCGGGATGGCTACAGTAACCGACACCACGCGACTGCCGACCGGGCTCTACCGGGCGGCCCAGGTGCGCGAGCTGGATCGCCGGGCGATAGAGGAGTTCGGTATTCCCGGCTTTACCCTGATGTCGCGGGCCGGCGCGGCGGCATATTCCGTCATTCGTGAGCGCTTTCCCCACAGCCGCGAGCTGACCATTTTTTGCGGAGTGGGGAACAATGCCGGCGACGGCTATGTGGTCGCGCGAATTGCCCGGGATGCCGGATTGGGATGCCGTGTGATTGCCGTGGCCAGTCCGGAGCTGTTGCGTGACGACGCGGCGCGTGCCCGCGACGAGTGGTTGGCGGCCGATGGACAGATACTGGCGTTGTCCGATTTTGAGCCCCAGCCGGACACCGTTCTGGTGGACGCGCTGGTGGGTACCGGGCTGGACCGCCCGCTCTCCGGGGAGTGGAGCGCAGCCGTGGAGACCATGAATGATTCCGGGTTGCCCATTGTCGCGCTGGATATTCCATCGGGTATTCATGCGGACACCGGGCAGGTCATGGGAATTGCGGTGCGGGCAGCCAGAACGGTCAGTTTTATCGGGCTCAAGCAGGGCATGCTGACCGGCGAGGCTGTGGATCATTGTGGCGCGATCGATTTTTTTGATCTGGAAGTCCCTCCGGGCGTCTATACCCACGTCGACATCTCGTCACGTGCCCTGGATCTCCAAGCTGAGTTGCAGCAGTTGCCGCTGCGGCCTCCTTCAGCCCACAAGGGAACCTGCGGTCAGGTGCTGGTGGTCGGTGGCGCGCCGGGCATGAGTGGCGCGCCCCTGCTGGCGGCCGCTGCCGCGGCACGCGCCGGTGCCGGCCTGGTGCGAATTGCGACTCACGAGTCCCACGCGGGCCACCTGAATCTGTGGCGGCCCGAGTTGATGGTGAGCGGGGTCTCCGCAGCGGAGGCGCTTGCCCCTTGGGTGGCTGCCGCCGACACGGTGGTGGCCGGTCCGGGGTTGGGGCAGGGCGCGTGGGCGCTCGCTCTTTTGGAACAGGTACTGGCCTGCGGCAAGTCGCTGGTGCTGGACGCCGATGCTCTGAACCTGATCGCCAAACACCAATTGACTGTGCCCGCCAACAGTGTGATCACCCCACATCCGGGGGAAGCGTCCCGCCTGCTGGACTGCTCGGTGCGGGAAGTGGAACAGGACCGGTTTGTGGCCGTAGAGGCATTGCACGATGCCACCGGGGCCGTTGCGGTGCTGAAGGGTGCTGGTACGCTGGTGGCGGACGGCAGCGCTACCTATCTTTGCAAAGCGGGCAATGCGGGTATGGCCAGCGGGGGTATGGGTGACCTGCTGGCCGGGTTGATCGGATCACTGATCGCCCAGGGTATGGCGGTGACGGATGCCACGCGGCTCGGTGTCTGTGTTCATGCGGCCGCCGGTGATGCGGCAGCAGGTGAGCAGCCGCGGGGTATGCTGGCCGGTGATCTGCTGCCGGAAATCCGCCGCCTGCTCAATCCATCCATTGACGGAAACAGGACCAACGGGTGAACAAAATGATCTTGGACCTGGGCAGTAGCGAGGCGACCGAAGCGCTTGGTGCCGCGGTCGGGCGCTGGATTCAGCCGGGTGACATCATTTATCTGAAAGGCGATCTGGGTGCGGGAAAAACCACGCTGGCGCGCGGCCTCATGCAGGCGCTTGGGCATGCCGGGCCAGTGAAGAGTCCCACCTATACCCTGATCGAGACCTACGAGCTGCCAGTGTTGCCGGTGGCTCATCTCGATCTCTATCGCCTCAAGGATCCGGAGGAACTGGCCTATATCGGCCTGCGGGAGTTTCTGAACGGGCAGGGATTGGTGCTGGTTGAGTGGCCCGAACATGGCACGGGTGAGCTGCCGAAGGCCAACCTTGAAGTGGTGTTGGAGTACCGCGGGAGCGGCGGACGGATTGCGCAGCTCACAGGCCAGCGGCCGCTGGACGGCATTGCCCTTGAGTGACCGACCCGCGGAAGCGGACCCTCCGGGTAACAGAATAAATCCCACACCTTAGGTGGTTTATAGAATAGTTTCCTATCTAGCAGATATTTAAGTAAAAAAGTTGATTTTCCCTGATTCCTGTGCCATAAAAGCACTGGAGACAGGAGATCCGCAAGCTGCCGATGCGAAAATTTCTGATCATTTTGCTGTTTTTTACCCCGGTTTTGGCCATGGCAGACGCCAAAGTCGAAGGTGTGCGGCTATGGGCGGCTCCCGACAACACCCGGGTGGTGTTTGATCTGACGGATGGCGTGGAACACAAGCTGTTCACTTTGCACAATCCCGAACGGGTGGTCATTGATCTGCAGGCTGCCGGGTTGGAAGCCGTGGCCGAGCAACCTGGCGCCACCGATCAGGTGCTGGAACGCATTCGCAGTGCGGCCCGGAGCAACGGTACCCTGCGCGTGGTCCTGGACCTGAAGCGCAAGGTCCGACCCAAGAGTTTTCTGCTCAAACCCAATGCCAAGTATGGTCACCGTTTAGTGGTCGATCTCTATGTCTCCGAGGGCCAAGAGGCTGCGCCCCGGATTACGCAGGCCCAGGTTCCCCCGGACAAATCACAGCGTGACATCGTCATCGCCATCGATGCCGGGCATGGTGGGGAAGACCCGGGGGCAATCGGCCATCGTGGTACCCGCGAAAAGGATGTGGTGCTGGCGCTGGCCCGTAAACTCTACCAGGAAGTGGAGGCGCAGCGTGGCATGAGACCGGTGATGATCCGGGACGGAGACTACTTCATAGGATTGCGCAAGCGCATTGAAAAGGCCCGTCAGCACCGTGCCGATCTGTTCGTGTCGCTGCATGCCGACGCCTTTCACGACAAGCGCGCCCGTGGATCGTCAGTGTGGGTGCTGGCCCCCAGCAAAGCCCAGGTGTCCGAAACCGCCGCCTGGCTGGCGGAGCAGGAAAACGCGTCGGACCTGATCGGTGGTGTCAGCCTCGAAGACAAGGATGATCTGGTCAAGACTGTGCTACTCGATCTTTCCCAGACTGCCACCATTGTCGAAAGCCTGGAGGCCGGTGATCTGGTGCTGCGCCATCTCCGCGGCGTGGGCAAGGTCCACAAGCGCAAGGTGGAACAGGCCGGTTTTGTGGTTCTCAAATCACCGGATATTCCCTCCATGCTGGTGGAAACTGCGTTCATCTCCAACCCCTCCGAGGAGGAAAATCTGCGCAGCGCCCGCCACCAGAGCAAGATGGCCCAGGCTATCTTCAGCGGTATCCGCGACTACTTTTCGCAGAGCCAGCTGCCCGGGACCAAGTTTGCCGCCAACAGCTACGGCAACAAACATGTCATCAAACGTGGCGATACCCTGTCCGGTATCGCCGCCCAGTTCAACGTCAGCCTGCAGGCGCTTCGCGCGGCCAATGGGTTGCGCGGCGATACCCTTCACGTCGGTAAAACCCTGGATATACCGCTTTAGCGTCCTTGCTGGTAGGAACCGGGGCAGGCCGTATAATGCGGCGATCTTCCACTGCCCGGATTCGCCAGCTGCATGCCCATCCAACGACTGCCCACCCAACTCGTCAACCAGATAGCGGCCGGCGAAGTGGTCGAGCGGCCGGCTTCCGTGGTCAAAGAGCTGCTGGAGAACGCCTTGGATGCCGGGGCCCGGTCGGTAGACGTCAGTCTGGAACAGGGGGGGGTATCGCTGATCCGGATTCGAGATGATGGCGGTGGCATACCGGTGGATGAACTCAAACTGGCCGTTGCCCGCCATGCCACCAGCAAGATCACCTCGCTGGACGATCTCAGTGCCGTTTGCAGTCTGGGCTTCCGCGGTGAAGCCCTGCCGAGTATCAATTCGGTATCGCGGATGCGCCTGGTGTCACGCACCCAAACCGCGGAACACGCGTGGGAACTGGTCGGCGAACCCAGCGGCGAACTGCCCGATCCCGCCCCGGCGTCCCATCCACCCGGAACCACCATGGAGGTCCGCGACCTCTTTTTCAACGTTCCGGCCAGGCGCAAATTCCTGAAAACCGAGCGGACCGAATTCAGCCATGCCGAGGGTGTGGTGCGGCGTCTCGCGCTCAGCCGGTTCGATGTGGCGTTCAGTCTGCAGCACAATGGCAAAAAGACTTTGGAGGTGATGGCAGCCACCGATCGTCTGGCGCAGGAGCGGCGGCTGGCCTCCCTATTGGGCCGAGAATTTCTGGAGCACGCGCTGCACCTTGAGTTTGCCGCAGACCGGCTGTCACTGAAGGGGTGGGTGGCAAAGCCCGCCTTTTCCAGGAGTCAGGCCGATCTCCAATACCTGTTTGTCAATGGGCGCATGGTCCGTGACAGGCTGCTGGCGCACGCCGTACGCCAGGCCTACGAAGATGTGCTGCACTACAGCCGGCAACCTGCCTACGTCCTCTACCTGGCGGTTGATCCCGCAACCGTGGATGTGAACGTGCATCCGACCAAGCACGAGGTCCGGTTTCGTGATGCCAGGACGGTCCACGATTTCGTGCGCAGCCGGATCAAGCAGGCGATCGCCGATCACCGCCCGACACCCGTGACATCAGCTGCCGGCCTTGATTCGGCATACCCGCCATCGGCTCCGCAGCGTGCACCCGGTCCCACTGGATATTCCGCCTCCATTCCACGACAACAACCGCTGGGTGTCGGTGAGCCCGTGGACCGCTTCTATTCCGTGGGTGACTCAGCGACGCGGGAATCGGAACCGGCTGCGCAAACACCACCGCCAGTTGCCGTCGGATCTGCGGATGGGCCACCCCTGGGCTATGCGTTGGCACATCTGAATGGCGCGTTCATTCTGTCCCGGAATGCCCGGGGCCTGATTCTGGTGGATGCGCATGCCGCCCACGAGCGGGTGGTGCACGAACAGCTGCGCGAGGGGTGGGAGCGCAACGGTATTGCCGTTCAGCGTCTTCTGGTTCCGGTCACAGTAAGGGTGAGCCCGGCGGAGGCGGAACTGGTGGAGTCGCAGATTGAGTGGTTCATGCGTCTCGGCTTGGAAGTGCGGCGCACCGGTCCCGAGTCGGTCATGGTCGATCAGGTGCCTGCGCCACTGGTCGACGTGGATGTCGCTGCCCTGGTGCGCGATGTGGTCTCCGACCTGTCCAGTTTCAGGCGCAGCAGTCGGGTGGACACAGAGCTGAACGAGGTGCTGTCGCGGATGGCCTGCCACAGCGCGGTGCGGGCCAATCAACCGCTCTCCATTGCGCAGATGAACGGTCTGCTGCGCCAGCTCGAGCAGACACCCAGGGCAGCACAATGCAGCCACGGGCGACCCACCTGGGTGGAGATTGGCTGGTCGGAATTGGACCGGCTTTTCCTGCGCGGCCGGTAATCAATCAGGTGCGGAGCAACCCGGAAAATCTGCCGCCGGCGATTCTGCTCATGGGCCCGACGGCCGCAGGCAAGACCGACTGGGCCATGCGGCTGGCGGACCGTTATCCGGTGGATCTGATCAGTGTGGATTCCGCCCTGGTCTATCGGGAGATGGATATCGGCACGGCAAAACCTTCGCCGGACCTGTTGCAGCGTTATCCCCACCGGCTGGTCAATATTCTCGATCCGGCTGAAACCTACTCAGCCGGGCGTTTCTGCGCCGATGCGTTGCGCGAAATGGAGGCGATCCGGAACCGCGGGCGCATACCGTTGCTGGTCGGCGGGACTATGCTCTACTACCGGGCACTGCGCGGTGGATTGGCCCAGCTGCCTCAGGCCGATGCGCCGCTGCGAGCCCGCCTGGAGTCCGATCTACAGCGCCTGGGGTCGGCACAGATGCACGCACGATTGGCGCAGATCGATCCGCCTGCGGCAGCCCGGATTCATCCCAACGATCCGCAGCGAATCCAGCGGGCATTGGAAGTCTTCGAACTCACGGGACGGCCGCTCAGCGAACTGCAGAGGGTGGGTGATGGCGAACGGTTGGGGTATCAACTCCTGCCGCTGGTGGTCTCGCCGCCCGATCGATCCCTGTTGCATCAGCGCATCGCCTTGCGATTCGATGCCATGCTCGAGGCAGGATTTCTGGACGAAGTCACCTGCTTGAGGAATCGCGGAGATTTGCATGCCGACCTCCCTTCCATGCGCGCTGTGGGCTATCGTCAGGTTTGGGCCTATCTGGATGGAAAATTGTCATTTCCGGAGATGCGCGATAGGGGTATTATTGCCACCCGACAATTGGCCAAGCGCCAGTTGACGTGGCTCAGGGCCGATACCGATGCACGCTGGATCGACCCGACAGTCCCGGGGGGCGAGTCCGAACTTTGGGAACTTGTGGCTGATTTTTTGGCCAAAGGGCGAAGTTGAAAAGCCTTGTGCTAGACTTACCTGACCTTTTTGGTAGTTCATTTTTGATATTTATTGGTATTGCGCGTGCAGCAATTGCTCAATTCCAACAATAAGGAGTCATTTAGATGTCTAAAGGGCAGATGTTACAAGACCCTTTCTTGAACCAGTTGCGCAAGGAACGAGTTCCCGTTTCGATTTACCTGGTGAATGGAATCAAGCTACAGGGTCAGATCGAATCATTTGACCAGTTTGTGGTCCTGCTGAAAAACAGCGTAAGCCAAATGGTTTACAAGCATGCGATTTCCACAGTGGTGCCTGCCCGCAATGTGCGCCTGCCCGGGCCCAACAACGCTGACGGCCAACCTGAACCCGGAAATATCTAGCATCGATTCTCCGCCAGGATTGGGACGCCATGTTTGAGCGTCCCGATAGCGCGTTCGAGCGTGCCGTACTGGCGTGCATCGAAATCGGTCACGATCGCACTGCGGACGACATCGACGAGTTTCGCCTCCTTGCCGAGTCGGCGGGTGTCGATGTCGTGGCCGTCGTCCGTGGCTCGCGGGCGGCGCCGGACGCGCGCTATTTTGTCGGCAGTGGCAAGCTGGATGAACTGCGCGATCACGTCGTCAGCCACGAAGCTGATCTCGTCATTTTCGATCATCCCCTCTCTCCCAGCCAGGAGCGAAATATCGAACGTGTCCTGCAGTGTCGCGTGCTGGATCGTAACACGTTGATATTAGACATATTTTCTCAGAGGGCGCGATCGTTTGAAGGGAAACTGCAGGTTGAGCTGGCACAGCTCCAGCACCTGAGCACCCGTCTGGTTCGCGGCTGGACCCACCTTGAACGGCAGAAGGGCGGGATCGGCCTGCGCGGTCCGGGCGAAACCCAGCTGGAAACAGACCGACGCCTGTTGGCGCAAAGGGTCAAGGCGTTGCACAAGCGCCTGGAGCGTATTGAGCGCCAGCGGACGCAGGGGCGCCGTGCGCGCATGAAGGCGGAACTGCCGACGGTCTCCCTTGTGGGTTATACGAATGCTGGCAAATCGACCCTGTTCAACCTAGCCACGGGCGCCGGTGTCTATGCGGCCAACCAACTTTTTGCCACGCTGGACCCCACCTTACGACGATTTGCACTGCCGCGGGCCGGTACCGTGGTGTTTGCCGATACTGTGGGATTTGTCCGTAATCTGCCTCACGAACTGATTGCGGCCTTTCGGGCTACACTGCTGGAGGCCACCGAGGCCACGGTGTTGCTCCACGTCGTCGATGCCTCTGATCCCGAGCGCCTGGATATCCGGGACAAGGTCAACGAGGTGCTGCGGGAGATCGGCGCATCGGAATTACCGCAGATCGAGGTCTACAACAAGATCGACCTGCTGGCGGATGAGCCCCCCAGAATTGATCGCAATGCTGAAGGTCGTCCGGTCCGGGTTTGGCTCTCGGCGCGAACCGGGGCGGGGCTTGATCTGCTCTATCAGGCCGTGGACGAGTACCTGTCACCCGATGTGATCCGCCACCGAGTGGTGCTGCCATCCAGTGCGGGAAGGCTGCGGGCCAGGCTGTATGCGGTGGGTAAAGTTCGGTCCGAGCGCACCACGGAGAGTGGGGAAATCGAGCTGGATATCGAACTCAAACAGACGCAGCTGGACAAACTACGGGGTGACAAGGAGTTTGGCGTGCTGCATTTGGGCTGACTTTCTTGTTCCCGGGGGCCTGCTTACATAAAATCCCCCATTCGCAAATATTTGGTATGAATCTGGAGATGCACTATGGCCTGGAATGAACCGGGCGGCGGTAAGGACAAAGATCCTTGGTCCGGTCGCGACAACGAGCAGGGCCCACCTGATCTGGACGAGATTCTGAAGAACGTTCAGGGAAAATTCGGTGGCCTGTTTGGTAAAAAGGGTGGTTCGCGATCGGGTGGATCGGGTTCGGGCGGTCCAAGCCGCATGACTTCGGGTGGCATTGGGCTGATTGCGATTATCGTGATCGCCGTGTGGCTGATCAGTGGCATCTACATTGTCGACGAAGGCAAGCGGGGCATTGAATTGCGCTTCGGGCGCTATACCGAAACCACCCAGCCGGGACCGCACTGGCACATTCCGGCACCGATTGAGCGGGTTGAAATCGTGGATATCGAGACCCGCCGTTTTGTGGAGATCGGATACCGGAGTTCACAGCGGGGAGGCGGCAGCAGTTCCGTCCCCAGAGAAGCGCTGATGCTGACCGAAGACGAGAACATTGTGGATGTGCGGCTTGCCGTTCAGTACCAGATCAACAATCCGAAGTTCTATCTGTTCAACATCCGCGATCCAGACGAGACCTTGAAATCGGCCGCCGAGAGCGCCATTCGCGAAGTTGTAGGGAAGAGCCGGATGGATTTTGTGCTGGGTGAAGGGCGCGCCGAAGTGGTGGCCAATACCATGCGGGTGGTCCAGGGAATTCTTGACCAATACCAAAGTGGCCTTCAGGTCATCAATGTGAATCTGCAGGATGCTCAGCCCCCGGAAGAGGTACAGGGTGCCTTTGCCGATGCCATCAAGGCCCGCGAGGACGAACAGCGCCTGAAAAACGAGGCCGAAGCCTACGCCAACGATATCGTGCCCCGTGCCCGGGGTGCCGCGGCCCGTATCCTTCAGGAAGCCGATGCCTATAAAGAGCAGGTGATCGCCCAGGCAGAGGGTGACGCGGTGCGCTTTCAGAAACTGTTGGGCGAGTATGAGAAGGCACCAAGAGTTACCGGTGAGCGCCTCTATATCGATGCCCTGGAATCGGTGCTGGCCAACACCAGCAAGGTGGTCGTGGACATCAAAGATGGCAACAACCTGCTCTACCTACCGCTGGACAAGATGATGCAGGCCGCCGGTGCCGTGCCCCGGATCAATCGCGACAGTGGTGGCGCTGTTGGCGGGAGCGGCGGGTCGTCACTGCCAAACGTGCCTGATATCCCGGATGCCCGGGACGACCAACGCTCGCGGAGGATTCGCTGATGGACAAGAAAGTTATTGCCGTTGTCCTCATCGCGGTGCTGGCCTTCATCGGCTATTTCTCCGTGTTTACGGTCGACGAGCGCGAAAAGGCGATCCTCTTCCAGTTGGGTGAGGTGGTCCGCGCGGATTTCGAACCGGGTATTCACCTGATGATCCCCATTGTGAACAATGTGCGGAAATTTGATGGTCGGATCCAGACCCTTGATGCCCAACCAGAGCGTTATCTGACCAGTGAAAAGAAAAACGTGATCGTGGATGCGTTCGTCAAGTGGCGCATCGAGAATGTGACCCGCTTCTATACTGCGGTTGCCGGGGACTACGCTTCCGCCAATCTGCGTCTCGACCAGATTGTGAAGGATGGTCTGCGCAGCGAGTTTTCCAAGCGGGACATCCGCGAGGTGGTATCCGGTGAGCGCACCCAGGTGATGTCCATTATTACGGATGCATTGGCCCGCGAAGGGAGCCAACTGGGCATCGGTGTGGTGGATGTACGCGTGAAACGCATCGACCTCCCCCTGGAAGTGAGTACGTCCGTCTACCGCCGTATGGAGGCTGAGCGGGCCCGGGTGTCGCAGGATTTCCGCTCCAGAGGTGCCGAAGCGGCAGAGCGCATCCGTGCCGACGCGGACCGCCAAAGGACCATTCTGCTGGCAGAGGCCTACCGGGATTCAGAGCGGGTGCGTGGTGAAGGCGATGCGGTGGCTGCCGATACCTATGCCACGGCATTCAACGAAAATCCCGATTTCTACAGCCTGTACCGCTCACTGAACGCATACAAAAACATATTTTCCAACAATAACGACATCCTGCTGGTCGAGCCGGACAGCCAATTTTTCCAGCATTTCAAGAAGATCAAATAGAGAGTCGGTCCGGCCAAAGCTTTTGGCCGGGCATCTGCTGATATAACATCCCGGCCCGGGACATGGCGGAGGTCTCCGCCTGCCCCGGGTCGTTTTTGCGAGAGGGTATGGGCTTCAATGTGGCATGATCTTTGGGTGGCTACCGCTTTGCTGCTGGTGATTGAGGGGGTTTTTCCCGCCATCAATCCGCAGGCGTTCCGCCAGTCTCTGGTCGTGGTTGCACAGGCGAGTGATCGTACATTGCGGCTGGTGGGGCTGCTTAGCCTAATCGCCGGTGCGCTGATTCTATATGTAGTGAACGGATGAAACCTGTCGATACACCGTGGATGCTGCCCGAGGGCATCGAAGAGATCCTGCCGGCCCCAGCCAGGCGCCTGGAGCAGTTGCGTCGTCGCCTGCTCAATCTCTTCGATGTCTGGGGCTATGACCTAGTCATTCCGCCGATGCTGGAATATCTGGAGTCCCTGCTCGTGGGAACCGGAGAGGATCTCGATCTGCTGACCTTCAAGCTGGTGGACCAGCGGGACGGCAGGATGCTTGGAGTGCGGGCCGACATGACGCCCCAGGTTGCCCGTATCGATGCGCACCGTCTGCGCAGTGATTTGCCTTCCCGACTGTGCTACATGGGCTCGGTAGTGCGCACCCGCCCGGACGACATGGGTGGCAGCCGCTCCCCCATCCAATTGGGTGCCGAACTCTATGGCAATCCCGAGCCTTCCGCCGATGCGGAAGTGATCTCGCTGATGCTGGCGCTGTTGCGGGAAATCCATGTTGTCCATATCCACCTTGATCTGGGACATGTGGGCATTTTCCGGGCACTATGTGAGCAGGCGGGATTGAGCGGCAGCGCAGAAGTCCAGCTGTTTGGGGCACTTCAGCGCAAGGCGAACCCGGAAATCCAAAAATTGTTGGCCGACCTCGATATCGGGGCCAACCTGCGTGCGGCGATCGCCACCTTGAGCGATCTGCACGGCACCGCCGAAGTACTGGATCAGGCGCGCGCGCGCGTGGGTACAATATGCCCCGAGGCGCAGCTGGCGATCGACAATTTGGAAGCGATAGTCGGTTCCCTGGCAACTGATCGGAATCTGGAAATATTCATCGATCTCGCAGAATTGCGCGGCTATCGCTACCATACCGGCGCCGTGTTTGCCGCCTATGTCACTGGCCGGGGCCAGGAAGTGGCGCGTGGGGGTAGGTATGATGCCATCGGTGAAGTGTTCGGCCGGGCGCGTCCGGCGACAGGATTCAGTACTGACCTGAAGACCCTGTCCGCATTGGATACCACCATTCAAGCTGTGACCGGTGACGGTGTGATGGCGGAGTGGCCGGCTGATGAATCCGGATGGCAGGCTGTGAACGATCTGCGCAGGCAGGGGATCAGGGTCGTGCTGGTCCATGGCCGGGAAAAGAATTCGGCTGAGGCGCTGGGCTGCAATCGACGATTGCTACCGGTGGATGGCGAGTGGAAAGTGGTGCCGCTGGGCTGATGCCGCGTGGCTGAGTATTGAGTGATTAACGAGATTTTGTCATGACGAAAAACGTGGTCGTGCTGGGCACCCAGTGGGGAGACGAAGGCAAGGGGAAAATAGTTGATCTGCTCACAGATCGGGCAGAGGCCGTGGTCCGCTTTCAGGGCGGACACAATGCCGGGCATACGCTGGTGATCGACGGCAAGAAGACGGTCCTCCACCTGATCCCTTCCGGAATTCTGCGCGATGGTGTCCAGTGCTTTATCGGAAACGGTGTCGTGCTGTCACCCGACGCCCTGATTACGGAAACCGAAAAACTTGAAGCCGCAGGGATCCCGGCCCGCGAACGGTTGCACATCAGCCCGGCGTGTCCGCTCATTCTCCCCTATCACACTGCGCTGGATCAGGCACGCGAAGCGGCACGTGGAAAATTGGCGATCGGTACCACCGGTAGGGGTATCGGTCCGGCCTATGAAGACAAAGTATCACGTCGCGGGTTAAGGGCTGGTGACCTGGCCAATCCGGAACGCTTCGCGGAGAAGCTGCGCGAAATCCTGGAATTTCACAATTTTGTACTGACCCAGTATTTCAAAGTCGAGGCCGTCGACTATCAGGCGGTGCTGGATCAGGCGCTGCAGCAGGGCGAGATTCTGGTACCCATGCTCGCCGACGTAACGGACATGATCCACCAGATCAGTCGCCGAGGCGGAGGTATTTTGTTTGAGGGCGCGCAGGGAACGCTGCTCGATATAGATCACGGTACCTATCCCTATGTCACTTCCTCCAACTGTACAGCGGGCGCGGCGGCCGCGGGTTCCGGTGCCAGCCCGGTCTCATTCAACTATGTGTTGGGGATCGTCAAGGCTTATACCACCCGTGTGGGAGGTGGACCGTTCCCGACGGAACTGTTCGACGACGTCGGCAAGCATCTGGCGGAGAAGGGGCACGAGTTCGGGTCCACAACCGGCCGCCCACGCCGCTGTGGATGGATTGACATTGTGGCGCTGCGCCGGGCAATGCAGATCAACGGCACCACCGGACTGTGTGTCACCAAACTCGATGTTCTGGATGGACTGTCCGAAATCAAATTGTGCACCGGTTACCGGTATCGCGGGGACATCCTTACTACCATGCCCATGGGTGCAGACGCGATGGCCGAATGTGAACCGATGTACGAAAGCATGCCGGGCTGGTCGGAAAGCACGGTGGGGGCGCAGTCCATGGATCAGTTGCCGGCCTCCACCCGCGCCTACCTGGATCGCGTGGAGCGGTTGTTGGAGGTGCCGATCCATATCGTATCTACGGGACCGGATCGGGTCGAAACGATCATCAAACACCACCCGTTCGAAAGCTGAAACAAAAAAACCGGTCCAATGGACCGGTTTTTCATGTTGGTGCCGAGGAGAGGACTTGAACCTCCACGGAGTTACCCCCACTAGCACCTGAAGCTAGCGCGTCTACCAATTCCGCCACCTCGGCATACGATGGACTGGCGCCCATCGAGGAACGCAATTGTACTTTTGTTGTTAGCCTTGTCAACGATCGGAAGAGCTTAAATGCCGAAAAAAGGGAAAAAAGTCAGCACCCGGTTTGCGGGATGGCGGGACAGCGATCCGGGTCGGAGCTCGGAGCAAAAGAAGTACGATCGCCCCATCCCGAGCCGTGAACTGATTCTGGAGTATCTCGAACAGGCCCAGGGGCCGCAAAACGCGGAGGACATCGCTGCGGCGTTTGGCCTGCGCAAGGACGAGGACGTCGAAGCTTTGGGCTTCAGACTGTCCGCCATGATCCGGGACGGGCAACTGCTGCGCAATCGTCGATCGGGCTATGGTGCGGCACAACGCATGGAACTGGTCGCCGGTACCGTGGTCGGGCATCCGGAAGGCTATGGCTGGCTGCAGCCTGATGACGGAAGCGAGTCGATCAGTCTCGCGGAGCGTGATATGCGTGCCGTGTTGCATGGGGACCGGGTCCTCGTCCGGCCGGTTGGCCGCAATCGCAGGGGACGCCTGGAAGGGCGCATCGCCGAAATTCTTGAGCGGGCCAATACGGAACTAGTGGGACGCTTTCACCAGGAAACCGGCGTGAACCTGGTGGTCCCGGACAACTCCCGGATCAGTCAGGATGTGATCGTCGCTCCCGGAGAAACCATGAAAGCCCGGGATGGCCAGGTGGTCGTGGTGGAGATCGTGGAACAGCCCACCTCACGGCGGCAGCCTGTGGGACGCATTTCCGAAGTATTGGGTGACCATTTTGCCCCCGGAATGGAGATCGAAATTGCAGCCCGCAGCCACGGCATACCCACCCGCTGGCCCGAGGAGGTGCTGCGGCAGAGTGACACCTACGGGTCCACCGTGGACCCCGCTTCCATTGGTGATCGCAAGGACCTGCGCAGTCTGCCGCTGGTAACCATCGATGGCGAGGACGCCCGTGATTTCGATGATGCGGTCTGCTGTGAGCAGACTTCCGGCGGTTGGCGACTCTGGGTGGCTATCGCAGATGTTGCCCACTATGTGGCAGCAGGCACTGCGCTGGATCGGGAGGCCAGAAAGCGGGGCAATTCGACCTATTTCCCGCAGCAGGTGATCCCCATGCTCCCGGAGTCGCTCTCCAACGGGCTCTGCTCACTGAATCCCGATGTCGATCGGCTCTGCATGGTTGCGGAGATGCTGTTTGACGCCACCGGAAAGATGGTGAAAAGCCGATTCCACAATGCTGTGATGCATTCCCATGCGCGTCTGACCTATACGGAGGTGGCGGCCATCCTGGAGGGTACCGACGCCGAGGCGCGCGGACGGCGGCAGGCCATCCTGCCCATGTTGACACACCTGTTTGATCTCTACCGGGTGCTGCGGAAACGCCGCGACAAACGCGGTGCCATCGATTTCGAGTCGCAGGAGACACGTTTTCTGTTTGACGAAAACCGGAAGATTCGGGAGGTGGTGCCGGTTGTGCGCAATGATGCCCATCGCCTGATCGAAGAATGCATGATCGCGGCCAATGTGGCTGTGGCCAAATACCTGGGCAAACACCAGATTGGTTGTCTATACCGGATCCACGCCAAGCCTGACGGTGACAAGATTGATGATCTGCGCAGCTTTCTGGCTGAACTTGGTCTCCGGCTGCGCGGTGGTGAAAATCCGTCGCCGAAACATTTTTCGGAGTTGGTGGAACTGTCGAAAACCCGGGAAGACACCCGACTGATCCAGACGGTGTTGCTGCGCTCCCTCAATCAGGCCGTCTATCGTCCCGACAATGTCGGACATTTCGGTTTGGCGCTGGAGGAGTATGCCCACTTCACTTCACCAATCCGCCGCTACCCCGATCTGGTGGTACACCGTGCTCTGAAACACCTGCTGACCAAACAGCCAGCGCAGAGATTTGTCCATTCCACGGCCGATCTCCAGCGTCTGGGCGAGCACTGTTCAACCACGGAACGGCGCTCGGATGAAGCGGTCAGAGATGCCGTGGATTGGCTCAAGTGCGAGTTCATGCTCGACAAGGTGGGTCAGGAATACGATGGTATGATTGTCGCCGTCACCGGGTTTGGCGTGTTTGTCCAGCTCCAGGATGTGTTTGTTGAAGGTCTGGTTCACATCACCGAACTCGACAAGGACTACTACCACTTTGACGCGGTCAAACACCGGCTGGTCGGCGAACGCTCCGGTCGGATTTTTCGGTTGGCTGACAGAATCAGGGTCAAGGTGGTTCGGGTGGACCTTGATGAGCGCAACATTGACCTGACTCCGGTTGGAGATGAGCGTCGCCCCAAGCGGCGGAGCAGATAGTCAGCCGCAGTCCGGTTTTAAGCAGAATAAGTTTGATGGGTTTTCCAAGAGTCCTATTGTTGGTGCTGGTTCTGGTGGGTATGAGCGGATGTGCCACCTGCGATCCGGACCGTCGCATGAAGGCAGGAATCATTATCGGGACACTTGCCGGTGGGGCGAGCGGCTTTATCGTGGGCGGGCAGGCGCTGGCATATGCCGCTACCGAGGGAACGGCTGGCGGCCTGGTCGGCAACCATTTTGACAACGAGGCAGCCAAGGCCGGCCCGTGTGTGGAACCCTCTGTTCAGGAAGCCGAAATTCCGGCGGAACTGACCCTGCCGGAAGCATCTTTATCAGTAGAAGACCTGGCGGAATCACTGCTGGAAGAGTTGGGCGAAGAGAGTGGCACACCCTTGAGCCAGGAACTGCCATCGGTGGCACCAACCGCCCCGGCTCCGGAACCGAAGCCCGCGGAAGTTCCGGTTCGGCCGTCAGTGAGCCGCCCGCCGGAGCCGGAAGCCGAGGCCGTGGAGCTCTCGCCGTTTACTGTGCTTAAGCTCAACCAGACCTACTACATCAATTTCGAAATCGGCAGTGCGACCATCGGCCGGCAATACCGGGATCTCATATTCAATGTGGTCGCGCTGATGGGTACCTACCCTGATACGACGCTCTACCTGAGCGGTCACACTGATAGCACCGGGCGCGAGGAGTTCAATCAGCAATTGTCGCTATGGCGGGCCCAGAATGTGGCTGCGGTGATTCGCGAGGCTGGATTGCCTGCAGACCGATTTGTGATCGTACCGCATGGCGCCGACGAACCGCTGGCCGACAACATCACCTTAGAAGGTCGGGCGAGAAACCGGCGCGTGGAAATTGTGGTCCGGCCGTCGGCCGGTGGAAACCGATTCTGATTGCAATCCTATGTCCAATGAATCACTCATTTTTGGGATCCATGCGGTACGCACTGCCTTGCAGAACTCAGGCGATGTGCGCTGCCTGATGGTGGTACAGGGGCGCGATGATCGGCGGGTGCGCGAATTGCTCGACATGGCTGCTGTGCTGGGTGTTGCCGTTGAAGAGGTGTCGCGCGCAGAGATTGAGAGGCTTGCCGGTCGTGAGCGTCACCAGGGGGTATTGGCCTACATCCGGTCCGTACCCACCCTGGACTTCAACGAGTTGCTCGACCTGCTGGACAACCTGGAACAACCGCCACTGCTGCTGGTGCTGGATGGGGTGCAGGATCCGCACAATTTAGGAGCCTGTCTGCGCTCGGCGGATGCCGCAGGTGTCCATGCAGTGCTGGTGCCCAAAGATCGAGCGGTGGGTTTGACCCCAGTGGCGGTCAAGGCGGCTTGCGGAGCGGCCAGCACCATACCCCTGGTCGTGGTCACCAATCTGGCCCGGGCGCTGGAACAGTTGCAGGCAAGGGGCATTTGGGTCACCGGCTTCGCGGGCGAGACGGACGCACTCCTTTATGATGCTGATTTTTCCGGCCCGTGCGCCCTGGTGTTGGGCAATGAGGGGGATGGCCTGCGCCGCCTGACCCGGGAATCGTGTGACTACCTGGTGAAGATCCCCATGTTGGGTCGGGTTGAGAGCCTCAATGTATCGGTGGCAGCCGGTATCGCACTGTTTGAGGCGGTTCGCCAGCGCAGAGACAAAAAATAGGGGATTCAGGGCTTTGCGCCTGTTCCCGACTTTGCTATCATCCGCGCCTTTCTTTCAACAACTCCTTGCCTCACCACTCGTATGGGAGGCTATTAACCCAGGGGGAGACATGCGCCATTACGAAGTCGTGTTCCTGGTCCATCCGGACCAAAGTGAGCAGGTACCTGCCATGGTCGAGCGCTATCGCGCGACCATTGAGTCCAGCGGTGGGACGATCCATCGCCTTGAGGACTGGGGCAGACGCCAGCTGGCCTATCCGATCAATAAGATCCATAAGGCACACTATGTGCTGATGAACATTGAGTGCACTCAGGAAGCGCTCGATGAAATCATTGCCGCCTTCCGTTTTAACGACGCTGTCCTGCGCAATCTGATTATCAAGCGAGACGGACCCATTACCGAAACCTCGGTACTGGCGAAATCCCGTGATCAGAAGGAAGAGCGTGGATCCCGTTCGTCGGATGACGACGATTCGGACAGTGATGATACCGCCGACACCGAAGCTGAAGTCGAGGCTGAGGAAGTCTAGGTTTTAGGTCGTTACGCAGAGAGGATAGCCAAATGTCTCGTTTTTTCCGGCGCAGAAAGTTTTGCCGTTTCACCGCTGAAGGTGTGACGGAGATCGACTACAAGGACATCAACACCCTGAAGGGTTACATTACGGAAACTGGCAAGATCGTGCCAAGCCGTATCACGGGTACCAAGGCCCGATATCAGCGTCAGCTCGCAACTGCGATCAAGCGTGCGCGGTATATCGCCCTGCTGCCCTATACCGACCAGCACGACTAACTAGTGCACAACCCTGCCCTGGAGGGCGGGGTTGCCCTGGCATTTTTCATGCGGGCTTTTGCTCAGTTTGTGATGCGCGGCAGATTGACGGCCGCACTGAGTGCCTCGGGCATTGCGTTGCTGTCGTTGTTGGTGCCGCCACTGAGCGTCATCAGCAATGCCGTTGTGGCGCTGGTGGGACTCAGGCAGGGATTCCGACAGGGTGCGGTAACCACAACCATCGCGGTGGTCGTTACCGGACTGGCGGCTATGTTGATGTACCGGCACGCCGCACCGGCGCTCAGCTTCTTGCTGGCCGGATGGGCGCCTGTGCTGCTCATGGCGGTGGTGTTGCGCAAAACAGTGTCGATGGGCCTGGCCCTGGAAGCAGGGGCTGCGCTCTCGCTGGCCGCAGTGTTGGCCATGTATGTGGTCACCGGTGACCCGACCACCTTCTGGGAGCCGTTGCTGGTTCAAACCATCGGACCCTTGATGCTGGATTTGGGGCTGGTGTCTGGTCAGGCAGAGTTGGAGTCGATACTGCATCACTCGGCTCAGCTGATGACTGGGGTCTTTGCGGCCGCGATTTGGCTGAGCGTGACCTTGAGTCTGATTCTGGCACGCCATTGGCAGGCGCAGCTCTACAACCCTGGCGGGTTTGGCCAGGAGTTCCGGAAGCTGCGCCTGAGCAGGACCTCGGCTGCCACGCTGTTGGCCATCACGGTGGGCGTGGTGGTGCTCCCCGGTGTGACCGGACAGTTTGCGATGGAATTGATACCGACACTGTTGAGCCTGTTTGGCTTGTCGGGGATCAGCCTGATTCACGGCTTGAGTCATGGCCGCAAGCAGGGGAAGTATTGGCTGGGACTGATGTATATAGTTCTGGCATTTATGCCGCTTCACGGCATGGTGCTGCTCGCCGGAGCAGGTTTCTCGAATGTCTGGTTGGATATTCAGAGCCGACTCGGCGGTGGCAAACAGGATTGAACGTATACCGGCGCTTTGGGCGCCGAACTGTGGGGTGATTTCCAATGGAAGTAATATTGCTGCAAAAAGTAGACAACCTGGGTGGCTTGGGCGATCGGGTGCGGGTGCGCGCGGGTTACGGCCGCAACTATCTGGTGCCCACCGGTAAAGCGACACCGGCCACTGCGGAGAACATCCAGAAGTTCGAAGAGCGGCGGGCGGAGCTTGAAAAGGCAGCAGCCGACCAGATGGCCGTGGCGCAGAGCCGTGCCGAAAAGCTGGAAGGTGTGAGCGTGGTCATCAAGGCCCGTTCTGCCGGTGAAGGCAAGCTGTATGGTTCCGTCAACACCGTGGACGTGGCGCTGGCCCTGTCCGAAGCCGGTTACGATGTGGCCAAGCAGGAGATTCGCCTGCACGAAGGTCCCATCCGTACCGCTGGTGACCATTCGGTGGGGATCCATCTGCACGCCGATCTGGAAATCAACATTACGGTAAACGTAATCGGCGAAGAGTAAAATCGGACTGCACGTCGGGAATCTCCCGACGTGCAGTTGACTGGTTTGGATGGGGGCGCCGGGAGACAGCCATGTCGGATTCCGTGAAATCGCTGGCACTCAAAACTGCTGCAGAGCGATTGCGGGTTCCACCCCACTCCATCGAAGCCGAGCAGGCTGTGCTCGGTGGTCTGATGCTTGACAATGAGGCCTGGTACCGGGTCTCTGACCGCATTCAGGAAGCAGATTTCTACCGCCAGGACCATCGCCTGATCTTTCGCGCCATCCACGATCTGCTGGAGCGCGGTAATCCTTCTGACGTCGTCACCGTATCGGAATGGCTGGAAAGCCGCGAATTGCTGGACGATGCGGGCAGCATGACCTATCTGGGCCAGCTGGTTCAAAACACCCCTTCTGCCGCGAACATCAAGACCTACGCCGACATCGTCCGTGAACGTTCGGTGTTGCGCCAGCTGATCAGTATCGGCGGCAAGATAGCGGAAAGCGGTTACGCCCCAGACGGTCGGGAGACCCGGGAGTTGCTCGATTCTGCCGAGCAGATGGTGTTCCAGATAGCGGAGCAGGGTGCACGGGGACGCCAGGGTTTCACACCGATCAATGATCTTCTCAAGGCGGCGGTCGACAAGATTGACACCCTCTACCGCCAAAACGAACCGATCACCGGACTCGCCACCGGTTACATTGATTTTGACCGACTTACCTCGGGGTTGCAGAAGTCCGACCTGATCATTGTGGCCGGTCGCCCTTCCATGGGGAAAACGACATTTGCCATGAATATCGCTGAAAGTGCTGCCATTTCCAGCAAGAAGCCGGTGGCAGTCTTCAGTATGGAGATGCCGGGTGAGCAGTTGGTGATGCGTATGATCGCGTCACTTGGCAGGGTCAACCAGACTCGGGTGCGCACCGGTCAGATGGAGGAAGACGATTGGCCCCGGATCACCTCGGCCATCAGTCTGCTGTCCGAGGCTCCACTGTTCATCGATGACAGCCCGGCGCTGGCGCCCTCCGACCTGCGTGCACGCGCGCGACGCCTGGTACGCGAGCATGGTGAACTCGGTTTGATTGTGGTGGACTATCTGCAGTTGATGCAGATTCCGGGAAACAGTGAAGGGCGTGTGGCAGAAATTTCGGAAATTTCCCGCGGTCTGAAAGCCCTGGCGAAGGAACTGACAGTCCCGGTGATCGCGCTCTCCCAGCTCAATCGCAGTCTGGAGCAGCGCAGTGACAAGCGTCCAGTCATGTCCGACCTGCGTGAGTCGGGTGCCATCGAACAGGATGCCGACCTGATTGTGTTTATCTACCGCGACGAGGTGTACAACCAGGAGACGGCGGAAAAGGGCAAGGCAGAGATCATTATCGCCAAGCAGCGTAATGGTCCCATTGACACAGTCCGTCTCACATTTCTTGGTGAATTCACCCGATTTGAAAATTACACGGCTGATAGTTACCAGCACTAGGCGGATATTGATCCATTCAGACTACCTGACTGCACGGTAGGGCAGATGTGCTGCCCATCGACCCGCGACGAATCCAGCAGTGGCAGTTTGCCCGGTTATCTCCTACGGAAAAGATTCAGTATCCTCACGGCAAGAGCGGCCGTAGGCCCTTTTGGTTCGGGCGAAGAGTCTGTCAGAACGAGGACTACATTTGTAGGAAAATGCTGATTGTTTTGTAGTCCTTTTGCCATTGCGCTTGCAGTCAATATTCGCTTGTGGCTAGTATCTTATTGATAGTAATAATAAATAGTTAGTCGAGGTAAAAAGTGAGGGTAACAACAATCAAAGGTCGGCGGTTTGCGAAAACCACAATTTCGGACCATGATTACCGCCGAGGGAAAAGGGAATGGATTAGCAAGGGAAGGCGTCAGGGATAGTTCTAGGATTCAGCAGCAACGGATTTTAAGGCGGCAGGATGCCGCCTTTTGCATTTCTATCGTCCACAAAAGCCCCTCCCCGCGCGCGCTTCATCGCCCATGCTAGACTGGCCGCCGTTTGCGGAAAGCATCAGCATGGCAAAAATCAAAACCAACTACACCTGCACCGAATGCGGCGCAATGGCCTCCAAATGGTCCGGTCAGTGCGTTGAGTGCCAGGCCTGGAATACCCTGGTTGAGTCCGTAGCTCCAAGCCGTGGACCGGGCCCTGGTGCCGGTCTGGTGCTGGTGGAGGGAGGGGCGCAGGTCCAGCGCCTGGATCAGGTGTCGCCAGAGTTGGCGCAGCGGACTTCCAGCGGTCTGTCGGAACTGGACCGGGTGCTCGGGGGAGGTCTGGTGCCGGGATCGGTCGTCTTGATCGGTGGTGATCCAGGCATTGGCAAATCGACCCTGCTGCTCCAATCGCTGGCCCACTGTGCGTCAAACCGGAATGTACTGTATGTATCGGGGGAGGAGTCCCTGGAGCAGATCAGTGGCCGTGCTGCGCGGCTGGGGGTTTCCAGCGCGCCGGTCAAGCTTTTTTCCGAAATCAATGTCGAGGCAGTGTTGGCGCTGGCGGATCGGGAAAAGCCGGATTTGCTGGTCATCGATTCCATCCAAACAGCATACCTACCCGCGCTCCAGTCCGCGCCGGGGTCGGTTTCCCAACTCCGCGAATGTGCCGCTGCTCTGGTGCGTTATGCAAAAACCCGCGGCTGCACGCTGTTTCTGATTGGTCATGTCACCAAGGAGGGACAATTGGCCGGCCCCCGTGTGTTGGAGCATATGGTCGATACAGTGCTCTATTTCGAAGGGGATCCCGATTCACGGTACCGTATCATCCGCGCGGTCAAAAACCGCTTTGGTGCGCTGAACGAGTTGGGCGTATTTGCCATGACGGACAGCGGTTTGCGTGAAGTGAACAACCCGTCAGCCATTTTTCTGTCACGACACCCTAAACCGGTACCGGGCAGCATGATCATGGTGACCCGCGAGGGGAGTCGACCGATGCTGGTCGAGGCCCAGGCGCTGGTAGCGGAGAGCCATCTGGCCAATCCACGCCGCGTGACCCTGGGAATGGAGCAGAACCGGCTTGCCATGCTGCTGGCGGTATTGCATCGCCATGGCGGCGTCCCAGTTTACGATCAGGATGTCTTCGTCAATATCGTCGGTGGCGTGCGTATTACGGAAACCGGTGCGGATCTGCCGGTACTGCTGGCGGTGCTGTCGAGCCTGCGGGATCGTTGCATGCCACAGACCACGGTAGCATTTGGCGAAATAGGACTGGGCGGTGAGATTCGTCCGGTGGCCAATGGCCAGGAACGTCTGCGGGAAGCGGTCAAGCAGGGATTTACCCGGGCGGTGGTACCGGTTGCCAATGCGCCGAAAAAGCCTGTCGTCGGGATGGAGGTCATCGCAGTGGAAGATCTTTCTGCCGCGATGGATACGTTGTAGGACCGATTGTCTCAGGAGCGCAGCTGTGCAAACTCCCGGTGCAGGATATCGGGGTCTCCCAGGTTCAGTTCCATCAGTCGCTTGAGGTGCGCGATGCTGTCCAGATCTATGTGGTGACAATAGATACCCAGTGTATCGCCGTTGTCATGAGTGACCCGGGCCTGCATTTCGATGGTCACCTCTTCGCTTCCCAATGCCATGTGCAGGGTGCAGTTCGTTTCAAGAGGGAGGTTCCATCCTTCCGGTCGGGAGAGCATGGCACCCTTCAGCGACAGGTCCAGAACTTCGCAGGGCCAGACCGCGCCATCTGTGCGCAACTCGCAGGGACCACGAAACAGTACCCGGCTGAAGTGTCTGCGGTCATCGTCATTTGATTTGGGGTTACCCATGACCAGTCCTGTCTAGCAACGCATTGTCAATAAATAGCTCAAATGGTGACCAATGGCCACCTCTTCGGCTGAATTTCGATCCTGATCAGGGGGTTCGGCGCAACTGCGGGTAAACTCGGGCTTTTTTTACAGCGTTGCCCTTGGTCTGCATGATCTCCACTGGGTATCCGGACAACAGCAGACTGGTACCAGACTCAGGAATAGACTCCAGGTAATCAATCACCAGTCCGTTGAGGGTTTTGGGTCCATCCGTGGGCAGCTCCCAACCAAGTGTCCGGTTCAGATCGCGGATATAGGCTGAGCCGTCGACAATGTAGGATCCGTCCTCCTGTGCGAACGCATCCCCAGTGGTCTCCTGCGGATCAGTGGTAAATTCGCCGACGATCTCCTCCAGCAGGTCTTCGAGTGTTATCAAGCCCTTGATGTCTCCATACTCGTCCACCACCAGAGCGATTCGCTCCTTGTTGCGCTGAAAATTGAGGAGCTGCCGGTTGAGTTGTGTGCCTTCCGGTATGAAGTAGGGTTCCTGCAGGTTGGCTATCAGCTCATCCTTGCTGAGATCTTCCTGCTGCAGCAATCTCTGTGAGCGGCGCATGTGCAGCATGCCGAGCACATTGTCGATACTGTCGCGGTAGACCGGCAGTCGGGTATAAGCGCTCGCTTTGAGCTGGTCGCTGATCTCTTCCTCGTCATCATCCAGATCGATGCCGACAATCTCGTTTCTCGGAATCATGATGTCCTCAACCTGAACCTGCTCGAGATCGAGAATGCTGATCAGCATTTTTTTGTGTTTCTTCGGAATCATTGCCCCCGCTTCGGCCACAACGGTACGCAACTCTTCGCCACTGAGCATTTCGGACGATTTCTGGCCAGGGTGAACGCCCAGCGCCTGCAGCAGATTGTTGGTTATGACGTTAACCAGCCACACCAGCGGATAGGTAATGCGCAGTAGCACGCTGTAAATCAGAGCGGCGGGAAATGCGACACGCTCCGGGTGCAGGGCCGCCAGCGTTTTGGGGGCGACCTCAGCGAAAATCAAAATGACAAAGGTGAGGACCCCGGCAGCCACCGCCACTCCCGCTTCCCCCCACAAACGCAGCCCGATAATTGTGGCGATGGACGAAGCGAGGATGTTGACGAAATTGTTTCCCAACAGGATCAGGCCAATCAGCCGGTCCGGGCGTTCCAGCAGGCGCTGCGCGTGGATAGCCCCGCGATGGTGTTTTTTTGCGAGGTGTTTAAGCCGGTAACGGTTAAGCGTCATCAGCGCCGTTTCCGATCCGGAAAAGAAACCCGACAGCAGAATCAGCACCAGTAGTAGGGAGAACAACAGGCTTAGCGGAATCTCATCCACTGGGTTGATACTTGCGTGGCGACCGAAAGGCCAGGGACAGAGTGGACGGAGGTACCGGCATAAGCGTTTAAGCGGAAGGATTGGTCAGTACAAGTTCGAGTACGAATTTTGAACCGAAGTAGGCCAGTACCAGGACCACAAATCCGGCAAAGGTCCAACGAATTGCCGTTCGGCCGCGCCAGCCGTACTTGAAACGACCCCAGAGCAACGCGCCGAAAACACACCATGCACCAATAGACAGGACCGTCTTGTGAACCAGATGTTGGGCAAATATGTCTTCTAGAAAAATGATGCCGCTGCTGAGGGCGAGCGTCAGGAATATGAACCCCACGGACAGAATCTGAAACAGCAACGCCTCCATCACCTGTAGTGGGGGCAAGGCCCGGATTACACCGGTAGGCTTGCGGTTTCTCAGGTGGTATTCCTGGAAATAGAGAAGCAGTGCCTGAACCGCACCCAGTGTTAGCAGCGAGTATGCCATGACGGACAGCAGAATATGGGCCCTCAGTTCCCAGGGTGCTGTGCTCGCAATGACATGTTCGCTGGGAAACAGCACGCTGAGCAGAACTGTGAGTGCCGCAAATGGCAGGAGAATCAACCCTAGGTTTTCCATGGGTTTTGTGGTCGATATGACAAACAGCAGCGCAACGATCAGCCACGCGATAAGGGAAAAGGCGTGAAAGAAACCCAGGTTGAATCCCCCGGCTGTCACGATGGCCTGGTAGAGCAGTGCTGCATGGAGTACCAGCGCCACCCCGCCGATCATGAGCGCGGGTGATTTGGTGATTGTGCCACCTGTTGCGTTGCGCAGAAGACGGAATCCAATCAATGAGGCGGATACGACATATAGGGCGATTACGAAAGTGGCGGTCACTATGGTTCCTGTCATTCCCCAGCTCTATTCGTTTTCGTTTCAGATCTCAAATATGACAACTGTGGGTGGCTACCACAAGTCCTGTAATTGCGTCACTGAGACCACGGGACGATTCGGATAGTCTAAGCTTTGTCCTGGTTCCCGCTGGGGAATTATAGTGGTCAAATGGGTTTCTGGGTGAGACAGTTCATTCCGCAGGCACAGGCACCGAATGAAAATAGAAGTTCTCGGCTGTAGTGGCGGACTCGGTTCAGGGTTGCGCACCTCTTCGTTTCTGATCGGCGACACCATTCTGTTGGACGCCGGCACGGGCGTCGGCGATCTGGCGCTGGAGAGGATGGCTGACCTCCAACATATCTTTGTTACCCACTCCCATCTCGACCATGTTGCGGGCATCCCCCTGCTCATTGACAGTGTGTTTGACCGGATCAGGCGTCCCATCGCGCTGCATGGCAGGGCCGACACCCTCAAGGCCCTACAGCAGCATATTTTCAATTGGGTTATCTGGCCCGATTTTGCCCAATTACCCAATGCTGATCAGCCGGTGCTCAAATACGTGGTCATGGAGCCCGGGGAACAGTGTTTGCTGGAAGATCTGGAGATTGAAATGTTACCGGCCAACCACGCGGTGCCGGCAGCGGGATACCGTATAGCTTCGGAGACCAGGTCCATAGCCTTCAGTGGTGACACGACCACCAACGACGGATTCTGGCAGGCGCTGAATGCCCACTCCAGTCTGGACATGCTGGTGGTCGAGTCCGCATTTCCCAATCGTGAGCTGGAACTCAGCCGCCTTTCACGACATTACTGTCCTTCTCTGCTGGCCGCCGATTTGCAGAAGCTCCGGCACAGTCCCGAAGTCTATATCACTCACCTGAAACCCGGCGCGGAGCAGGCGATCATGGCGGAATGCCGGGAGGCGCTTCCCGGCGTCGAGCTGATGGCATTGCGGTCCGGACAGATCCTGGCACTATAATCCCCCCTTTTTCTCCGTAAGTCTTCGGCCGTTGTCGGCGCTGAAGCGTGACGAGGTTGGTATGTTTGAGAATCTGAGCGAGCGACTCGGGCGCACCCTGGATCAACTGAAAGGGCGGGGCAGGCTCACTGAGCAGAATGTGGGCGACACCCTGCGTGAAGTGCGCATGGCGCTGCTGGAGGCCGATGTCGCACTGCCCGTGGTCAAGACCTTCATCGATCAGGTACGGGCACGTGCCGTCGGTCAGGAGGTGTTGCAGAGCCTGACACCGGGTCAGGCGCTGGTCAAAATCGTCAACGACGAACTGGTGGCACTGATGGGTGCGGCCAACGATGGACTGAACCTGTCGGTCAAGCCGCCTGCGGTGGTCCTTGTCGCTGGACTGCAGGGGGCTGGAAAAACCACCAGTGTTGCCAAGCTCGCCCGCTGGTTGAGCGAACGCCAGAAAAAGAGGGTGATGACCGTCAGCTGCGACGTCTATCGTCCTGCCGCCATCGATCAGTTGAAAACACTCTCGGCTGAGGTGGGTGCCGATTTTTTTCCCTCCACTCCCGATCAGAAGCCGGAATCCATAGCCAGGGCTGCCGTGGAACAGGCCAAAGTATCGCAGACCGACGTGGTGCTCATAGATACCGCTGGCCGGCTACATGTGGACAGCGACATGATGGAAGAGATAGTCCGGATACATGCGGCTATCAGCCCCGTTGAAACACTGTTCGTCGTCGACAGCATGACCGGTCAGGATGCCGCCAACACAGCGCGTGCCTTCGACGAGGCGTTGCCATTGACCGGTGTGATCCTGACCAAGGCGGACGGCGATGCGCGGGGCGGGGCCGCCCTGTCGATTCGCCACATCACCGGAAAACCTATCAAATTCATTGGGGTGGGGGAGAAAACCACGGCCCTGGAGCCATTCCATCCCGAGCGGGTCGCTTCGCGCATTCTGGGGATGGGCGACATCGTTTCCCTGGTGGAAGATGTCCAGCACAAGGTCGACCGTCAGAAGGCGGAAAAGCTGGCGGTCAAACTGCAAAAGGGAAAGGGATTTGATCTGGAGGATTTCCGCGACCAGTTGCAGCAGATGCTGAACATGGGTGGATTGAGCAGCATGATCGACAAACTGCCCGGTATCGGGAAGGTGCCGGAAGCGGTAAAAAACCAGGTCAATGACAAGGATATCCGTCGTCAGGTGGCCATCGTCAACTCCATGACCGCCCACGAGCGTCGGTTTCCCGCAGTGATCAAAGGTTCGCGGAAGCGGCGCATTGCCGCTGGTTCGGGCACTGAGGTCCAGGACGTGAACCGGATGCTTAAGCAGTTCATGCAGATGGAAAAATTGATGAAAAAGGCATCTAAGGGCGGAATGGCGAAGATGCTGAGAGGTTTAAAGGGAAGAATGCCTCCGGGAATGGGGTTTTAACCTGATTCTGGCCTTTTCAACCGCCCGGATTCCGGTATAATTCCGCGGTTCTTGAAGCCACCCCCGGTGGATGTGGCTCTATTTGTCTGGATTAAAGAGGAATTCCATTCCCATGGTGACCATTCGTCTGGCCCGAGGCGGGGCCAAGAAACGGCCTTACTACAACATCGTAGTGACCGATAGCCGCAACCGTCGCGACGGCCGTTACATTGAGCGGCTCGGGTTTTTCAACCCGGTTGCCAGCGGTAATTCCGAACGCCTGCGCGTGGACCTGGAGCGTGTCAGTCACTGGACCGGCCAGGGTGCCCAGACTTCCGAGCGTGTTGCGAAGCTGCTGAAGGAAGCTGAAAAAGCCAACGCCTAATGGCGTCGCTGGTTGTCGGTTCGGTCGTAGGCGTCTTCGGCGTCAGGGGCTGGGTGAAGATCCAGTCGCATACCGAACCCAGGGACAACATACTTATATATAAGCCCTGGCTGCTGGAGCGGGGCGGTGAAGTGAAAGAGATGGCCGTCGCACAGGGAAAGGTGCACGGAAAAGGTCTGATCGCCAGATTGGTTGGCGTGGAGGATCGGGATAGTGCAGCCGAGTTGGTGGGGTCGACCATTTCGGTGCGGCGGGAGCAACTGGCCCAGCTGGACGAAGGCGAATTCTACTGGGCGGATTTGATCGGCCTGCGTGTGGAAACCGTCGAGGGAACCGAGTTGGGTCAGGTGGATCACTTGCTGGAAACCGGGTCCAATGATGTGCTGGTGCTCCAGGGTGAGCGTGAGCGGTTGGTGCCATTTGTGGTTCCGGATGTGGTCAGGTCCGTCGATATTGCCGGTGGACGCATAGTCGTCGACTGGGATCCGGAATTCTGATGCGCTTTGATGTCGTCACGCTGTTTCCGGAGCTGGTCCAGCAGGTGGGAGAATTCGGCGTTGTTGGGCGCGGCAGGGACAGCGGATTGCTGTCGTTGCACACCTGGAATCCGCGGGACTACGCCAAAGACCGGCACCGGACGGTGGATGACAGACCGTACGGCGGCGGACCAGGCATGGTGATGAAGGCCGATACGCTGTGCGGCGCCATACGTTCGGCGCGCGAAGCGGCGGTCGGCGGGACTCCGGTGATTCTGCTATCGCCTCAAGGCAGAAGGCTGGATCAGCATGCGGTGCGTCTGTTTGCGCAGCGACCGGGATTGATTCTGGTGGCGGGACGCTACGAAGGGATAGACGAGCGGGTCGTGACCCGCGAAGTCGATGAAGAGTGGTCGCTGGGCGACTATGTACTGAGTGGCGGCGAGTTGGCTGCGATGGTGCTGGTTGACGCCGTCGCGCGGATGATACCGGGAGTGCTGGGCGACGGGGACTCTGCGCAGCAGGACTCCCACACTGCGGGTCTGCTGGATTGCCCGCACTATACGAGACCGGAAGTATTTGAGGGTCTCGAGGTGCCCAGGGTGCTGCTCAGCGGCGATCACGCTGCCATAGAGCGCTGGCGCACCAAGCAGGCATTGGGACGCACCTCGATGCGTCGACCGGATATGTTGGCGAAGCTGCAATTGACTGACGCGCAGCAGCGCCTGTTGGATGAATACGTTGCCGAGACTGGTGAGTCGGATTCGGGAACCGGGTTTTAAGCAGTAGATGCCGCGCCTTGGGCGCGAGTGGGGAAAGAGAAATGGCAAACATTATTGATCAGATCAACGCCGAGCAGATGAATCGCGAGATTCCGGAATTTGGCCCCGGCGACACGGTGGTGGTACAGGTCAAAGTCCGCGAAGGCACGAACGAGCGTCTGCAGGCATATGAGGGTGTCTGCATTGCCAAAAAGAACCGCGGTATCAACTCCTCCTTTACGGTGCGCAAAATCAGCCACGGTGAAGGCGTCGAGCGTGTCTTCCAGACCTACAGCCCGCTGGTTGCGTCGATTACCGTGAAACGGCGCGGCGATGTACGTCGCGCGAAGCTCTACTACCTGCGTGATCGCAGTGGCAAGGCTGCCCGAATCAAAGAGAAAATCTAGTTTGTCTCTTTTCGGAAAAGGCGCCCTCGGGCGCCTTTTTCTGTTTCTGATCTTCATGCTCGGCACGGACAGACCATCGGTATAATGCCGGCATGAAATTTTCAAACTCTCCAGCATCCGTGTGCCGCAGAGCAAGAGGGCAGTGTGGGATCGGGCTGTCAATTCTGCTGGCCAGCGGCTCGTTGCCGGCAAACCCACCCACCTTGGAAGTGTCCCGGTTGATCGACGAGGGAGCCCTCTCGCTGGCATTGGAGGAGATTGAACAGGCCCAAGCCAAAACCCAGCCATCGTCCATATGGTTGGCGCTGGAGCAACAGCGCTACCTGCTCTACCGGCGCCGCGGAGACTGGCAGACCCTGCTGGAACGAACCGGAGAGGTGACCGACCAGGTTTCCCGTCAGGACCGGTGGTGGGTCGATGCCCATCGGGCGGAAGCGTTGATCGAACTGGACAGACAGTCCGACGCCATACGGTTGATTCGCGATCTGATCTGGCTGGGGTCCGCTGAACCGCCGGAGCCGGAATTGGGCGTGTTGCGCCGCTCGCTGGTGCAGGCGTACCTCTCTGCAGGATTGGCGGAAGACGCTTACATTGCCATGAATCGGGTACGCCTTGATTATGGCGAAGCGGATGGTGAAGCCCGGTTGCTCCAGGCCAAGGTGTTGCTCGGCGTCGGTCGGGCGGACGACGCCATCCGACTGCTGCGCAGTGATGCCTCCATGGAAGCCTCCGTCCTGCGCGCTTCGGCACAGCTGAAAGCCGATTCGCGCCACGCTGCCGGAGTGTTGGCTGAAATGCGAGCCGCAATTGAAAAGGAGGTGTCACCCTCCACCCGGTTTGCTGCGTTGCTGACGGCCGCTGAAGCGGCCAGGCTGCTCCGCAATTGGCGGGATTCTGCCGATTTTATGGAGCGCGCGCGCCTGGTGCCGGGAAGCGACCTGGAGCACGGCGGTCTGACCCCTTTGCAACTCAGCGGGGCGATGCTCTGGCAGGCCTATATTCAACTCGGCGAGAGTATCGGTAACGAGCGCCAGTTACTGCGCGGCGAAGATCAGCGTTGGTACAACTTGGGACGCGATCTGTTTGCGGCTGATCCCCTGGCCGCGCGTGGCATTTTTGCCTTCCTGTCGCGTGAGGCCAAGTCTGAACGCATTCGCGAACTGGCGGAAATGCAGTTTGGCCTCACCTTTCCGGATACCCCCGAGCAGGCAACGCTGCTAGAGCTGCTGTTTCTGGATGACACTTTTTATCCGTCGTTGAACGGTGTGCCGGAAACCGTGCGCCATCGTCTGGCGCAGGCCGCGGTGCAGCGCGGAGAAATAGCGGAGGCCTCGCGTCGCTTGCGCGACCTTGAAGAGCCGCCACCCGGAGCAGATTTTTGGAACTGGCACCTGTTGCGGGCGCGGATTCTGATCATGGGTGGAGCGCCTGAACACGGTGCTGTCGCGCTGAAGCAGTTACTGGATCGGGTAGCCAATCCGGAACCTGCCCAGCGGGATCGCCTGTTGCAGGTGGTGTTTGACCTGCAGACCATGGGCAGTCACCGAGCGGCTGTCGGACTTCTGGACCAGGTTGCTCAACGCGAAGTCGATCCCGGCGTGCGTCGTGAACTGCTCTACTGGAGTGCGGAGTCGGCAAAAGCGCTGGACGAGTACGCCTCAGCGGCCCGCTACTATCTGGCCTCTGCGCTGGAGATCCCAGAGAAGAGTTGGGACCCTTGGGCGCAGACCGCCCGATTTCAGGCAGCCTCGGTTTTGGGAAGGGCGGGGATGGTGGAAGATGCACGCCGCCTTTTTAAAGCAGTGCTTGAGCGGACGGTAGACAGCAAGCGCAAGGCGCGCATACAGCGGGAGATTGACCAGCTTTACTTGACGCGCGGTGGTTCCGGGGCCGAGTAGTGAACAAGACTGTTCAGTTTGATGCGGTAGTGGCGGTCCCAGGTGGACGAGTTGGTCTGCTGGCAGAGAACGAACAGTTACGATGCGCGGTTCTGCTTCCACCCGAAATCCCGGAAGTCGCGCCGGAAAGCCCATTTTTAAAAGAAGTTTTGGCGCAGTTGCGCGCCTATGGGAGGCAGCCCGAGCACAGGTTTGATGTGCCATACGTGGATATTGGGACACCTTTTCAACGCCGGGTTTGGACCGAACTGACCACCATCCCCGCGGGCAGTGTCACCACTTACGGCGAACTGGCAGCGCGGCTTGGTTCGTCGGCACGAGCAGTCGGCGCCGCCTGCCGAGCCAATCCGCTACCTCTAATTCGTCCCTGTCATCGCGTGGTTGCCGCTACCGGTCTGGGTGGGTTTTCCGGGGAACGTAGTGGCTGGCTGCTGGATTTCAAACGCGCGCTGCTGCGCCATGAAGGCCGCAGTGTCTGATCCGCTGGTCGACCGCTTTCTGGATACCCTGTGGATGGAGCGGGGCCTTTCCCGCAATACGCTGCAGGCCTACGCCAGTGATCTCAACCAATTCCAGAAGTGGCTGGAGTCCAACGGAGCTGCCCTTGATTCAGCCTCACGCGCCGAGGTGCTGGGCTATCTCGCGCACCGGGTCGGGGCTGGGGCGAGGCCGACCACTTCGGCGAGGATACTCTCCAGCCTGAGGCGTTTTTACCGGCACTGCGCACGCGAGGGCTGGGTGGTACAGGATGCCACTTTGGACGTGGATGCACCCAAGCTCGGCAGGCGTCTACCGGGATCGTTGACCGAGGAAGAGGTGGAAGCCTTGATCCTTCAGCCCGATGTGGCTCGACCACTGGGTTTGCGGGATCGGTCGATGTTGGAACTGCTCTATGCCACGGGACTGCGCGTCTCGGAGCTCGTGATGTTGCGCCTGGACCAGGTCAATCTGCATCAGGGTGTGGTGCGGGTAATCGGCAAGGGCAGTAAGGAGCGGCTGGTGCCGATGGGCGATGAGGCGGCCGACTGGTACCAGCGTTACCTGAGGGAGGGGCGCGACGATCTCACCAGGGGCAATCAGCTGTCTGCGTGTGCGTTTCTCACCAAGCGAGGCGAACATATGAGTCGTCAGGCATTCTGGCAGTTGATCAAGCGGTATGCGGCCGAAGCAGGAATTGCGAAACACCTGTCGCCGCACACTCTGCGGCATGCATTTGCGACCCATCTGCTCAATCACGGTGCGGATTTGCGGGCGGTGCAGATGCTGCTAGGCCACAGCGATCTCTCCACAACCCAGATTTATACCCATGTTGCACGCGAACGGCTGAGGGACCTTCATCGACGCCACCATCCCCGCGGCTAGGCACGGGAGATTCTCCTATACCCACCCTGTGTCGTCTTGTGCTGTAGGAAATGGATTAAATTTGTGTGGGCAAATGGCGGCGCACTTGTGGGCGGCAAGCTACACGCCAGCCGTGCCAGATCACAGATAGCTGAAAAACAAAAAGAAATCCCCATCGGCGAGACGATCTGCTGAAGCAGCCGGACTGTGGCGAATGCGTATCGGTTTGTTGTGACTTGGCCCCAGTAGCGTAACAATGGCGCCGACAGGGATGTGTGCAGGGATTGCATTCAGGATATTCGGGCAGGAGGCCCGATTGCATGACGCAGTCTAAGGGCGGCAGATGTGGGCGGCAGGGACGCCGGCCACATCTGCGGCATCTTCTCTATTCCGCCAGCATCAAACTCTTCAATCGGTAAAGCTGTTCGAGGGCTGCTTTAGGCGTCAGCTCGTCGGGATGCAGCGACGCCAGCTCCTGCCACAGGGGATGGTCCCTGGGAGGGCTGCTGAACAGCGTCATCTGCTCTTGGGCCGGACGTCGGTCGCCGGGTGAAGGCCGGGCACACGCTTCATCTTCCAGCAGTGAGAGCCGCTGGCGTGCCTCCCTGATCACGGGTGCGGGCAATCCCGCCAGGGCCGCGACCTGCAATCCATAGCTCTGGTTTGCGGGACCCTCTTTGACCTCGTGCAGAAAAACGATCCGCTCGCTGTGCTCGATAGCATCCAGGTGTACATTGGCGATGGTTTCGTGCAGATCCGGAAGCGTGGTCAGTTCGAAGTAGTGGGTCGCAAACAGGGTCAACGAACGGTTCTGCCGAACCAGATGCTCGGCGCTTGCCCACGCGATCGCCAAGCCGTCAAATGTGGAGGTGCCTCGCCCGACTTCGTCCATCAGCACCAGGCTCTGGGGTGTGGCGTTGTGCAGAATGTTGGCGGTCTCGGTCATTTCAACCATGAAGGTGGAGCGTCCGCCGGCCAGATCGTCGGAGGCGCCTATCCGGGTAAATATCCTGTCCACGGGTCCTATCCGTGCGGCGGTGGCTGGAACGTGCGATCCGATCAGCGCGAGGATGACGATCAGCGCGTTCTGGCGCATGTAGGTCGATTTGCCGCCCATGTTGGGTCCGGTAATGATCAGCATTTTCCGCTCGCTGTTCAGCTGCAGGTCGTTGGCGACAAACGGCTCTTCCTGGTTGAACTCCACCACCGGATGGCGACCCGCGACGATGTCGATCCCGATCTCTTCCACCAACTCCGGGCGGGTGAAGCGGAGGGTGACCGCGCGTTCTGCGAAGTTGCATAGCACATCGAGTTGCGCCAGTGCTTTGGCGGTCTCCTGAAGCTGGGGAAGAGGCGCCGTAAAGTTGTCCAGTAGTTCTTCGTAGAGCGCTCGCTCGCGCGCCAGGGCCTGATCTCTGGCGCTCAATACCTCCTCTTCGAACTCCTTCAGCTCCGCCGTGGTGTAGCGTTCCGCATTTTTTAGGGTCTGGCGCCGGATGTAGTGGTCGGGGATCCGCTCGGCGTGGGAACGGCCCACTTCGATACTGAAGCCATGTACCCGGTTGTAGCGGATTTTCAAGGTGGAGATGCCGGTGGCTTCGCGTTCCCTTGCCTCCATGTCGAGCAGGAACTGATCCGCGTTTTCACTCAAGGTGCGCAACCGGTCCAGTTCCGCATCGAACCCGGGTGCGATGACCCCGCCATCCCGCGCAATGGCCGGCGGGTTGTCGACCAGCGCATGCTCGAGCGTCTCCTGCAGTGTTGGGTATGGTGTGATCGATTGACGCAAATCCTGGATCAATGGGGAGTCGATGTCGGCCAGCAGGTTTTGCAGTGGCAACAGCTGTTGGAGCGCGTTACGCGTGGCCAGCAGATCCCGGGGGCGGGCGGTGCGCAGGGCGATGCGCGCGAGTACCCGTTCCATATCGCCGATCTCCCGCAAATGGTCGACCAGGGCGTCGGTCTGGTTTGCTTCTGCCAATTCACCAACGGCGTGATGCCTGCCCCGCAGTTCCCCCTGATTGCGCAACGGGCTGTTAAGCCAACGCCGCAGACAGCGGCTGCCCATGCTGGTGGCGCATCGGTCCAGCACCCCGGCAAGGGTCAGGTGTGGCGTATCGGTCAGGCTGTGTTCCAACTCCAGGTTGCGCCGGGTCGCCGAATCCATGGCGACGCATGCCTCGGCGGGAATGACGCTCAATCCGCGCAGATGCGGGAGTTGGCTGCGTTGGGTGTCGCGCACGTAACCCAGCAGGGCGCCTGCGGCACCCACTGCCAGAGTCAGACCTTCACACCCGAAGCCGGCAAGGTCGCGGGTGCCGAACTGTTTGCACAGCGCCCGCTGTGCCGATTCGTACTCGAAATGCCAGGGTGGAAGTGAGGTGGTCCGGCAGGGAAAACGGGTCTCCGGCAAATCCGGGTAGTCTTCGTTGTAGATGGCTTCGGCGGGTCGCAGTCGCTCCAGTTCGTTGCCCAGCTCCGCGGTATTGTTGCGCTCCAGAACGGTGAACCGTCCACTAGACAACTCAAACACCGCCAGCCCAAAACGGTCACCTTCACGTTGGATGCTGATGACCAGGTTTTCGCGGCGCTCCTCCAGCAACCCCTCTTCGAACAGGGTGCCGGGAGTTACAATTCGCACAACCTTCCGCTCCACCGGTCCCTTGCTGGTGGCGGGATCGCCGATCTGCTCGCAGATGGCAACCGATTCGCCCATGCGCACCAACCGCGAGAGATAATTCTCCGCTGCGTGAACGGGCACGCCCGCCATGGGAATCGGCTCGCCGGCGGATTGCCCGCGTCGCGTCAACGTGATGTTGAGCAATTGTGCGGCGCGACTGGCGTCGTCGTAAAAAAGCTCATAAAAGTCGCCCATCCGGTAAAAGACCAGAATGTTCGGGTGCTCGGCTTTGATGCGCAGGTACTGGCGCATCATGGGGGTGTGGTTGGTGGATGGTTCGGTCTTGGACATCGCGCCAGTGTATCCAAATTCTTGTTCAGCGAAAGTGATCTGGCGGTGATCGGGTTGGGAGCTCAGGGAATCTGGTAGTTTTTCCATTGTGAGTTGGTATGGAAGGGAGCAAATCAATGCAATGCAGTGACCTGGATCTGGCATCGCAGGCGGCGCGATTGGCCGCAGCGCTGCTGGACAAAGCATGGCATCTGGGTACGGCCGAGTCCTGTACCGGCGGTTGGATCGCCAAAACACTGACCGATATGGCCGGCAGTTCCCGCTGGTTCGAGCGCGGATGGGTGGTCTACTCCAATCCAGCCAAAGAGGAGATGCTGGGCGTGTCGCACGCACTGCTCGCCACCCATGGTGCGGTGAGTGCGCCCGTGGTGGAAGCCCTGTGCCGGGGCGTGGTTGCACATTCCACAGTGGACTGTGCCCTGGCAGTGAGTGGCGTCGCAGGGCCGGATGGTGGTACCCCGGAGAAGCCGGTGGGCACGGTCTGGTTTGCCTGGGCGGTTTCCGGTCGGATGGAATCTGAATCCCGTCTGTTTCTGGGTGACCGGGAAGCGGTACGCCGACAAACTGTATTCCGGGCGTTGCAGCGGATGGCGGAGATGGTGGCAGGTGGCCGATAAGCAGAGGATATTTATCGGTTTGTGGCCGGATGCCACGGTCAGCGAAGCGCTCGCGCACCAACTGAACCGAATGGGCCTGGATGCCATAGGGCGACCCGTACCCCAAGGGAATCTGCACGTGACGTTGAGATTCCTGGGTGATTGCACGATCCGCCAGATTGATGAACTGCAAAGGGAACTGGCCGGCGTTCGTGGGCAGGCCTTTGCATTGGAGTTGGACCGGTTGGGTTGGTGGCGCCGATCCGGAATCCTGTGGGCAGGCTGCGGTAGGACCCCGGCGGAGCTAGTCAAGCTTGAGGCGGAGATCGGCAAAGCCTGTGACCGGAGTGGATTTACTGCGGAAGATCGTCCGTTTGCGCCGCACGTCACGGTTGCACGCAAGGTCCTGAACCGTCCAAACCGCTTGTCAATTGAGCCTATCGCCTGGTCTGTTGTCGGTTTTCGCCTACTGTCGTCAGTGCTGGACCGACAGGGTTCGCGCTACCGGACTCTGGTTGAGTACCCGCTCAGGCCGGGTGTCGGCTGACACCGGAAGCGGGGCTGTGGGATAATCGCCCGGTTTTGAGATTCAGCAGCAACACGGTAGGACGGGATGGACGACAACAAACGCAAAGCCCTAGACGCGGCACTAGGCCAAATTGAACGTCAGTTCGGTAAGGGCGCAGTCATGCGCATGGGTGATCCCGGAGTGGTGCGCGATATCGGCGTCATTTCCACCGGATCCCTTACCCTGGATATGGCATTGGGCATCGGTGGTCTGCCGCGTGGGCGCGTGGTGGAGATCTACGGTCCGGAATCCTCCGGTAAAACCACCCTGACCCTGCAGGTGGTGGCCGAAGCCCAGAAACTGGGCGGCACCGCAGCCTTCGTGGATGCCGAACATGCGCTGGACCCCTCTTATGCTGAAAAGCTCGGAGTCAATGTGGACGACCTGCTGGTGTCTCAGCCCGATACCGGAGAGCAGGCGCTGGAGATTGCGGACATGCTGGTGCGCTCTGCCGCCGTGGATGTGGTGGTCATCGACTCCGTGGCCGCGCTGACCCCCAAGGCCGAAATCGAAGGTGAGATGGGCGACTCCCATGTGGGCCTGCACGCCCGCCTGATGTCACAGGCCCTGCGCAAGCTGACGGCCAATATCAAGCGATCCAACACACTCGTCATCTTTATCAACCAGATCCGAATGAAGATCGGGGTCATGTTTGGCAGCCCGGAAACCACCACCGGCGGCAATGCACTCAAGTTCTACTCGTCGGTCCGGCTGGATATCCGGCGGACGGGTTCGATCAAAAAGGGGGACGAGGTCGCCGGTAACGAAACCCGGGTCAAGGTGGTCAAGAACAAGATGGCGCCGCCGTTCAAGCAGGCCGAGTTCGAGATTTTCTACAACGAAGGTATTTCCAGAGAAGGCGAGATTGTTGACCTGGGCGTGAACAACGGGTTTGTCGACAAGGCGGGAGCCTGGTACAGCTACAAGGGTGACCGTATTGGCCAGGGCAAAGAAAACGCCCGCCAATACCTCAGGGACAATCCTGAAATCGCCCGTGAGATCGAAGCCCAGATCCGCGCCAAGCTGTTGCCCAACGTTCGCGTGGATAGCGGTGAAGTGGAAACAGCTGACGCCTGAAGAGGCGGTTGACCGCCAGTTGGCGCGCGACCAGGCCATGCGCTGGCTGGCCAGGCGGGAATATGCATCGGCGGAATTAGGCTCCCGTCTCAGTGCGCGCGGATTTTCCAGGGATATTGTCAGCGCTGTGGTCACCTCACTGCAGGCAGAACGCCTGCTGAATGACGAGCGGTTCGCCGACCTGCAGCGGGACAGTCTGGTGCAGCGGGGCTACGGACCGGTCCGGATACGGCAGGTGCTTCGCGAGAAGGGCGTTGACTCCGCGACCACAGAGGCGTTGCTCACCTCCGACCAGATTGACTGGCGTGAGGTGGCCCACGCGGTCCGACGAAAAAAATTTGCCCGGATGCCCGACGATCGGAAAAGCTGGCTGCAGCAGGCCAGATTTCTTGAATACCGCGGGTTTCCCCACGATCTGATCTGCCGGGTGCTCGGCGATGAGGACGAGGTCGGGTGACGTTGCCCCCGGGAAAAGCAAAATGCTATTTTCCGGGAACCACATTGGAATCCATAAATAATCCAGATGAACAGTTCAGAAATTCGCCGCGCATTTCTCGAGTATTTTCAGAAGAATGGCCACGAAATCGTCGCCAGCAGTCCACTGGTGCCCGGGAATGATCCCACCCTGCTGTTTACCAACGCAGGAATGGTGCAGTTCAAAGACGTCTTTCTGGGTCACGACCAACGGGCCTACTCGCGGGCCACGACCTCACAGCGCTGTGTGCGGGCCGGAGGCAAGCACAACGATCTGGAAAACGTTGGCTACACGGCAAGGCACCACACTTTCTTCGAAATGCTGGGCAATTTCAGTTTTGGTGACTATTTCAAGCGCGAAGCCATTCAGTACGCCTGGGAGTTTCTTACCGAGGTGGTCAAACTACCGGCGGAAAAACTGTGGGTGACCGTCTACTCGGAAGATGACGAAGCGGCGGATATCTGGCTGAAGGAGATTGGTGTCAATTCAGAGCGATTCACGCGCATCGGCGACAAACCCGGTGGCAAACGTTACGAGAGTGACAATTTCTGGGCAATGGGCGATACCGGTCCCTGCGGACCCTGTTCGGAGATTTTCTACGACCACGGCCCATCGGTGGCCGGTGGACCTCCCGGAACTCCCGAAGAGGATGGCGACCGCTACATCGAGATCTGGAATCTGGTGTTCATGCAGTACAACCGTTTTGCCGATGGGCGCATGGACCCACTGCCCAAGCCGTCGGTGGATACCGGTATGGGATTGGAGCGCCTGGCAGCCGTCCTGCAGCATGTCCACAGCAACTACGAAATTGACCTGTTCCAGAATTTGATAGCCGCGGCGGCGAAAGCGACCGGGTCCAGCGATCTGACCGCCAGTTCCCTGCGGGTGATTGCCGACCACATTCGGGCCTGCTCATTTTTGATCACCGACGGTGTGTTGCCCTCCAATGAGGGCCGGGGTTATGTTCTGCGACGAATCATTCGTCGGGCAATCCGTCATGGCTACAAGCTGGGCGTGACCCAACCATTTTTCCACACTCTGGTTTCGGCACTGGTTGCCGAGATGGGGCAGGCCTATCCTGAACTGGCCGCCGCCCAGGGCCAGGTGGCTCAGGTCCTGAAACTGGAGGAGGAGCGCTTTGCCGAAACCCTGGAACAGGGGATGCGGATTCTGGAGCAGACCATGGGCGAGGCCAAGGATCGGACCATACCCGGAGACGTGGCCTTCAAACTCTATGATACCTACGGGTTCCCCATCGACCTGACCGGGGATGTAGCGCGCGAACGCGGGATGCAGCTGGATATGGATGGTTTCCAACGCCATATGGAGGAGCAGCGCGATCGGGCTCGGGCCGCCAGCCGGTTCAGCGTGGATCTGACAGACAATCTGGGGCTCACGGAAAAGACCGCATTCGTCGGGTATGACCGGACGCAATCTGAGGCAAAGGTTTCTGCCCTGGCGGTAGCCGGTGGACAGGTCGATATCCTGTCGGCCGGCGACGAGGGGATTGTGGTTCTGAATGAAACACCGTTTTACGCGGAATCCGGTGGTCAGGTGGGTGACCGCGGGATGATTTCAGCCGGCGATGCCCGATTTGAAGTGCGGGATACCCAGAAGCAGGCATCGGGAACGGTTGTGCATATCGGTCGCCTGATTACCGGCAGCCTGTCCAAGGGGCAGTCGGTGAGCGCCATCGTCAATGAGAGCGAACGGCGCGAAACCGCCTGCAATCATACGGCGACCCACCTGCTGCACGCCGCACTGCGCTCAGTGCTTGGCAAACATGTTCAGCAGAAGGGCTCTCTGGTCGATAGTGACCACTTGCGCTTCGATTTTTCGCATTTCGAGCCAATGACCCGGGCCCAGATCGAAGAGGTTGAGTCCATAGTCAACCGTGAAATACGCCGGAATGCCGAAGTGAGCGCCCGCGTAATGGGCTATGACGACGCGATTGCGGCCGGAGCGATGGCCCTATTCGGCGAAAAGTATGGCAGTGAAGTCCGGGTGCTCGCCGTGGGTGAATTTTCTGTCGAGTTGTGCGGAGGCACGCACGTCTCACGGGCCGGTGATATTGGTGTGTTTCGCATCACCTCCGAAACCGGCGTAGCGGCAGGCGTGCGCCGGATAGAGGCCGTTGCCGGCCTCAGCGCTTTGCGCCGAATTCATGAAGGCGAGCAGATTCTGGAACGCCTGGGTCAACAGCTGAAGGGAGGTCGTGACCTCTTGGAAGACAAGGTACAGGGACTGTTGGAGAAAAACCGGGAGCTCGAAAAGCAACTGGCGCGCCTGCAGGGCAAGCTGGCGAGTTCCCAGGGCAACGATCTGGTCTCCGGCGCCATCGACATCAGCGGCATCAAGGTGGTCGCCGCGCGCCTGGAAGGGGCGGATGCCAAGGTTTTGCGTGAAACCGTTGACCAATTGAAACAGAAGCTCAAGTCGGCAGTGGTCATTCTTGCGGCGGTGGAAGGGTCCAAGGTATCCCTGGTGGCCGGCGTAACCGAGGACGCCACTGCGCAGGTGAAGGCCGGGGCCTTGATGAAGCACGTAGCCGAGCAGGTTGGTGGCAAAGGGGGTGGCAGACCCGATATGGCCCAGGGAGGTGGCTCAGATGTCGGCGCGTTGGGTGCTGCTCTGGACGGTGTTGCATCCTGGGTGGCCGGTCAGTTGGGTACCAGGTAAAGTCGCTTGGGTCGAATCCTAACCGTCTGGTCTCCATGCCTTTTCTAACCCTCAGGCATATGCTAAATTCGCGCGTTTCCCACGAGTAGGCGGCAATGGCATTAATTGTCCAAAAGTACGGCGGTACGTCGGTCGGGACCACTGACCGGATCAAAAACGTGGCGCAGCGGGTCGCCCGGTTTCGGCAGCGTGGTGATGACGTTGTCGTCGTCGTCTCGGCCATGAGCGGCGAGACCAACCGCTTGATTGACCTGGCCAAGGCGATCAGTGAGCAACCCAACGCCCGCGAAATGGATGTGCTGGTATCCACCGGCGAGCAGGTGACCATCGCCCTTTTGTGCATGGCGCTCAATGAACTGGGTCAGGAAGCCAGGTCCTACACCGGCTGGCAGATACAGATACGTACCGACAGCGCGCATACCAAGGCACGGATCACGGACATCGATCAGCAGCACATGCGGGCGGATCTTGAGGCCGGCCGGGTCGTCGTGGTCGCTGGATTCCAGGGGCTGGATGAAGCCAATAACATCACCACGCTGGGACGCGGAGGCTCGGATACCACGGCCGTCGCTGTCGCCGCCGCCCTCAAAGCGGACGAATGCCAGATATATACCGATGTGGACGGCGTCTACACCACAGACCCCCGAGTGGAGCCGAAGGCCCGGCGTCTGAATCAGATTACTTTTGAAGAGATGCTGGAGATGGCCAGCCTCGGATCCAAGGTTCTGCAGATTCGCTCTGTGGAGTTTGCCGGAAAATACAACGTCCCGTTGCGGGTACTCTCCTCTTTTGAGGATGAGGGCGAAGGGACACTGATCTCACTCGAGGAGCCCGAAATGGAGCAGCCCAAAATCTCTGGAATCGCTTTCAACCGCGATGAGGCCAAACTGACGGTCATCGGTGTGCCCGATCGTCCGGGTATTGCTGCCGGTATTCTGAGTCCGGTATCCGACGCTAATATTGAAATCGACATGATCGTGCAAAACGTGGGGCAGGACGGGACCACTGACTTCACTTTCACCGTGCATCGCAATGATTTCAAGAAGGCCTTGGAAATCCTCAAGAAACAGGCCAACGAGATGGGCGCCCGTGAAGTGAATGGAGACGATTCCATCGTCAAGATATCGCTGGTAGGTGTTGGTATGCGCTCACACGCCGGTATAGCCAGTAAAATGTTTGCGGCTTTGGCTGCCGATGGGATCAATATTCAGATGATTTCAACCTCCGAGATCAAGATTTCGGTCGTGGTGGATGAAAAGTACCTGGAACTGGGCGTAAGATCCCTGCACAAGGCGTTTGAGTTGGATCAAGCACCTGGTGTGTGATCTGGACAGTTATTGACCCAGGTAAATAAAAAAATGCCACCCTGGGTGGAAACTTGTCGTTGTTGTATAAATACTTAAAAACAAAGTTTGTCGCTGCAAACTCTTCGTCCGTGCTTTAGGGACGCATGGAGAGTGTTACCGTGCTGCTGCACATAGGAGATGGAACATGTTGATATTGACTAGAAGGGTCGGCGAGACCCTCATGATCGGTGACGAAGTTACTGTGACCGTGCTTGGCGTAAAAGGCAATCAGGTGCGCATTGGTGTCAACGCCCCCAAAGAGGTGGCCGTACACCGCGAAGAGATCTATGAACGGATTCGACGCGAAAAGGAAGGTGACGCGGGTTCCGGCCCAGTCGAATGATCTCACAGTAAAAGCGGACTTGCGGGCTGGACCACATCGGTTGTCGCACGTAGAATAAGCCCCCTTCCAGAGGGCATAAATATCTGGGATATGGAGAGATGGCCGAGAGGCTGAAGGCGCTCCCCTGCTAAGGGAGTATGGGGTTAATAGCTCCATCGAGGGTTCGAATCCCTCTCTCTCCGCCATCTTATCCGGTTGCTTGACATTGGTTTTGAGCATCTAGATAATCGCTGCCTTTCAAGCGCCCGTAGCTCAGTTGGATAGAGTACCTGGCTACGAACCAGGTGGTCGGGAGTTCGAATCTCTCCGGGCGCGCCAAACAATGAAAACCGGCTCAACGAAGCCGGTTTTTTTGTTTGTGATAGCGGGATAGGATGGTTCCGGATTGTCCATTTGAACGGCTGGGGAACTGGGCGCCTGTTGCAGACAGGGGGGTAGGGAAATAGTGGTTGCGACCGACAGGCAGTGGCTGATGCCGTGGCTGGTCTGCGTGGGTTTAATCACGCTGATTGCCATCGGTTACCACGCAGCCCCGCAAAATGGCTTCCACCTGGACGACGAGCCGAACATCGTGGAGCATGCTCCCCTGCATGTGGAGTCCATGACACTCGGTTCTCTGCACCAGGCGGCAAGCAACGCCTTACTGAAACATCGTTACATTCCCAATTTCACGCTCGCCGTGGACTGGTGGCGGGGTGGTGGCAATCCCGCTGCATTTCTCCAGACCAAT
>JBNLBB010000001.1:0-60590 GCA_050302415.1 Gammaproteobacteria bacterium | reverse complement strand
GCGGACCTGGCCCGCAAGGAGCCGGACCTCAGGCAGCTGCGGCTGGATCTGTTGCAGTGGTTTCTGAACCACGGCTGCGGCCCGAGCGTGAGTCAGCTTGCTGAGCAGCGCCACGAGCGTCCGGACGCGGCACGCCACGGATGCGAGGCGCTGCAGCGGCTGGATGTGCTGACCCTGGAGGGGGACCAGATCACCACCGCCTACCCGTTCAGCAGCCGCCCCACGCGCCACCGGGTGCGGCTGTCCGGCGGCCGGTCGGTGTACGCCCTGTGCGCCACCGATGCCCTGGGTATCCACTTCATGACCGGGGAACCGCTGACCACCGAATCGGGCTGCCCGGATTGCGGCGCCATCATTACCTGCCGCCTGGAGGCGGGGCGGCTGGTCCGGGTCACGCCCGGGCATCCGGTTCAATATATCGACATGCCCAGCTGCTCCGGCCAGGTGGTGACCCTGGCCTGTCCGAGCATGAACCTGTTTTGTAACCGCGCCCATCTGGCGGGAATGTTGGCGTCACAGGGACAGAATGCGGAAACGGGCGAGATCCATGAACTGGAGGACGTACTGCGACACGCCGAGTGGATTTTCGGCGACTGGATGGCCGCGCAGCCCCCCGGCGCTCAGTGATTGTCGCGCCAGCGGGCGAGGTGTTCAGTCAACGAAACACATCCGTCGCTGCTGCACAGCCGACCGGCGATGATCAGGATCTCGTCCTGGTCGAAGATGGGTTTGGCATAGTGCTCGGCGTCCAGGCCGTTGATTAAAATCAGCGTTTCGTCGAGATAGGCACCGTTTGACCACAGCGTGCGGTCGCTGCAGAAGCGGTTGAACTCCGCACCCGTAATTTTGATCTGGCGGTTCGTATCCATGACCACCCTCCCGGTATGAAATCTAGTCGTTATCACCCCTAACATAGATCAGCAGCGAGGCATGTCCAGTCCGCCAATCCAGAAAAACGTGCCCGCGGGGGAACCTGCTGTTCTCAGGCTGTTGGCGTCCCTTCCGGGGCGATGGAGTGGCGGTCAACGCTGGCCGCAATCTGGGCACCGATCAGCAGACTGAGCCAGCTGAAAAAAAGCCAGAGCATGAAGAAAAAAGGAATCGCCAGCCCTGAGTAGATCGCCTGGTAGCGGCCGGACCCGGTGACGAAATCGGCAAAAGCCAGACCGATGGAGACCCAGACCCCGCTCCCCACCAGCCCGCCGATGAGCGCGGCGCGCAGGCTGACCCTGGTGTTGGGCAGAATCCGATAGAGCAGGGCGAAGCCCAGCATGACCAGCAGATAGGGCCAGACAGTCCAGGCCTCTACCAGAATTCCTCCCACCAGCGGCAGCCCCTGAAACGCCGCCGCCACCTGGGTATCGGCCAGCGCCGCGATGCTGGCGACCGCCAATACGCCGAACAGGGGGCCGCAGATCATGATGGCGAGATAGATGCCCACGCCACGCACCAGCGACCGGTTGCTGGGCAGCGACCAGATGAAATTGAAGGCATGCTCGGTCTTCTGCACCAGCGAAAGCAGGGAGTAGGCGAGTACCACGATCCCCACCGTTCCCAGTACCCCCACGTCCAGGTCGCTGATGAAGCGGTAGACCTGGGTCTCGATGGATTGTCCCTGTTCGCCGAGGGGAACCAGGTAGAGGTGCAGCACCTCGCGCAGCTGCTGGTGCAGATCGAGTTTGCGGAACAGGGCAAAACCGAGCGCCAGCGTGGGGACGATGGCCAGCAGGGTGGTGAACGCGAGACTCGTGGCATAGAGATTGAGTTCGCCGTGCCAGAGTCCGTGCACCGTATCGACCACCACCCGCGCGGTGCGGCGCAGGGTTCGTGATCTGAACCTGGGGGCGGCCTGCGCCACCCGTTCCTCCAGCCTACGCAACAACTTCTGGATCATGCCCGAACCCGTTCCCCCGCGTGAGATTCACGCAATCTTCAACCGTCTGTAAAGCAAATGTCATCCGTGGCGCACAGGATGTGCGCAACCCGTCGGGCCGCCCCAGCGGCAGCCCGGCAAGTCTATAGCCACTCCACAGAGGGGAACAGTATGGACTCTGCCGATCAGGCCAACCAGGAAATGGAACAGCATCTGGAAGCGGCGCTCTGCCATCAGCATCAGCAGCAGGAATGCACACGCTCCCGGCGCAAACCGGCGTTGCGCTGCCATGTCTGCGAGCTGCCCATTGAATCGGAACGTCGCCGGACGCTTCCCGACACGCTGCTCTGCTCGTGGTGCGCAGCCGAGCTGGAAATGGTGCAGCAGGCTGCCCGGTCGTCCTTTTCAGGGAGGGTGATGATCGGGTTCGATCCTGCAGGCGAACCGTGGCCGGAATCGCGCCAGCGCAAGGACTTTGAAGACTTTGTCGACGAGTTGTCGCGCACCTGAGTTGATGCCGACCACTGCGACCAATCAATCACATTTTGGGAATTAATCTGAATGAATACGCAACAGCTTCGGGTCGATGGCGGAGTATCACGCAAAAACCGTTATCGGGTTAAGTTGGCGGAAAACGAACAGGAGGTGCGCAGCTGCCAGCAGTTGCGCTACCGCATCTTTGCGCAGGAGCTGGGCGCCCACCTGCATACGCCGGAGCACGGCCTGGACATTGACGAATATGATGCCTTTTGCCGGCATCTGATGGTGTGGGACGACTACACCCACAACCTGGTCGCGACCACCCGGGTCATGGACCGCGCCCACGCGGAAGCCGGTATCGGGTACTACAGCGAGTCGGAGTTTCATCTGCAGAACATTCTGGAACTCCCGGGCAATATCATTGAAGTGGGGCGGACCTGCGTGCATCCCGACTACCGCGCCGGACATGGTCTGGCCATGCTCTGGGTCGGGCTGTCGCAGGTACTGGACAAGTCGGGCGCCGGCTATCTCATGGGCTGCGCGAGCATTCCCGTGCGCGGTGACTTCAGCTATGTGCACCGGCTGCAGGAACTGCTTCTTGAACAGTACGCGACCTCCATGGCCACCTGTGCCCAGCCAAAGTATCCGTTACCGGAACCAGACTATTGGCTCGACACCGAGATCGTGATGCCCGCGCTGCTCCGTACCTATCTGCGTGCGGGCGCAAAAATCTGCGGCGAGCTGTGCTGGGACGCCGATTTCGACGTGGCGGATGCACTGGTACTGCTCGACAAGCGGCTGCTGACTCCGCGGTTTGCCAGACACTTCGGAGTGTCCTGATTGTTACAGTTGAGCGTTCGCTTTCCACTGTTCGTCGGGTGGCTGCTGGGTGGTGTGTTGGTTCAAATAGCCTGCCTGGCGTTTGGCGGCAGAAGCTGGTACCGCCGTGGGTGGGGAAGTCAAATCCGCATGGCGTGGACCAGGGGCATCCTGCGGATCCTGGGTATCAGCAGAGAGCGTGCGGGCGCCCCGACCGTTCGCGGGGGTGCGCTGCTGGTGGCCAATCACGTCTCCTGGCTCGATATATTGGTGCTGGCCGCAGAAGCACCCCTGACCTTTGTCTCCAAGAGCGACGTTCGGCATTGGCCGATCATCGGCTGGATGGCCGCCCAATCGGGGACCCTGTTCCTGGACCGGCGGGGTACGCGCGGCCTTCGTCACAGTATGAGCGAGATAGAGGCGCGCATCTCAGCCGGGGAACAGGTCGTGGTGTTTCCCGAGGGAACCAGCACTCCCGGGCATGACGTACTCCCGTTTCATCCCTCTCTGTTTGGCTGTGCCGTCCGGACTGACAGACCGGTTCAGGCGGTGGGCATCCGTTATGAAGCAGAGGGGGGCGTGGCCCGGGAAGCGGCCTACTGCGGTGATGATGTGTTTGTGCTCAGCCTGCTGCGGTTGTTGCGTCACGAGAGATCCGTTTTGGCAAGGATCTGGTTCAGGGATCCCCAATTGGTGGTGGGCACTTCTGCCAGGGATCTGGCAATCCAGACCCAAAGCGCGGTCGCCGAATGGCTACGGGCACTGTCGTCATCCCTGGACGGCAACAGGGCAGCGGCGCTGAATGTGGCAGGAGATCATTTCAAACTCACCTCCTGAGGGTCGGCAACGACTGTCACCCCTCGTGCTTGTGGAGGGTTCTCACCGCCGGTGCGATGGCGGTCAACGGTAGCTCGGCGAGCGGTTTGCTGACTGTCTGTCCTGGTCTTGCAATGCGGTTCCCGTTTCAACGCCGGTTGTCCCTATCACCACCGATCTTGTTGGGTCCCGCCCGCCACGTGGCAGTACCCATATTCCCGGGGTGTACCCAAATTCGACTTCAGATCCGTCGCAGTTGCCGTTTGGTGGCAGGTGACCACGGCAGATTCCCGGGTGGTTGCTGCAGGCTTGATGTTGCCTGGGATATGCGAAGTACCGGCGGACATCAACCAACCAACAGCCGCATAGCTAGAGACCAGGTCGGTTTGCTGGCAACAGGCCATGGTGGCCCCCCAGTCCGGTGATGAGTGCCCAGCCATGTCGAAACAATTCCTGGCGAATTCACCGGTCGTACCGCCAACCCCGATTCAGTTCGGGAGACTCGTCGCACGGTATCTGCCTGCTCCCTGGCCGGAGAATGGCGCCTGCAAGCGACATCGATGTGAATCTGGTGGGTGGGAGCTGAGCCGCAGCCGGATAATCGCGCAGGAACCCGTGGTGTGCGTGCGCGGTGTGCGGATGGTGGTGCGTGGCAGTGGGAGTCGTTCCCAAAAAGAAACCCGCTTTCACGGGCTGCAAATGCGAATAACGCTCTCAGGTAATCTGCTGCCTCCGCAGCAGTAGTAATTGTGTCGGGCCCGTGTGACAGGAGAATGAATTTGCTAAACAGTATTTAAAAAAAAGCCCCGACTCAGCGGGGCTTTGTTCAATCGGTGGCGGTTTGACTGATCAGTTCAGCTTGGCCAATTCAGCTTCGACCACTTTCGACGGCATGGGCACATAGCCATCCTTGACCACCACCTGTTGGCCCTGCTTGGAGAGCACCAGCTTGATGAACTCGCGCTCCAGGGGAGGCAGTGGCTTGTTGGGAGCCTTGTTTACATAGACGTAGAGGAAACGGGCCAGAGGATAAGTGCCATTGATGGCGTTGTCCTCGGTGGCCGCGATGGCGTCGGAACCGGCCTTCTTGGCCAGCTTCACCGCTTTCACTCCCGAGGTCTTGTAGCCGATACCCGAATAGCCGATGCCGTTGATGGACGAGGTGACGCTCTGTACCACCGACGCCGATCCCGGCTGTTCGTTGACCGTGTTTTTGTAGTCACCCTTGCACAGGGCGTGATCCTTGAAGTAACCATAGGTACCGGAAACCGAATTGCGGCCGTACAGCTGAATGCTGCGGTTCGCCCAGGCACCCTTCTGGCCAAGTTCGCCCCAGGAGTTGATGTCCGTCTTCCCACCGCACTTGCGGGTGGAGGAGAAAATGGCGTCCACGTCGGCAATGGACATCTCTTCAATGGGATTGTCCTTGTTGACATAGACCGCCAGGGCATCGATGGCAACCCGAATGGCCGTCGGCTTGTAGCCGTACTTGCGTTCGAATGCCTCCAGCTCCTTGTCTTTCATTTTGCGGCTCATGGGGCCCAGGTTCGAGGTTCCCTCGGTCAAGGCCGGTGGTGCAGTCGACGAACCGGCTGCCTGGATCTGTATGTTGACGCTGGGATAGTTGCGTTTGAACTCTTCAGCCCACAGCGTCATCAGATTGGCCAGGGTGTCGGAACCGACGCTGGAGAGATTGCCGGAGACCCCACTGGCACGCTCGTAGCTGGTCAGTTTCGAATCGACATCGCCGGCGTTGACCATGGCGGAGGCGGTGAGCGCCAGGACGCCCGCGGTCATTGCAGTAAAACATTTATTCATCAAAGTAAGCTCCCGTTGAGAGGATGTTCAAATTTCAGCAGGGACATGGTGTCGTCGGCGAATGACACGGACATGACGTGCTCATGAAGCTTTTGTGACAGCGCTACCGCCCGTCGGCGCTCTGCATTGCCGTGCTGGAGACGATTCTCCGGGAGGCCGGAAACAGGCACGAAAAGCGGGATCCCTTGCCCGGCGTACTCTCCACAATCAAGGTGGCCTGGTGGCGATCCAGCGCATGTTTGACGATGGACAGACCCAATCCGGTTCCGCCTTCATTACGGGAGCGCCCGGCATCGACGCGGTAGAAGCGTTCGGTCACGCGTGGAACCTGCGATCTGGGAATACCCACACCGTTGTCATTGACGAAGAATTCCAGTGCCTGCGGGGATCCCTGCCAGCCCACTTCAATTTCACCACCCTCCTGTGTATAGCGAATTGCGTTGCTCAGCAGATGGGACACCACGAGGTGCATCTCCTGGGGGTTGCCAAGCAGGTCGTATTCGGCATTCACCGACAGCCGAATCGTCTGCCGTTTCTCTTCCGCCAGCGCACGATGTTCCTCCAGGGAGGTGCGGATCAGCCTGTCCATCCCGACCGGTTCCAGGGGTGCCGGGCCGGTACTGGCCTCCAGACGGGCCAGTTGCAGCAGGTCCGACACTATCTGGCGCATGCGATTGGCCTGCTTGGCCAGTTCCGCGACGATCGCCTCCATCTGATCGGGGGCCATCTGCTGCTGGAACTGCATCGCCTCCACGTAGCCACTGATGACCGTCAGGGGGGTGCGCAACTCATGTGACACGTTGGCGACAAAATCACGACGGATCTGTTCGGTGCGTTGCATTTCCGTGACATCGCGGATGAGTACCAGTGTCTGCCTTTTCGCGTATTCGACCACCACCGCCAACAGGGTGATTTTTTCTTCCACGGGTGACGGGAACAGGACCTTGCCGCTGCCCTGGCGCAGCAGTTTGGCAAAGCGGGGATCGCGCACCAGGTTGCCCAGGTGGTGTCCGACATCCCGGTTGCGCAATCCCAGAAATTTTTGGGCCGATGCGTTGGACCACTCAATCCGTCCGTCCTGATTGACCACCACGGCACCGTCCGGCATCGCCTTGGTGGATTCCTGAAAGCGCTTCAGGACGCCGGCAAGCCGTTTGCGCTTTTTGCGCATGCGTTCGAACTTGTAGTGGATTTGGTCGAACACAAAGCCCCAGGCACCTGCGGCATCGGGCACCTCGCCGGTTTTCTTTCCGATCCACGCCACCAGGCGGGACAGCTGATACAGGTGCCAGGCGCAGTAGCCCACCAGCCCGAAAATGAAGGCGGAATAGGGGACATTGAAGAGCCAGCCGACAAACCAGAGCATGATCAGCCAGCCGGACAGCAGAGTCAGTTCGTGACGGATGGGGCTCAATCAGTCGGTCCGCGTTGAAAACCGGTAGCCGACGCCGCGAACGGTCTGCACCACCCGATCGTCGTCGGTGTCGGCGAGCGCCTTGCGCAGGCGTCGGATGTGAACATCCACCGTGCGCTCCTCCACATAAACGCTGGTGCCCCAGACATGGTCGAGAATCTGGGCGCGGCTGTAAACCCGTTCCGGATTGGACATGAAGAAGCGCAGCAGGCGGAATTCCGTGGGCCCCAGTACGATTTCCCGGTCTGCCGAATAGACCCGGTGTTCTGAAGGCATGATCCGCAGGCGTCCGATTTCAATCGGGGTGAAATTCTGCGCCATGGAACCCCGCCGCAGCACCGCCTGGATCCGGGCAATCAGCTCCTTGGTGGAGAACGGTTTGGTGATGTAGTCATCAGCCCCCGTATTCAGGCCGCGCACCATATCGCTTTCATCATCCCTGGCGGTGAGCATCACAATGGGGATTTTCTGCGTCAATTCGTCGTTGCGCAGCCGGCGGGCGTATTCGATGCCACTCACATCCGGCAGCATCCAGTCGAGCAGAATCAGGTCGGGTTTCTCGTCGGCCAGAATGTGGTCGCTGGCGCGCACGTCTTCGGCGAGCCGGATGGCAAAGCCGGCGGCGCGCAAAACGGTATCCAGCATCATGCGGATGCCGGGTTCGTCATCGACCACCAGGATCAGGGGTTGGGCGTTCATGTGGCTGGAACAATAGCAACTGTTTGTAACATGGGTGCCAATTAAAGCCGGGGATTATGACAGCTTGATGACAGGTCCCGGATCCCGGTTTGGTCCGGCAGAACCCGTCAGGCGGGTTCAATCAGGGAGTGACCTTCATTCCTGGGCGAGTTGACGGCGCGGGAGACCGGGTGGAACTGCAGGTGCAGGACCGGCTGGGCGAGCAGCGTGTCGAGGGTTTCGGTGCCCTGTCGGTTGTCCGGGGCCAGCCAGAGATTCCACAGCGACTCGGGGACCAGCACCGGCATGCGGTCGTGTACCGCCCCCACCGGCCCTTGGGCCTCGCGCGTCATCAGGGCACAGGAGCGGACGGATTCCCGCTGCGGACTGTCCCATTCCTCCCAGAGCCCCGCGAAGGCGAGCAGTGAGTCGTCCTGGGCATGGAGGTAGAACGGCTGCTTCGGCCCGTCACCGGCATGCCATTCGTAGTATCCGTCGGCGGGAACCAGGCAGCGGCGCTGGTTGAGGGCCTGCCGATAGGCGGGTTTGGCGGCCGCTGTTTCGGCCCGGGCGTTGATCATGTGGTAGCGGGAATCGGGTCCCTTGGACCAGTGGGGGATCAATCCCCAGCGCAGCAACACCGGTTCACGCATGCCCTCAGCGGGTGCGCAGACGGCCAGCAGATCCTGGGTGGGGGCGATGTTGTAGCGGGCGGTGATGGTCGGGATATGGTCCAGGTGGAAATGGTCGGCGATCCGCTCGCCCGTGGATTTGAGTACGAACCGGCCGCACATCGCGAATCCGGTCAGTGGTAGGTACGCATCTGCCCGACCAGCACGCCCTGGATGGTGATCTCGTCGGGGGCGAAGGTCATGGGCGCATAGGCCGGATTGGCAGAGTGCAGGACGACCGCTTCGGGGCGCTGTTCGATGCGCTTCAGGGTGGCCTCTTCACCACGGACCAGCGCAACCACTATCTCACCGTTGCGCGCGGTCTCACGCTGTTCGATCACCACCCAATCACCATCCAGAATGCCTTCGTCCTGCATGGAGTCGCCCCGTACCTGCAGCACATAACACTCCCGTTGGGTGCGCAACTGGGGCGGGACACTCACGGCACGGGCGTCACTGACCGCTTCGATGGGGCGCCCGGCGGCTATGTAGCCGAGCAGCGGCAGGGTGTCCGTCTCCACCGCCTCGGGTGCCAGCGCGCGTCCCTTGGGCGTCAGGCGGACGCCCCGGTGCTGGTGGTTGAGGGGAGCGACCAGACCGGCATCGATCAGCGCAGTGACATGTTTGTGCAGGGAACCGCGGGAGTTGAGTTTGAGCAGGCCACACAGCTCATCGAGGGTCGGGGCCCGCCCGCCGCCGGCCTCATGGTCCAGCAGAAAGCGGAATACCCATTCCTGTTTTTTGGTCAGTGGCGGAAATTTTCTGTTCATCGATGGCGTTCCCTGTTTCCGTCATCATAGAAAACATTTGGAGAACGGGCAAGCGAACGGCCGTAGTTTGGTGATTGATGGTCAGGGCGGTGGCTCTGTCGGCGCTTCATGCCCGCTCAGCAGTCGACCCAGCAGGAACAGCAGCAGCACGCCAGGCAGGGCCGCCAGAGTGGAGAGCAGGAAAAAACTGATCCAGTCCAGTTGCTCGGCAAACCATCCGCTGGAAGAGGCGAGAAGGGTGCGGCCAAATGCCATGAAGGACGAGAGCAGCGCGTATTGGGTGGCGGTGTAGGCGACATGGCAGAGGCTGGAGAGATAGGCGACAAAGGCCGCCGTGCCCATGCCGCCACTCAGGTTTTCCACGGCGATGGTGAGAGTGAGTACACCAATATCCCTGCCGGTCCACGCCAGCAGCACAAACATCAGATTGGAGGCCATCTGCAGCAGGCCGCAGATGATCAGACTGCGGAGGATGCCGTAGCGGCTCACCAGCAGTCCACCGACAATGCCACCGATAATGGTGGCCCCCAGGCCGAACGCCTTGCTGATGTTGGCGATGTCGGTCTTGCTGAAACCCAGCTCGATATAAAAAGGGTTGCTCATGACCCCGGCCACGGCGTCACCCAGTTTGTAGAGCAGTATGAAGAGCAGGATGAGCCACCAGCCGCGACGGCGCATGAAGTCGGTGAACGGTCCCAGCACCGCGTTTTCGATCCAGTGCAGCAAGCGCTGCAACGGTGGTGCAGCGCTGAGTTCAGGCCGTTGGCCGTGCGCGGCGGCTGCCGGTTCGGCAATCAGCAGGACGGTCAACATACCGATTCCCACGCAGGCAGCCATCACGAGATAGGCCGTTGCCCAGCCGAAAAAATCGGCCAGGTAGAGGGCTCCGGCGCCTGAGACCAGCATGCCGATGCGGTACCCGAGTACGATCACCGCAGCCCCGGCGCCCAGTTGGTGTTCCTCGAGAATCTCCACCCGGTAAGCGTCAATCACGATGTCCTGGCTGGCGGAGGCGAAGGCGACGATCAGCGCCAGTGCGCCCATCAACCAGGGCGTCGCCACGGGGTTGGTCATTCCCAGTGCCAATACCGCGCCCATCAGCAGCATCTGAATGCCCAGGATCCAGCCCCGGCGCCGTCCAAAGCGACGGCAGAGCCAGGGCAGATCCAGCGTGTCGACCAGGGGCGCCCAGGCGAATTTGAAGGTGTAGGGCAGGCCGGTGAGGGCGAACAGGCCGATGGTGGTCTTGTTGATTCCCGCTTCGGCGAGCCACACCGTCAGAGTGCCGAAGGTGAGGGCCAGGGGGAGACCGCTGGCAAAACCGAGGAACAGGATGGAGACCACCCGGCGGTCGGCATAGACCGACCAGGCCCGTGACCAGCTGTGGCGGGTCGTTTCACTCACCATCGGTGCAGGGTGTCGGCCGGATGCAAGGCGTCGAAGCAGTGTTCAACGGACAGACAGGATGAGCAAGGCGACCAGCAGGACTACCAGGCCGATGGGGAAGAGCAACCCCTTCCAGTCGTCGGCGGTGCCTTTGGGCGCATGCTTCATGGCCGCGCGCACGCCCGGAAAGAACCAGAGCAGGATCAGAAGAGCGGCGATACCCAACAGTATCTTTTCCCAGGTCGGCATTCGGATCAGGCTCCTTTGTCGGTCAGTGGCTGGGCGAGCAGCTTGGCGAGCTGTGCACTGCTGGCAGGGTCGTACCCGCGCACCCCCAGCTGCATGTTGACATGGCCGAGACTCGGCTGCGCGGTGTAGGTGCCAAACAGGCGGTCCCAGAAGGGGAAATTGAACCCGTAATTGCTGTCGGTCTCAACCCGGATGTCCGAGTGATGGACCCGGTGCATGTCCGGTGTCACCAGGATCCGGCGCACCAGCGCGTCCACGCGCAGCGGCAACCGCAGGTTGGCATGGTTGAACATGGCGCAGGCATTGAGCACGATTTCAAAGGCAAGGACCGCGGTGGCGGGTACACCCAGCGCCACAATCACCAGCCACTTGAAGCACATGGAGAGCACGATCTCCACGGGATGAAAGCGCAGGCCGGAGGTGACATCCAGATCGCAGTCGGTGTGGTGGACGCGGTGTAGGCGCCAGAGCAGCGGCACCTTGTGGAACACCACATGTTGTCCGTAGATGGCGAGATCCAGCAGGATGAATCCCAGCAGCCACTGGAGGGGGGCCGGAATCCCGCTCAGCGGCAGCACGCCCAGTCCCTGCTGTTGCGTCCACACCGCCGCACCCACCGCCGCGGTCGGGAAGAGCAGGCGCAGGAGCAGGGAATTGATGAGGACCAGGCCCAGATTGGTGGGCCAACGGCGGAAGCGGGAGAGTCCCCGCCGGCGTCTGGGCCAGCACGCCTCGGCCAGGGCGAACAGCCCGAGCAGCGATGCAAACACGCCAATCCTGAGCAGTGCCTCGTCGTTCATCTCACCCGATTTCCGCCCCGGCCCGGTCGGGTGTCGCGGCGCTGATTGCCATCGTCATCAATTTGTCATCTGGAGGTTGTCGTGGGACCTGGGTCTCATTTAAGGTGTGTGCGCCTCTGCAGTTTAAACCCGGAGAACCCTGAATGTCTGAATCTGGCGTGATTAGTGTGGATATTGATCTGGCACAACACGGTCTGAGCAATCTCAACCAGGTATTTGCCAATCTCGATGCCCCCAGCCTGGTGGAGCACGCGGTGGTCCGCCGCGAGGGCATGCTCTCGCTCGACGGTCCGCTGGTGGTGCGCACCGGTCACCACACCGGTCGTTCCGCCAACGACAAGTTCGTGGTGCAGGACGATCTCACCCGGGATGAAGTGTGGTGGGGCAAGATCAACCGGCCCTACGATGAGCAGCGATTCGATGAACTGCATCGGCGCATGGCCGCCTATCTGCAGCTCAAGGATGTCTACGTCAAGGACTGCTTTGTGGGGGCCGATCCGCGTTACCGCCTGCCGGTGCGCGTGGTCACCGAAAACGCCTGGCACAACCTGTTTGCGCACAACATGTTCATTCGCGGTACCGCCGAGGAGCTCCAAGGGCATCAACCGGAATTCACCGTGCTGAATGCACCGCGTTTTCATGCCATCCCGGAAGTGGACGGCACCAATTCCGAGACCTTCATCATTGTCAATTTCAAAAAGAAGCTGGTGCTGATCGGCGGAACCAGTTATGCCGGTGAAATCAAGAAATCGATTTTCACGGTCATGAATTATGTGCTGCCGTTGAAGGGTGTGTTGCCCATGCACTGCTCGGCCAACATCGGCCCGAATGGAGATTCGGCACTGTTCTTCGGTTTGAGTGGAACCGGCAAGACCACGCTGTCGGCCGACGCGTCACGCACCCTGATCGGTGATGATGAGCATGGCTGGAGCGACGACGGTGTCTTCAATTTTGAAGGCGGTTGTTATGCCAAACTGATCAAACTCTCGCCTGCCGCCGAGCCCGAGATATTTGGAACCACCAAGCGATTCGGCAGTGTCCTGGAGAATGTGGCCATGGATGCCCATTCGCGGCAGATCGATCTGGACGATGCCTCCTTTACCGAAAACACCCGCGGGGCCTATCCCATCCACTTCATTCCCAATGCCTCGGAGAGTGGGGTGGGCGGACATCCCCGGAACGTGGTGTTCCTGACGGCCGACGCCTTCGGTGTGCTGCCGCCGATTTCGCGCCTCTCCAAGGCGCAGGCGATGTACCACTATCTGCTGGGCTACACGGCGAAGGTGGCCGGCACCGAAAAAGGGGTGACGGAACCAACGCCCAATTTCAGTGCCTGTTACGGTGCGCCGTTTCTGCCCCTGCATCCCGGGCGCTACGCCACGCTGCTGGGCGAAAAAATCGACCGGCACGATGTCAAGGTGTGGCTGGTGAACACCGGCTGGAGCGGCGGCGGTTACGGCGAAGGGGAGCGCATCGCCATCCGCCATACCCGCGCCATGGTCAACGCCGCCCTGTCCGGGGCGCTGGACAATGTGGCGACCAGGACGCATCCCATCTTCGGGCTCGACATGCCAACCGCCTGTCCCGAAGTGCCGGCGGAAATTCTCGACCCGGTGAACACCTGGTCCGATCCTGCCAAGTACCGCGAACAGGCGGTGAAAGTGGCGCGCAGTTTCGTGGAGAACTTCGCCACCTATGCCGACCAGGTGAGCGAGGAGGTTCGCCGGGCCGGTCCGACCATCGATTAGCATCGAAGAGGGTGAAATGAAGGGTTGCCGGGTGGCCATTCTCGGTGACACCCATGGCTGGGTGGACGAGCGTGTTCTGGAGACGGCGCACAGCTGCGACCATATCGTGCACACCGGCGATGTGGGTGGCGCCCATGTGCTCAGTCTGCTGCAGGCCACCGGCATTCCGCTCACCGTGGTGCGCGGGAACAACGACACGGAACAGGATTGGCGCGGGCCGCGCATGGATGGATTGCGGGAGCTGTGTTTAACCCAGGTGCTCGAGCTGCCGGGCGGCAGCCTGGCGGTGATTCACGGTCACCGCAACGGGGCTTTGCGGGTAAGACATGCGCATCTGCGCAAGCGGTTTCCCGATTGCCGCGCAGTAGCCTGTGGCCACAGCCATCTGCTGGATGTCGATACCTCCGCCCGTCCCTGGATACTCAATCCCGGTGCGGGCGGAAAGTACCGCACCTATGGCGGACCGTCACTGCAGATTCTGCATGCCAATGAGCGCATGTGGCAGGTGATCTGCTGCCGGTTCCCGCCGCACAAAGCGGCGGGTGCCGGATCGCGGCCAATTCGTTCCAGGGCTTCCGCCTAGTTGCGGCGCAGCCGTTCCGATACCGCGACCGGTGTCGGATAGACCAGCACAATCCAGTAGGACGAGACCACAAAGGTAAACAGGGTGGCGAGCTGGATGATGTAGGAGGCGCGCTGGCTGATGACCCCCAGATCGTGGGCAAGGACGGCGATGAGCAGTGAAAACTCACTGATCTGCCCCAGACGTACCCCGATCTCCAGGGAGCGTTTGCTCTCTTCACCTTCCCAGATCAGGATCTGGCGAAACGCTACCGGCTTCAGCAGCACCACCACACCGGCCACCAGCAGGGCCGGCAGCAGGACGTGTTGGAGTTCGCCCACGTTGAATCCCGCACCGAGCGAGAAAAAGAAAAGCACCAGGAAGAAATCGCGGAGCGGTTTCAGGCTTTCCGATATGAAGTAGGCGATGGGGCTGGTGGCCAGCGCCACGCCGGCGACGAAAGCACCGATTTCGTGCGACAGCCCGATATGGCTCGCCAGCTCCGCGATGGCCAGACACCAGCCGATGGCGAGCAGAAAAACATACTCGTGGATGGTGTCGTATTTCTCAATCAGTTTGAGGACCACCAGCTTCGCGCCCAGGTAGGCAAAAACCGAGAGGCCGGCCAGCGAGACGAAAAGCCCCGCAATCTGCAGCAGAGGGAGCGCCTGTTCGCCACTGGCCTGCAACAGCAGCAGTACCGCGATGGCGAGAAAATCCTGCAGCAGGAGGACACTGATCACGATCTCGCCCGTGTGCTGGTGGTGCAATACCGTGGTGGGCAGCAACTTGAGGCCGATGATTGTGCTGGAGAACATCAACGCGGCGCCAAGGATCAGGCTTTCGAAACCGGTCAGCCCGATGGCGACCCCGCATCCCCATCCGGCAGCCGCAAAGAGCAGGGAACTGGCCAGCGTCAACAGCGTGGTCGCTTTGACCGATTGGATGAGCTTCTGGGCCTGCAGGTGGAGACCCAGCAGGTAGAGCAGGAAGATGATGCCGATCTCGGATATTCCCTTGATCAGCTCAGAGTCATCAATCAGGCGCAGGCCGCCCGGACCCAGCAGCATGCCGAGCAGGATATAGCTCACCAGGAACGCCTGGCGGGCCGCCAGGGCGATGGTGGCCAGCAGGGCGGACCCAGCGAAGATGACAAAAATGACAAAGATGATGCTGTCGCCGTGCATGCGCGCATGTTAACCGCATTGCCTGCGTCGTGGCCAAGGGGGGGCGGAAATATTTGGCTACCGGCGAAGCAGCGCCTGGTGGGTCGCAGCGCGTTGCAGATCGGGGTCCACAATTGTCGACACTTTGGCAATGCGACGCACATAGTTACTGTTCAGATTCAGCTGCCGCGCACCGGCCAGTACCAGTTGCAGGTACCAGTCGTAGGGGGACAGGGTGTCGTCGATTGCTTCAGCTTTGGCCCTATAGAACTGCACTGGCAAATTTCCCTGCGCTGTCAGTACCGCGCCCCCGATGCGCGTATAGCCCGGCCCCTCAAAATCATCGAGCAGGAACAGGTCGGGTTCGGTCAGACGGTAGACAGCGCCGTAGACAATCCCGCCACGTGCCGGGACCACATCGCACTTTCCCGAACCGTCCGCGCCGCGTTTGTGAAACGTAAGCCGGAAGTCACGCAGTTCTCCAACCCTCAGCAGGCGGGCCGAGGGCGCGCGGGCGAGGAGACGGGTGGGCAACAGATTGGATCCGTAAGCGAAATAGTCGAATCCACCACCCATTGGCCGTCTATCCAAGAATCAGCGGCAGGCTGAGCAGCACGAGCAACACATACGCCGCGCGCCGGTAGGCGCGGTCGGAGAGTGGCGGGTGCCAGCGCTGGGCCAGCAGCGTGGTTATAAACACCACGGGCAGACTGTAGAGGCAGAGCAGGGCCACCGACGTATCGATCTGGCCGTCCACGCCGACCACCACGGTTCTGACCACGGTGCTGAGCATGAATACGGCGAAGAGTGTGGCGCGTATCTGGTCGATGGAGAGTGGTTCGCGGTAGAGATGGTAGACCACTGGTGGTCCCCCGGTGCTGAACAGGCCGCCAAACAGACCGCAGAGCGCCCCGGCAAGCAGTCCCGTTCCTGCACCGGCCGGTGATCTGCGTGGCGATGGATTGAGGATCAGTAAACCACCGCCGATCAAAATAAACCAACCCAGCACCTGGCGAATGGACGTCGCGTGATGGTCAGTGAGGTACCCGAGCAACCAGACACCCGCCACAATGGCAGGTGTCAGTGCCGCCCCAAGCAGCCAGAGCAGCCGCCTGTCAATGAAGTGAGTCCGGTGGCGAAGTGCCAGCACATTGTTGATCAGGGCCACGGTGCTGATGACGATGGCGGCCTCGCCGACCGAAACCAGGTGGAACAGGTTGACCGCACCCATGACAATCAGACCGAGCGCAAATCCGCTGGTGGTCTGAATGTAGGTACCCAGGGCGATGGAGGTGAGGAACCAGAAGAGATTGCTGTCCATGGTGGGCTACCCGCCGGGCAGGGGGCGAAACGCATGCACCACCGATCTATTTCTGGCAGAATTGCGTCCGCAAACTGGATCTGGATCGCTTGGGAAACCGTATATGCTCAAATTAAACGGGCCACAATGGATTTTTGTCATCATCTTTCAAGTCGCCTACGGCGCCATTGTCTACGGTTTGACCCGGGCTTACTACTCGCCTGAATTCAACGCGGAGGCGCAGATGGACGCAGCAGTCGGCAATGATCCGATTGGCCAGTACAACCAGCTCATGGACGACATGTTGCGCAAGGCCGGCAACGATGCGGACGAAATCGCCCGCATCGCCGACCAGCTGTTTGCCCAGAAACGCTATGCAGCCGCCGCCGAAGCCTATCGCCGTCTGGTGAGCCTGCGTCCCCGCGACGTGGAAATACACAATAACCTGGGGCTGGTGCTGCACTACCAGGGACGCAGCCGGGAGGCGGTGGAGGTGCTGGAGGAGGGCGTGGCTATCGATCCCCAGTATCAAAGAATCTGGCTCACGCTGGGTTTTGTAAAATCCGGTGCCGGAGATGTGGGTGGTGCCAAGCTGGCATTTCAGCGTGCCGTGGACATCGCGCCTGATTCAGGCATCGCGCTCGAAGCCAAATCCATGTTGGAGCGGTTGGGCAGCCAGTAGCCGGGCGGGCGCCTAGCGGGTCTCGTCCAGAATCGCGAATCCGAGAAACGTACCCATCAATCCCAGGATGATGACTGCCCCGATGTGGGGAACAGCCAGCATCGTCAATCCGACGCCAATCCACAAATCCCTGACAATTCGCTTTTTTGCCCGGTAACGGCGTGTGTGACGACGATCGGTGGGCTTCAGGTCTGCTTCGTTACAGTGTGTCGCATGCATAACCCCATAATAGAAGTTTGCCTGCGGGGTGTCACTTGAGCAGGCTCAATAAGCCTCAGCAATAACCCGGAGTGACACCCGCATGCACCAGACGCCGGGCGATCCAGAGCCCGATCCGGCGCCGTGCAATGCGGTGTTTCATGATGGAGTCAATCTTGTTCCGGGTCTGTTCACGCATGTGGTTGTGGGGTGTCTGCATGGACTTTGTCCTCGATGGTTTGACTGGGTGAACCGCAGTCTAACCCAATCCCCGAAAAAAGAGAACAAAAAGAGAACGCGTGAATCGGGCCGCTGGAATGGCCACACTGCTCAGGTTCGAATACCGATACCCCGGTTCAGTAGATAGAGTGCGAACAGAAACAGTGAGCCCAGAAACAGCAGGATCAACGCAAACGCGGTCAGTGGCTGGATGTCGGCCACGCCCAGCACCCCGTAGCGGAAGGCGTTGATCATGTAGAGGATCGGATTGGCGAGCGACGCGGTCTGCCAGAATTCGGGAAGCAGTTCGATGGAGTAGAAAATGCCCCCGAGATAGGTCAGCGGAGTCAGCACGAAGGTGGGGATCAGCGAAATGTCGTCAAAGGTGCGCGCAAAGATGGCGTTGATGAATCCGCCGATGGAAAAGAGCATGGAGGTGAGTATCACCACTCCGAATGCCACCAGCGGATGGGTGAGCTGGAAATCGGTGAATATGAGGCTCACCGCGCTGACCGCAACACCCACAGTCAATCCGCGCATCACCCCGCCGCTGACATAGCCGAGCAGGATCAGACTGTTGGGCAGGGGGGCCACCAGCAGTTCCTCAATGTATTTCTGGATTTTGGCGCTGAATACCGACGAGACCACATTGGCGTAGGAGTTGTTGATGACGGCCATCAGGATCACTCCCGGCACGATGTAGTCCATATAGGGCGTGCCGGCCATGGTGCCGATCCGCTCACCCATCAGCTTGCCGAAGATCAGGAAATAGAGGGTGGTGGTGATGACGGGTGGCAGCACAGTCTGCACCCAGATGCGGATGAAGCGCCGGAACTCTTTGGTCACAATGGTCCGGTAGGCGGTCCAGTAGGGGTGAGCCAGCTGTTCCGTCATGAGTTACCCACCGCGTTGCGTGCGGATTTGTCCACCAGGCGGAGAAACAGCTCCTCGAGGCGGTTGGTCTTGTTGCGCATGCTTTTGATGCGAATCCCACACTCGGCCAGAGCGCAGAGCAGATCGCTGATCCCCTGATGGTCGCGGATCTCCGCCTCCAGGGTGGTTTCGTCCACCTGGTCGATCCGGTAGTCGGGGACCTGGGGTGTGGATTCAATCACTTCATGGCTGTAGAGGATGACGGTCTCGGTGTGCAGTTTGGCGAGCAGCCGTTTCATGTTGGAGTGTTCGACAATATTGCCTTCGTCGATGATGGCGATAGTGCGGCAGAGATTTTCCGCCTCTTCCAGATAGTGGGTGGTGAGTATGATGGTGGTGCCTGCATGGTTGATCTCCCGCAGGAAATCCCACATCGAACGGCGCAGTTCAATATCCACCCCCGCCGTGGGTTCATCCAGAATGAGCAGCCGCGGTCGATGCACCAGCGCGCGCGCAATCATCAGTCTGCGTTTCATGCCGCCTGAGAGTTCGCGCGCGGCGTCGCGGCGTTTGTCCCAGAGTCCCAGCTGGCGCAGATAGCGTTCGGCACGCGCCCGACCGAGTTTGGGGGGAATGCCGTAGTAACCGGCCTGGTTCCAGAGGATCTCCTCGACCGGCTCCCAAATATTGAAGTTGAACTCCTGTGGGACCAGCCCGATACAGCGCTTGGCTGCCTCCAGGTCCGAGTCGATGTTGTGACCGAATACGGTGACCGACCCGCCTGTTTTGTTGATCAGCGAACTGATGATGCCGATGGTTGTGGATTTGCCGGCCCCGTTAGGTCCCAGCAGCGCAAAAAAATCCCCTTCCTCCACGGCAAGGCTGATGCCGTGCAGGGCATGGAAACCGTTGGGATAGGTTTTGCGCAGCGCTTCAATACGGAGGGCTTCGGTCATGGAGTCCCCGGCTGGCTGGAAGGTGTGGGTGGCAGCCGCCGCAGGGCTGCCACCCTTCGGCAGGTTTAGGGGGAGGGTCGGCAGAAGGCGACGACTACCGATTTCACGCCCATCAACTCGTTCAGTACCACACTCGCTTCACGCGCCTGGCTGGAGTAGTGGTAGGGTCCGACCCGTACCTGGGTGAGATTCAGGCTCGGATGGGATTCGGTATAGGTGGCGTAACCGGCATCCGCCAGTTTGGCTTCCGCGCGGGTGACGTTTTCGGCCATGCCGAATGCACCGATCTGAACGGCGTAACGGACGTCATAGGATTCGTCGCCCTGGCGGCAGGCGCCCAGCACCATGGTCGGGATTCCCAGCAGCTCCTCAAGTTCCGATTTGGCGCTGGCAGCCGAATCCCGGTCATCGTAGGGACCCACCCGGAGTCGCGACACCGGAAATCCACTGAAGGTCCACTCGTCGCGCTGTACCGTGAATTGGGTGGTCGAAAGCCTGTCGACGATCCGTTGCGCATTTTCCGGCACGCGGTACAGGCCAACTGCCACCCAGTAGGTGCGCACCAGTTCGTCGGGTACCGGTGGGGAGAGATGGTAGCTGTAGCTGAAATCTGCGGTGGCGGTCTGCTGAAAATAGTCGGAGTACTCAACACGCCGCGTGAAGGTGTCCGGTGTGACTTCAACCGCGAACTCGTAGTCGCCCTCCGGTATGACTGCCTGAGCGCTGTAGTAGAGACCGTCGCGGCTCCAGGTGGGGTTCAGATTGAGCTCTGTCCGGCCGCCGGCTCCGGTGGTGGCCACCACCCGCACTGTGGCGTAGGGGAGTTCGTCACTCTGCAGCACGCGGTCCGTCAGGCGCACATTGACTGCCATCGAGCCTTCGTCGGAAAGCCGGGAGGCCCAGGTGTTGCCGGACAGGAACCGTACTTCCTGTGCCGACTCGAGGCTCAGTTCGATACCCAGGCCATCCACGTCGGTGTTGCCAACGGCTGCCTGAAATTCGATGGTCGGCTCTTCGCCCAGCGAGGGTACATCCTCATACCGGCTCTGGGGGTCGGACACCACCAGGCCGTCGTCCAGCGTGAATGGGACGTTGGCATTGATGGAGGTCTGCCACAGTGCAGCGGTCTGCTGATCACGATACATGGTCGGGGAGCTGACGCTGATTTCCGCCGTGTAGGCTCCGTCGGGCAGGAGTGAACCGTTGGCGCCGTAGACAAATCCGCCGCGCGTCCAGATGGGCTCCAGGGTGACCATCTCCTGCATGGTGCCGTCGGCCTTGCGGAACACGACGAATACATCGGCGTAGGGGACGCGGCGGCCATTGTGCGGATCAAACAGTTTGACGGTCCAGGCGACCTGTTTGTCGTCCGCGGCGGGCGGCTGGTCCTGCCAGGCGCCGTCGACGAACTTGCGCAGCGTGCCCGCGGGTTCCGCCTCCAGGCGAACGTCCATGCTTTCGGTCAAGTGAGAGCCGACAAATACCCGGTTCAGCAGCGGATCCCGGTCGGCCTTCTCGTCACCCAGTTGTCGTTGGGTGGCACATCCGATGAGCGATACGCCCAGGATCAGCAGCAAGGATGATCGAAAAATCCCCATTTATTGGTTCCTTTCGCATTTTATTGTTCACGCGACTTTCGCCGGCAAACCTATAACGATTGCCGGACGCTGACAAGTGTAGCCAGTAGTTTCCGGATTGGCGCCGTTTACGCGGACTGTTTTAGCGTGAATCTGAAGGCGGCGTCTACCAGACTTTTGGTATAGGCATGAGATGGATGGTCAAAAATCTGCTGCGCCGGACCCTGTTCCACCACCACCCCGTTGCGCATGACGATGATCTCATCGCTCAAGGCGCGGACGACTGCCAGATCGTGGCTGATGAAGAGATAGGCCAGATGGTGCCGGCGCTGAAGCTCGCGCAGCAGCTCCACGATCTGGGCCTGCACCGAACGGTCGAGTGCGGAGGTGGGCTCGTCCAGGATCAACAGCCGGGGCTTGAGCACCAGTGCGCGGGCGATGGCGATGCGCTGCCGCTGCCCGCCGGAAAACTCATGCGGGAACCGGTGCCGGGACTCGGGATCGAGACCGGTCTCCTGCAGGGCCGCGGCCACCAGTGCATCACGCGTCTCGGCGGAGTGTTCCCGGGCGTGAATCTCCAATCCTTCGCCGATGATCTGGGCCACCGACATACGCGGGTTGAGACTGCCGAACGGATCCTGAAACACGATCTGCAGATCGCTGCGCAGCGGGCGCATCCGCCGCTGGTCATGGGTATCAATGCGCTGATTGTCGAAGCGGATTTCTCCCTGGCTGCCCTGCAGACGCAGCAGCGCCAAACCCAGGGTCGATTTGCCGGACCCGCTTTCGCCCACAATACCCAGCGTACGCCCGGCGTTGATTTTCAGGTCGATACCGTCAACCGCCTTCACATGGTCCACGGTGCGGCGGAGCAGACCGCGTTGTACCGGGAACCACACCCTGATCCGGCTGCCTGACAGAATCTCTTCACCGGCCGCATCGTCGCGCACGGGCGAACCTCCGGGTTCGGCTGCGATCAGCTGGCGTGTATAGTCATGGGTGGGATCCGCAAACACCTGGTTCACCGCACCCTGTTCGACAATCAGGCCGTTGTGCATCACGCAGACCCGGTCGGCCATGTTGGCCACGATCCCCAGATCGTGGGTGATCAGCAGCAGTGACATATTCAGGCGCTGCTTCAGTTCATTGAGCAGATCAAGGATCTGTGCCTGCGTGGTCACGTCGAGCGCGGTGGTGGGTTCGTCGGCAATCAGCAGGTCCGGTTCGTTGGCCAGAGCCATGGCGATCATGACGCGTTGGCGCTGTCCACCCGAGAGCTGGTGCGGATAGGCGCCGAGCCGCTTCGCCGCATCCGCAATGCCCACCAGCTCCAGCAGTTCGAGGATCCGCTCGCGCGCCTTTACCGGTGTCAGTCCGCGGTGCAGCTGCAGGGTTTCGCCAATCTGCTTTTCAATGGTGTGCAGCGGGTTGAGCGAGGTGAGCGGCTCCTGGAAGATCATTCCGATCCGATCACCGCGCACCTCCCGCATCACTGTATCGGGCGCACCGACCAGCTCCCGACCTTGGTAACGGATGGAGCCCGCAGGGTGTTGGGCGCGTGGATAGGGGAGCAGTTGCAGGATCGAGAGTGCGGTAACCGATTTGCCGCTGCCGCTTTCACCGACCAGGGCGAGCGTCTCCCCACGCCGCAGCTCGAAACTGATGCCGCGCACCGCCTGAATTTCCGGATTCCCCCGGAAGGTAACCTGCAGATCGCTTACGGAGAGCAGCGTCATGTCGGGTGCTGGTCGGCCGGACATCAGTAGACGTTCTTTCTGGGATCAAAGGCATCGCGCGCCGCTTCACCGATAAAGATCAGCAGGCTCAACATGATTGCCAGCACCATGAACGCGGTGACCCCTAGCCAGGGCGCCTGCAGGTTGGCTTTTCCCTGGGCCAGCAGTTCACCGAGCGAGGGGGAGCCCGGCGGCAGACCGAAGCCCAGAAAATCGAGCGATGTGAGTGTGGTGATGGATCCGTTGAGAATAAAGGGCAGAAAGGTGAGGGTTGCCACCATGGCGTTGGGCAGCACGTGGCGCAGCATGATGACGCCATCGCGCACGCCCAGCGCACGGGCCGCGCGCACGTAGTCAAAATTGCGCGCGCGCAGAAACTCGGCACGCACCACACCCACCAGCGCCATCCAGGAGAAAAGCAGCATCAGCCCCAGCAGCCACCAGAAGTTGGGTTCCACCACGCTGGCGAGAATGATCAGCAGATAGAGCACCGGCAGACCGGACCAGATCTCAATAAAGCGCTGGAACAGCAGATCGATCCAGCCGCCGAAATAGCCCTGTACCGCACCGGCCGCGATTCCGATGACCGAACTGGCCAGGGTCAGGGTGAGACCGAACAGTACGGAAATCCGGAACCCATAGATCAGGCGCGCGACAACATCGCGTCCCTGGTCGTCGGTGCCCAGCCAGTTCTCCGCCGAGGGGGGAGCGGGCGCGGGCACCGGGAGGTCGTAGTTGATGGTGTCGTAGCTGTAGCGGATGAGCGGCCAGAGCATCCAGCCCTTGTCGCCGATGAGTTCCTCCACGTAGGGGTCGCGGTAGTCCGCCTCAGTCTGAAACTCGCCGCCGAAAGTGGTCTCCGGGTAGATCTGTAGCACCGGAAAATACCAGCCGCCATCGAAATGCACGATCAGCGGCCGATCGTTCGCGATCAGCTCCGCAAACAGGGTCACCAAAAAAATCGCCAGGAAAATCCAGAGAGACCACCAGCCGCGGCGGTTGGCCTGAAAGTTGTCCAGGCGACGTCGGTTGATGGGATTCATAGCCACCCGCCAGAACGCTGTCGTTTGCCCGGACGCATCAGTTGCTCCTGGACTCGAAATCGATGCGTGGGTCGATTACGACATACATCAGGTCACCGATGAGGTTCAGGAGCAGGCCCAGAAACGTGAAAAAGTAGAGCGTGCCGAAAACAACCGGATAGTCGCGCTTGATGGCTGCTTCAAAGCCGAGCAGTCCCAGTCCGTCCAGGGAGAAGATCACCTCAATCAGCAGCGAACCGGTAAACAGGATGCCGATGAAGGCGGAGGGAAACCCCGCCACCACAATCAGCATGGCGTTGCGGAACACATGACCGTACAGCACCCGGTTCTCGGTCAGCCCCTTGGCCCGGGCGGTGACTACGTACTGTTTGTTGATCTCCTCCAGAAAGGAGTTTTTGGTCAGCATGGTGAGCCCGGCAAAACCGCCGATGACCATGGCGATCACCGGCAGGGTGATGTGCCACAGGTAGTCCAGGATGCGGGCGGGCCAGGAGAGGCTCTCCCAGTTGTCGGATACCAGACCGCGCAGGGGGAACAGATCCAGAAAACTGCCCCCGGCGAAGAGCACCACCAGCAGGATGGCGAACAGAAATCCGGGAATGGCGTAGCCGATGATGACCACCCCGCTGGTCCAGATATCAAAGCGGGTGCCATCGCGTACCGCCTTGCTGATGCCGAGTGGAATGGAGATGAGGTAGACAAGCAGGGTGGTCCACAGTCCGAGGGAAATGGAAACCGGCATCTTGTCTAGCACCAGTTCCACGACCCCGCGGTCGCTGAAAAAACTTTTGCCGAAATCAAAAACCAGATAGTTGCCCATCATCTGGAAGAATCGTTCATGAGCGGGCTTGTCGAAGCCGTAGAGCTTTTCAATCTCCTTGATCAGGTTGGGATCCAGTCCCTGCGCGCCCCGGTAACCGGTGTTGCTGCTGCTCTGGGAAGTACTCACTGCATCGCCACCGGCAGATCCGGCGATACGGGAGGTTGCTTCGGCGCCATGTCCTTTCAACAGCGCAAGCATCTGTTCCACGGGACCGCCGGGCGCCGCCTGCACAATGGCGAAATTGATCACCATGATCCCGAACAGGGTCGGAATCATCAACAACAGTCGACGAAGGAGATAGGAGCCCATGACGATCAGCAGCCGTTTGGTGTGGTGCGGATTCTAGCAGGCGCGGTACTCACCGGTTGAGCGATCCCTTCAGCCGGTCCGCCTTGGCACGGTCCAGCCACCAGGTGGTGAGCCCGAGGGAGTACTTGGGAGAGACATCAGGGCGACCGAAGCGATCCCAGTAGGCAACGCGAAACGACCGGACGTGCCAGTGCGGAATCACATAGTGACCCCAGAGCAGCACGCGATCCAGGGCGCGGGTGGCGGTGATCAGTGCCTCGCGGTCCGGCGCTGCGATGACCTTTTCAATCAGGGCATCGACCACCGGGTCGCTGATACCGATCACGTTGCGGCTCCCCTGGGTCTTGGCAGCCGTGGAACTCCAAAAGTCGCGCTGTTCATTGCCGGGTGACAGGGATTGTCCGAATCCACCAACGATCATGTCAAAGTCAAAATCGTTGACCCGGTTTTCGTACTGGCTGGCATCCACCGTGCGCACCGTGGCCTCGATCCCCAGCCGTTCCAGGTTGCGGGTGAAGGGCAGCACGATCCGTTCAAAGGTCGGTTGGGCCAGCAGGATTTCGAATTTCATCTGCTCACCGCTGGCGACGTTGACGAGCTTGTTGTCGCGGACCTCCCAGCCGGCGGCCTTCAGCAGGCGCAAGGCGGTGCGGGTCTGGCCACGAAGATTGCCTGAACCATCCGTCGCCGGGGGATCGTAGGTTTCGGTGAAGACCTCCTGGGGGAGCTGATCGCGGAACGGTGTCAGCAGTTCCAGTTCTTTGGCAGATGGGAGACCCTGTGAAGCCAGTTCGCTGTTTGAGAAGTAGCTCTTGGTACGGGTGTAGGCACTGTAAAAGAGATTGCGGTTGGTCCACTCGAAGTCAAACGCGTAGGCCAGTGCCTGGCGAACCCGGCGATCGGAAAAAATGGTGCGCCGGGTGTTGAATACAAAGGCCTGCATCCCGGTCGGACGCTCGTGCAGAATCTCCTCTTTCCTTATTTTCCCTTCACGGACAGCAGGAATGTCGTAGGCGGTTGCCCAGTTCTTGGAGACATTCTCTTCACGCAGATCGAATGCTCCCGCCTTGAATGCCTCCAGTGCCACCGTGGTGTCGCGATAGTAGTCGTTGCGCATGCGGTCAAAGTTGAAGCGCCCCCGGTTGACGGGCAGATCCTTGCCCCAATAATCCTTCACCCGCTCATAGACGATGGATCGTCCGGCCTCGAAGGAGGCGATCCGGTAGGGGCCACTGCCCAGGGGCGGTTCCAGTGTGGTTTCACCAAACTTGCGCGTCTCCCAGTAGTGTTTGGGCAGAACCGGAAGTTGTCCGACGATCAGCGGGAGTTCTGGATTGCTGCCGTCCGGGAACAGAAATCGGACGGTACGGTCACCCGTTTTTTCCACCTTTTTGACGCTGCCGTAATAGGCTTTGTAAAACGGGTGTCCATCGGTCATCAGCAGCTCGAAGGTATGGATGACGTCGTCTGGCGTCACTGGCTTTCCGTCATGGAACCTGGCCTCGGCGCGCAACTTGAATTCAACCCAGCTGCGATCCGGTGCGACTTCAACGGTTTCGGCCAACAGTCCGTACTCGGTAAAGGCTTCGTCCTCGGAGCCCGTCATCAGCGTATCGAACAGCGAGCCGATACCGGCTGGCGAGATACCCTTGAGGATGAAGGGGTTCAGATTGTCAAATGTGCCGATTTCCGCTTCACGGAACTCACCTCCCTTGGGTGCATTGGGATCGGCATAGTCGAAGTGCTGGAAGTCGGGACCATATTTTGGAGCGCCGTGCATTGCGATCCCGTGCACCGGTGCACCTTCCGCCCAGGCGGTTGCAAGGAGAAGGGTCAGGGCCAAAAACGGGGAGGCGGTGCGCTTGAACAGTTGGCTGGAGGTCATCTTTTTTCTCGTTGGTCTGATGCGGATCTTAACTCGGGTCTGATTGAGCTGAGAGCATAAGATCACACAATTGTTCCATGTTGTGTACGGTGGCCACTGGATCAAAGGGCTCGGTCCAGGGGTGGTGTTCGCGATTCATCCAGATGCCAATCAGTCCGGCCTCGATGGCGCCACCCACATCCGTTTTCGGGTCGTCACCCACGTAGGCCACCGTATTGGGTGCCATTCCGGCGGCCCTGCAGGCAGCGATGAAACTCTCGGGGTGCGGTTTTGCCTGCCCCAGGTCGCCGGCGGCCAAACGGTGATCGAAATGTTCTGCCACGCCAATGATTTCGAGGCTGGCGTTACCATTGGTCAGCGATCCGACCACCAGGCGCGTCCGCAATCGTTTAAGCGCAGGGATGACATCCGGGAAAAGTACTACCTCGTTGCGGGCGGCAAAAAACACCTCAAAGCATTCCCGGGCGACGGACTCCGGGTAGCCGCAGCTCAGCGCTGCTGCGCGAAGGGTACGTAAGCGCACCTGGCTCAGGTCATGCGCGATTTCCGGATGGCGGTCCAGGACCTCCTGCCGCAGATGACGCAGCGTGACCGGTGGGAACCGTTCAGAGATTTTGGGGTAATTGAGCTGCAACCAATCGCTCTGTTTCTGCTCGGCTCGGAGTAAAACCGGGTCCGCAGCCCACAGGGTGTTGTCGAGATCAAAAAATATGGCGCGCACTCCGCGCAGGGCTGATGGTATCGCTTGGCTCATTCAGATTTGGGCACGAATTTCGCTGATCTCGTCCGCCGGCAGCAATACGTGAATCGATGTACCCAGCCCCGATTCGGTCCGGATACTGATTTCGCCGTGATGGGCGGAGACAATTGAGTGGCACAACGAAAGCCCCAGCCCGGTCCCCTGTCCCATCGGTTTGGTGGTGAAGAATGCCTCCATCGCGCGTTCGGCAGTCTTTTCGTCCATGCCACAGCCGTTGTCGGAGACGGTCATACAGATGCGATTGTCCAACAGTTGGCTGGTGACGACGATCTGGCCATCGCGTTCACGGCAGGCGTTGATGGCATCGGCTGCATTGCCGATCAGGTTCATCAGTACCTGGATCATCTGATCGCCGATCACGTTGGCCGCAGGCAACTGCGGATCCAGCTCCAATTTGATTTCAATGGCAGACAATCTCTTGTCGTGTCGCATCAGGCGGCAGGTGCGACCAATCAGGCTGTTGAAGTCAACCAACTGATACTCGCCTCCCTGAGGGTTACCAAACTCGGAGACGTCCCGCGTGATATTGATCATCCTTTCCACCTGCTCCAGGACCAGGTCCAGGTTGGCACGCACCTCTTCCGGGAGGTGGTGATCCTGATCATCGGTGTAGCAGATGTCCTGGATCAGACCTGTGATGGCAGCCACCGGATTGCCGATTTCATGCACAATGCCGGCAGCCAGCGTGCCGATGGCCGCCATTTTCTCCTGGTGGGCAAACTTCTGGCGTGCCTCTTCCAGTTGCTGTTCCGCCTGCTTGCGCTCGCTCACATCCCGGAAGGAGGCGACATATCGTGACTGGCCCTGCTGGTCGGAGCGGGTGACCGCAAATTCCATGGGGAAGGTGGCGCCGCTCTTTTTCGTACCGCTCAATTCGTAGACTTCGCCGAGCAGCTTTTCCATGCATTCGGCAAAAGGGGTATCACCGCACACCAACAGATTGGTGGGGGATTTCTCCTGGTCAATCAGCTTCAGCAGGGCGTGACCGATGATTTCGTTGGTGTCGTAGCCAAACAGTCTTTCGGCGCTCGAATTCATGGATTCGATGGCACCGCTGTCGGTGACCACCACCACGGCGTTGAGCATATTGTCCATAATGGCCCGTAGCCGCTGTTCGCGCTCACGCAGTACCCGCTCCATGCGCAGCCGTTCCTGGATCTCCTGCTCCAGCAACCGGTTGCTCAGTTGCAAAGTGCGGGTGCGCTCGGCGACGCTGTGCTCCAGCCCTTTGCGGATCTCTTCCATTTTGGTGAGCGACTGGCTGAGTTCGCCCTGCTGGGCGACGATCAATTGGTCGGCGTGGCGCACAATGAGGAAGAGCACGCCATACAGCAGCAGCAGGGTGGCACCCGTCCCGAACATGACCCACAACTGCAGGCTGTGGACCCGTGAGAGCAGGGGGGTATAGTCGCTGTAGACTTCAAACACGCCCCGGATGGTTTCGCCATCCGGCTCGAACAGGGGCAGATAGGTCTGCATCAGGTCCCGGCGTTCCACCACGCGGTCGAATTCATTGAACTCATCGCGGCTCACAAACAGATTGGATATTTCACCCTTGAGCGCACGCTGGAAGGCCACATTGCCGCTCTGGTCCTCACCGATCTGACGCATGTCGGTCGAAAATACGGTCGTGCCGAGCGGGTGATAGACCTTCACCTTGACCACCCGAATGCCCTTGATCTGAACCAGCAACTCCCGGTTGAGCTGCTCGACCATCATCCGATCGGGTTTGTCCGGATCGCCGCCCAGCAGGACGGAAAACTTGGGCCACAGGCTGTTGGCGAGCATGCGCGTGATGGCGACGTTCTTGTTTTCACCGTCACTCAGCAGCAGGTCAAAGGTGAGATAGCGGTAGAACAGGCCGAGAATGATGGCGGCCACCACAATTGTTCCGAGACTGGCCGTGGAGAAAAAACGGGTCAGGCGAAACACAGGTCAGGCAACCGTCTGGCCGGCGAGGCGGCGATAGATGGCCGCGTCCGAGTCGGAATGGCAACACACCACCAGCACGTCAAACTGCGATTCGAATCCACGGAGAACCTTAAGGGCAACAGTGGCTGCGGGTTGCTTTGGGTAGCCGTAGACACCGGTACTGATACAGGGAAACGCCAGACTGCGACAGCCGTTGTCGATAGCGAGTCGGCAACTGTTTAGATAGCATTTTTCGAGCAGGGCTGCTTCGTCCTGGTTGCCGCCCCGCCAGACCGGACCGACCGTGTGGATAACCCATTTCGCGGGAAGGTCGAATCCCGGGGTGATTTTTGCGTCACCGGTGGCGCAGCCGCCCAGCGGCCGGCAGGCCGCCAGAAGCCGCGGACCAGCTGCCCGGTGAATGGCGCCGTCTACCCCACCTCCACCCAGGAGCGAATTGTTGGCGGCATTGACGATTGCGTCCACCTGAAGCCGGGTAATATCACCCACCAAGATCTCAACCATCCGGGTTGCAGTCACCGTAGTAATGTAAAGCGCAAACCTAGCGCGATTGGGCCTGACAGGCAACATGAGCCGACGTGGTTCCAATTGTCACCGGTCATTTGCCCCACACAACGGGCTGCTTTATGCTCGGTTGCCACCAGCGGAATCGAATGTCAGTGAATAATGGATCAATTTACAGAGACCGAAACCACCACGGCGCCGTTCTACTTCCACGACCTCAATCCCGCCACCGAGGATGTCCGTAGGAGTGTCCTGCGGGGTCTGGCGCGGGAGCAGAAGAGGCTGCCCTCGTTTCTTTTCTACGACGCCACCGGCTCCGAGCTTTTTGATCAGATCTGCGAGCTGCCGGAGTATTACATCACCCGCACCGAAATCTCGATTCTCCAGGAGCAAAAGGATCGGATCGCCAAGCTGGTAGCCGACGAGGTGACGGTGCTGGAGCTGGGCAGCGGCAGCAACCGCAAAATCCGGGCATTGCTGCAGGCGGTCAATGCGGATCGCTACGTGCCGGTGGACATATCCAGGGAACACCTGCTCACCAATGCCCTCTCGGTGCAACAGGATTTTCCCCAATTGGAGGTCCATGCGGTATGTGCCGATTTCACCCGTGAACTCCATCTGACCGGTGTGCTCAATGGTGCCCAGACCCTGGTATTTTTTCCGGGATCCACCATTGGCAATTTTTCACCCCCCGACGCGGTGGGGCTGTTGGAGAACGTGAGGCCCCATCTTCGGCACAACGGCCTGATGCTGATCGGCGTGGATCTGAAAAAAGATACTGCGGTACTCCACGATGCCTACAATGACTCAGCCGGCGTGACCGCCCGTTTCAATCTCAATATTCTGGAGCATATCAACCAGCGTCTGGACGCCTCCATCGACACCGAGGCGTTTGAACATGTCGCCTTTTACAACCGGCAGATGGGGCGGATCGAAATGCATTTGCGCAGTGTTCACGAACAGACCATGGAGGTGGCCGGCGAGCGCATCGAGTTGGCTGCAGGAGAGACACTCCACACAGAGAACTCGTACAAGTATGCACCCGAGGAGTTTCTTGCCCTGGCGGCGACAGCGGGCTACCGTGGCGTGGATTTGCTCACCGATTCCCAACAACAGTTTGGGCTTTTTGTTCTGGCTGCAGCCGCCTGAAGTCACCCAGTGCGCATTCTGATTATTGAAGACGAGACCACCCTGAGAGAACAGCTGGCTCACCAGTTGCTGCAGATGGGCTATGTGGTGGACCAGGCTGCCAATGGTGAAGAGGGAGGGTACATGGGCCGCGAATACCCTGTGGACGCGGCGGTGGTGGATCTGGGGTTGCCCGATCTTTCCGGCATGGAGGTGATCCGTGACTGGCGCGCCAACGGTCAGCGTTTTCCCATCCTGATCCTCACCGCCCGGGGACGCTGGCAGGACAAGGTGGAGGGGCTGGAGGCCGGCGCCGATGACTACCTGACCAAGCCATTTCAGTTTGAGGAGCTGCAGGCGCGCCTCAACGCCCTGATCCGGCGGACGGGGGGATGGGCAGACCCACAACTGCGTTGGGGACAGGTCACCCTGGATACCGTGGCCCAGTCCGTATTCAACGCCGGTATCCCGGTGGAGTTGACCGCCTACGAGTATCGGGTCCTGGAGTACCTGATTCAGCGCGCCGGTCACGTGGTATCCAAATCGGAACTCGCTGAGCACATCTACGCAGAGGACGACGAAAGGGACAGCAATGTGATCGAGGTCTTTGTCGGGCGGCTGCGTAAAAAGCTTGATGCCGGTGCCGACCAGCCGCTGATCGAGACCCTGCGGGGGCGGGGATACCGCCTCAATCCGGATTTGAAACCCAGGTGACCTCACTCAGAATCCGGCTGATCAAGGCCGCCACGCTGGTGCTGGCGGCGTTTCTCGGGCTCACCGGCATCACCCTGGAGAATGTGTTCCGGCGTACGGCGGAAGCCGCTCTGCAGGATCGGCTGCAGGGGCAGATCTATGCCCTGTTGGCGGCTGCCGATTTTGGCAGGGATGGGCGGGTGACGCTGCCCGGATCACTGCCCGAGGCCAGATTTTCCGTTCCCTGGTCCGGCCTCTATGCCCAGGTGAGCGGCGATGCCGACGAGATCATCTGGCAGTCGGACGCTCAAAAACAGGTCAAGGTCGGATTTCACAAGACGCCGGGACCGGGTGAACTGCTGGTGGAGAAGACCCGGGCCTTCGACGGAACCCCCGTGCTTTCGCTCAGTTTCTCGGTGCTGTGGCAGGATGGCGAGCGCAATCTGCTGCGCCATACCTTCAGTGTGGCCGAAAGCCTCGCCGTGGTGGAGCGCGAAGTCGCCGTGTTCCGGCAAAATCTCTGGTTGGGTCTGCTGGCCGTGGCGGCCCTGCTGATCCTGACCCTCGCGGCCATTCTGAAATGGGTGCTGCGACCGCTGGATCGGGTCACTGAGGATCTGGCCAGAATTGAAAACGGTTCAGCGCAGCGTCTGGAAGGCGAGTATCCGCGCGAACTGCAGCCGCTGACCGGCAATCTCAATGCGCTCATTGCGCAGGAACGCTCCCGCTCCGACCGCTATCGCGATGCGCTGGGGGATTTGGCGCACAGCCTGAAAACGCCACTGGCGATGCTGCGCAATACGCTGGCAACGCAGGGTGCCGAACGCACCGCGATCAGGGATTCACAGGATCAGCTGGAGCGGATGACCCAATCGATTGACTATCACCTTCAGCGGGCAGCCACCCGCGGGCGGGTGGCGCTGGGGCCACCGGTGGTGGTGGCCGATCCCATCAATCGTGTGATCAACACCCTGCGCAAGGTCTACCAGGATAAGGGGATCGATTGTGTTGTCGAGGCGGAGAGCACCCTCCGGTTTCCGGGGGAGGAGGGCGATTTGCTGGAATTGCTCGGCATGCTGTTGGACAACGCCTTCAAATGGGCTGCGGGACGCGTCCAGGTAACTGCGCTCGCGCTCGAAGGATCACCTCGAATCCGGCTGGTGGTTGAGGATGATGGTCCTGGCATCGACCCGGCCGAGGAGCAGCGAATCCTGCGCCGGGGATATCGCGGGGACGAGGCGGTCGGCGGCCATGGGATCGGCCTCGCGGTGGCCTCCGAGATTGTGTCGGTCTACAACGGGGTACTGCGCTTCGAGCAGAGTGGACTCGGTGGTGCCAGAGTGGTGGTCGAACTATGAAAATGGGGGCCATGCGGCCCCCATTCGCAGACCTAAGGTGTCTGATCAGAGCCCGGAAAAATAGGCGGCCAGATCTTCCATATCCTTGTCGCTCAGCGCCGCGGCCTGCGGGCTCATCAGCGGATCCTTGCGGGAACCGTCCTTGAATGCCTTCAGCTGCTTCACGATATAGGGCGCATTCTGCCCCGCCAGATTGGGCCACACCGGGTTGGGTGCCTTGCCGTTCGGGCCGTGGCACGCCGCACAGGTGGCGGCGCGTGTCTTACCGGCCGCTGCGTCACCAGCGGCATACGCTGCCGAGGTGAACAGGGTGGTGGCACACAAGGCAATGGCCAAATTTCTGAGTTTCATCGACTTCTCCTTTGTTGATAGCTCTAGGCTAGAATGCGGTCACTATACTGGCGCGAAGCTGAATACATCCTGAACTCAGCTGTACCCCTCGCGCGAGCTGAAAAAAACAGCGCTAACTATAGACGGAGAATGTTCAGATGTCCTCACCCAATTCGTTCAGAGCGTGGATTGCGCGCACCCAGGATGAGAATTATCAGATTCAGTTGGAAACCATTGGCGTTGGCGATCTGCCGCAGGGGGATGTGCTGATACGGGTGAACTATTCGACGCTCAATTACAAGGACGGATTGGCCCTGACCCGCAAGGGGAAAATCATCCACCACTTTCCTCTGGTGCCGGGGATCGATGTCTGCGGCACGGTGGTGGAGAGTGAAAGCCCGGACTATCGTCCTGGGGATCGTGTGGTGGCTACCGGATGGGGGCTTGGTGAAGACCACTGGGGCGGATTCTCGGAGTACGCCCGACTCAAGTCAGAGTGGCTGATTCCCCTGCCCAACGGCCTGTCGCTGGCTGACAGCATGGCGATTGGTACTGCAGGTTTCACCGCGGCCCTATGTGTCGATGCCTTGCAGGAGCAGGGACTGGTGCCGGACAGGGGAAGTGTGTTGGTCACCGGGGCAGCAGGCGGGGTAGGCAGCATTGCCGTTGCCCTGCTGGCAAAGCGCGGATTCCATGTGATCGCCGCCACGGGAAGGCAGGCGACACACGACTATCTGAAAGGGATTGGTGCGGCAGAGGTCATTGACCGGAGCGAACTGTCGGAAGCCAGAGTGCGCCCGCTCGACAGACAGCGCTGGGCTGGTGTTGTGGATACCGTAGGTGGTAAACCTCTGGCCTCGGCAATTTCGCATACCGCCTATGGTGGTGTGGTGACCATGTGCGGTATGGCCGCCAGTGTCGATTTTACGGCTTCCGTTTTTCCATTCATCCTGCGTGCGGTTAGGCTGGTGGGGGTTGAGTCCGTCTATCCGCCCAAAGAGAAACGCATCCGCCTGTGGGCCGATATGGCCCGGGATCTGGGGAGTGGATTCCTGCAAAAAATGTCTGACCATGTGGCGTTCGCCGATCTGCCCCAACAGGCTGAACGTATCGTTGCCGGTGGCGTGCGCGGCCGGCTGGTGGTCGATATCAACCCCGAGCAGGAGGGTGTCTGATTTGTATGCCAAGAGATTACGGTGTCACTCCAGGGCGGTGATGTGGGCACTGTTGCTGATGCCCTGGCAGTTGCACGCCGCGTGCGATGATGCGCCGGCTCCCGGTGTCAACTGGACTGAGTGCGCCATGGCGGGGAGGGATCTCAGCGGCGCCGATCTGCGCAACGCCATCCTGCACGGTACCAATCTCAGCGGTGCCAATTTTCGGGATGCGCGCCTGAATGGCGCCGACTTCAGTCGAGCCGATCTGGAGGGTGCCGATCTGAGTTCGGCCAATGCGCCCGATGCGGTGTTTGTTGGAACCAATCTGAAATCTGCCCAGCTGAGCCGGTCAAACTTCGCTGCGGCCCGTTTTTCCCGCGCCGACCTGAGTTCCGTGGTTGCCACCGAGACCAGATTTCGCAAAGCCAATTTCTACAACGCCAATCTTTCTGCGGCACAGGTGACCCGATCGGACTTGACCGAGGCCAATCTGGAGCGGGCCTTGCTTTACCGTACCCAATTTCAGGGCGCCATCCTGCCCGGGGCCAACCTGATAGAAGCGGAGGCGGAGCAGGCTGACTTCAATGGGGCCGATCTGTCAGGCACCCGGATTCACCGGGCATCATTGCTGGGGAGCGATTTCCAGGGTGCGGACCTGACGCGCGCCGAACTCTATGGTGCCGATATCTTCAATGCGAAGTTCGAAGGCGCCAAACTGGGCAATGCCATATGGGTGGATCGCCGCCGTTGCCGACCGGGATCAGTTGGTGAGTGCAGATAAAAAAATGGCCCTGCCGATTTGAGGGGGGAGGGACGGCAGGGCCAACAGGCAGATCAGAGGAGTACAATAACTGAGTACGGAAGTAGGATATTAAAGCATAGGGAATGAGTCAAGTATTTTTTTGTTTTTTTGTCTTCCCGGGCCCGCAGGTACCCAGGACGGTGGCCAGCCTGTCGGCTAGCAATAGATAATTTTATAAAAATCAGATGGTTCCGGATTGTTTCCGGATATCGACATAGAGCGTGAGCTTCTGCCCTGGATGGATGTAGGAACGTTCGGTCAGGCTGTTCCAGCGCAGCACATCTGAGACGCGTACCCGGAATTTCTGGGAAATTCGGGCAATGGAATCGCCCTTGCGTACGACGTAGCGGATTTTCTGGTTGGTGGCAACCGGCAGGTTGCCAGTGGTGGCGGCTGGCACGCTGCGTTTGCTCCAGACCACCAAGGTCTGTCCGGCTTTGAGGGTATCAGTGGGGGCCATGGCATTCCATTTGGCCAGGGCCCGGACACCCACTCCGTATTTCTTGGAAATTTCCCAAAAGGACTCGCCGCTTCTCACGACATGTTCGATCCGTTGACCGGAGCGTTGGGTGTTCTTGATGGTGTCTGTCCGCTGCGACTGGCTGAGGGTGTAGGTACTCAGCGAGCGGGTCGCTACCGGAATCATCAGGTGGTCGCCGGCACGGATCATGGAGCCGCGAAGCTGGTTGACATCGCGGATCACCTCAACGGTGGTCTGGTATTTTTTCGCTATGGTCAGCAGCGATTCGCCGCTCCCAATCCGGTGGCGGCGCCAGTTGACTCGCTGTCTGGGCGGCAGCGCTTCGAGCGATTCGCGAAAGGTGTCCACGACCTCCAACGGAATGACCAACTGGTGATGGCCATCGGGATCGGTGGCCCAGCGGTTGTGTCCCGGATTGAGCTGGTAAAGCTCCTCCAGTTCGATATTGGCCAGTTCCGCTGCCAGCGCCAGATCAATCTGGGATCCCACGTCCACCACGTCAAAGTAGGGTTCATCGGGAATGGAGGCGATATCCAGGCCATAGTCGGTGGGATTGTCGAAGATCAGTTTGAGCGCCAGCAGACGGGGCACATAGCTGCGGGTTTCAACCGGCAACTTCAGCGACCAGAAATCGGTGAGTTTGCCGCGCTGGCTGTTCTGCCGCTTGGCACGCAGCACGGTACCGGCGCCGGAGTTGTAGGCCGCAAGTGCCAGGAGCCAGTCCTCGCCCACAAAATCGTAAAGTTTGCGCAGGTAGGTCAACGCGGCACGGGTTGAGGCCACGATGTCGCGCCGGCCATCGTACCACCAGTTCTGCTTGAGCCCGTAGATGCGCCCGGTCGAGGGGATGAACTGCCAGATGCCCGCGGCTCGGCCATGGGAGTAGGCGAACGGCTGGTAGGCACTCTCGACGATGGGGAGCAGCGCCATTTCCAGTGGTACGCCGATCTCCTCGGCCTGCTCCACCACAAAGTGGAGATAGGGGCGCGCCCGCTCCACCACCCGGTCAAGATAGGCCGGATGACCCACGTACCAGCGCAACTCATTGTCGATACGCGGGTTGCGGACATCGGGCAACGCAAAACCGGCGCGCATGCGCGCCCAGAGGTCGCCTGGCTGCTCGGTATGGGTGGTGTCCACTTCGGTCACCAGGCGGCTGAACTCCAGATCCACCAGGGCCGAGCTCAATGGATCCGGGGCATTGACCAGCAAGCGCTCCTGCTGGTCCGGGGTAGTGAACCAGGCGCTCTGTTCACTGGAGACGCCGACCGGGGGGAAGAGCAGCTGCAGACCCTCCGCGCCCTGGATATCGATGGCCGACGGGATGCTGGGCATCACGGTTTCGACTTCGGCTGCGGGTTTCAGCGGGCTCACAGATTCCACCTGCGCAGTTTGAATTGCACATGCAGAAATTGTTGTAACCACCAGAAATACTGGGATTTTATAGAGGCTCAAAAGCACTGTTCTCCATTTTGCTGGAATAGTAGAGAGGCGGAACGACCGGGTCAACCGCCTACATCGCAGAAACCGGGCGGGATAGCTGGGCCTGCCCTATAATGCGGGGCTTTAACCGGCGCCCCGGCGGGTGCGCCGCAACAGAGTGCTGATGAGTAACGAAGCCATTTGGATTGCCAAGCTGCGCGACTGGTACCAGACCGATCTGGGCGGTGAGGTGCTGGCGGAAGAGAAGCGCGTGCTCGACGAATTGCTGGTTTCCCGATTCGGCTATTTTCTGCTGATGATCAACCAGCTCAGCACCCAGGTGGATCTGCTGGCGGAAAGCCGGATCAAATGCAAAGTGCGCATCGATATCGACCAGCGCTTGGAAGGGGTTGCCCAGGTGCGCGCCCAGGGCGACGAACTGCCAGTCGTTGCCGACTCGATTGATACCGTGGTTCTGGCCCATACCCTGGAGTTCGCCGCTGACCCTCACCAGGTGCTGCGCGAAGTGGATCGGGTGCTGATCGGCGACGGATGCGTCATCATTGTGGGCTACAACCCCATCAGCCTGTTCGGACTCTGGAAACAGCTGCTGAAGCGCAGCGGTCGCCCACCGTGGTGTGGAAAATTTCGCCGTGTCGGACAGCTGCGTGACTGGCTGTCGCTGCTCTGCTTTGAAGTGGTAAGTGAGCATTACTGCTTTTTCAAACCACCCCTGGGATCGCGCACCTGGTTGCAGCGGTTGTCCGGATGGGCCCGCTTCTGCACCACCTTTCTGCCCAGGCAGGGTGGTGTGTACGTGCTGGTGGCGAAAAAGCGGGTGATTCCCATCACCCCGATCGGGCAACGGTGGCGCCGCAAGCGCCGTCTGTTTCCGGGCAGTGTTGCCGAACCGACGACCCGTGGAATGAAGCATGGTTAAGCAAGTGGACATCTTTACGGACGGCGCCTGTCGCGGAAATCCCGGCCCCGGCGGATGGGGGGCGCTGATGCGCTATGGGGACCGCGAGAAGGAGCTGTCCGGCGCAGAACCGCAGACCACCAACAACCGCATGGAGCTGATGGCCGCGATCCAGGCACTGGAGGCGTTGACCCGGCCGGCACAGGTGGTTCTGACCACCGACTCGCAGTACCTGCGCAAGGGGATCACCGAATGGATCAACAACTGGAAAGCCAGAGGGTGGAAGACCGCCGGGCGACAACCGGTCAAGAATGTCGACTTGTGGCAGCGCCTGGATCAGGCCGCGTCCCGGCATCAGGTGGATTGGCGTTGGGTCAAGGGCCATGCCGGGCACGCGGAAAATGAACGGGCCGACCAATTGGCCAATGAGGCGATAGACGCCATGCTGAAGAAGCGTTGATCAAACGGAGGACTGTCGCCGATGCGCCAAATTGTTCTGGATACGGAAACCACGGGTCTCGATCCGCAGCAGGGGCACCGCATTATCGAAATCGGTTGTGTCGAACTGCTCAACCGGCAGTTGACCGGAAACAACTTTCACCAATACCTGCAGCCGGACAGGGAGATCGACGCCGGTGCCATCGAGGTGCACGGCATCACCAATGAGTTTTTGGCCGACAAGCCCCGGTTTGGTGAAGTGGTGGAGGGATTTCTGGAATATGTCCGCGGCGCTGAACTGATCATCCACAACGCATCGTTCGACGTGGGGTTTCTCGACCATGAACTGGCGGCGCTCAACCGGAACGGCGAGCGGATTGCGGATCTCTGTACTGTAATTGACACTCTGTCCATGGCGCGCAAGCTCCACCCGGGGCAGAAGAACACCCTGGATGCGTTGTGTCGGCGTTACGACGTGGACAACTCACGGCGCGACCTGCACGGCGCGCTGTTGGACGCTGAAATTCTTGCTGACGTTTATTTGGCCATGACCGGTGGTCAGGTGACGCTGTCGCTGGAGTCCCACTCCACCAGCCTGCCTGGTGCCGGCGGTGAACTGGCGCCCCATACCCACCGCAAACTGCGCCGGAGCGGTCAACCGTTGCCGATTATCGAACCCAGTGAGGCGGACCTGGCGGAACACCGCGCCCGCCTGGAACAACTCGATGCTGCGGTGGGCGGAGTCAGCATCTGGCGCGATCGCAACGGTGCCTGAACGACATCCTTATCCGTCAGAAGAGCGCTGAATTGATCCACAGGTGGACCAGCACGCTCAGGGCATAACCCAGTGCAATGGCGGGCAGCCAGCGCAGATGGCTGAAGAACGTGTAGTAGCCGCGCGCCATGCCCATGAGCGCCACGCCGGCGGCGGAGCCAATGGACAACATGCTGCCGCCAACCCCCGCCGTCAGGGTCACCAGCAGCCACTGTCCCTGGGACATGTCCGGATTCATGGTCAGCACGGCAAACATCACAGGAATGTTGTCCACGATGGCCGACAGGACGCCAACCAGCACGTTGGCGGCGGTCGGTCCCAGATCGGTGTACATGAACTGTGATGCCAGCTCCAGATAGCCGATGAATCCAAGCCCGCCCACGCAGACCACCACGCCGTAGAAGAAGAGCAGGGTGTCCCACTCGGCGCGAGCGACCTGGTTGAAAATATCGAAGGAGACCACCTCGCCGATGTCGCTGTGCTCCTCTTCGGTGACGGTATCGCCCGGTGCGTCCAAGTGGCGGGTTTTCTTCAGGTAGAAGCCGAATATCTGCAGATAGGCCAGGCCGGTCATCATGCCGAGCACCGGCGGCAGGTGTAGAAAATTGTGAAAGCTCACCGCGGTGGCGATGGTGCAGAGAAAGAGCGCGATGATCCGCCGCGCACCCCGGCGCAGGTGCACCACTTCGTTGGTGTTGTGCGGCATCATGTCGGGTACCGCAAAGTGCATGATGGCTGCCGGTACCAGCCAATTCACCACGGAGGGGACAAACAACAGGAAGAAGGTCCAGAAACCGATGATCCCTTTCTGCCAGACCATCAGCGTGGTGATGTCGCCGAAGGGACTGAAGGCGCCCCCCGCGTTGGCGGCAACCACAATATTGATGCATCCGAGCGCAATGAACTTGGGATTGCCGGCCCCCACCGCTAGCACTACGGCGCACATCAAGAGGGCTGTGGTGAGATTGTCGGCGACCGGGGAGATGAAAAAGGCCAGCAAACCGGTCATCCAGAAGAGTTTGCGCAGTCCGAATCCCCGGTTGATCAGCCAGACCCGCAGCACGTCAAAGACGTTGCGTTCGTCGATGCTGTTGATATAGGTCATCGCCACCAGCAGGAACAGCATCAGTTCGGCGTATTCAAGAATGTTGTGGCGCACCGCGATTTCGGCGGCGTGCGCATCGCCCTGCGCCGCGTAATAGGCGGCGATCATGGCCCAGATGATACCCGCCGCCAGAATCACCGGCTTGGACTTGCGCAGGTGGGTGAACTCCTCCGCCATCACCAGCGCATAGGCAATGGCAAATATCAGCAGCGAAAGATAGCCGATACTGCTCTGGGTGAGGTTGATTGCCCCTTCGCTCGCCGATGCGATTCCGGGAAAGAGGAGAGTAGCCAGGCCTGGTAGAGCGATCTTGCGTATCAAGCGGAGCCTCCGCGAAATTCTTGTGATTCGGATTGATGGCCGTGACAGAGTGGCTTGGGAGCCGGAAGTCGATTGGCCCGGACGCTGAAACGGTGACCATTATCCACAACCGGCATGTCCTGTCTATTACCGACCGGGCTGGCACGGAGCAGCGCAGCAAGCCTCCAGCGGTCCGTGAAACCAGGCTGACGACCCGTGGAAAGGAGGGGTTCCGACCGCGGCAAATCGCTTTACTGCCATGCAGTTAGCCATTTTGACAGCAGCGGGGATAGACGGCATGATGGCAGTCGTGACAGGGAATGTCATGACGTATCATATGAACGGATTTTCGGGGGAGGGGACAGTGACGAGTTCACATCTGCAGGCGCCATCCTGCGAGCAAATCATCAACATCATGCCTGATCCTTTCGTGGTCATAGACCGCGAATACCGGATCATCGCCGCCAACCGCAGCTACAAGGAGCGCTACCAGGTCTCCGGCGAAGACGTGGTCGGACGCCACTGCTACGAGGTAAGCCACCATTCGGAATCTCCCTGCCATCACCATGGCGAACATTGCCCCCTGGAGGCGGTGTTCACCAAAGGACAACCGGTGCAGCTGATCCACGTCCACTACGACAAGGAAGACAAACCCGAATACGTTCAGATACAGGCCAATCCGCTGCTGGGTGCCACCGGCGAGGTGATGTATATGGGGGAGTACATCAATGCCATTCAGGCACCGGATGGCGAAGATCCGCAGCTGGTCGGGCGCTCACATGCCTTTCGCCGCATGATCAGTCTGCTCCAGCGGGTGGCGCCCACCTCCACCACGGTGCTGCTGTTGGGCGAGAGTGGAGTGGGCAAGGAGTGCATGGCCAACTATCTCCACCAGTACTCCCGGCGGTCCAACGGTCCGTTCATGATCGTCGACTGCGCCTCACTGGATCACAATTTGATTGAGAGCGAGCTGTTTGGGTACGAGAAGGGGGCATTTACCGGCGCCGCCGGCCGCAAGAAGGGGCTGATTGAAGCGGCCAACGAGGGGACCCTGTTTATCGACGAAATCGGGGAAATGCCCCTGGCTGCCCAGACCAAACTGCTGCGGGTCCTGGAATCCGGAACCATCCGCCGCATCGGTGGCACGGAATACATCCGCGTGAACGTGCGGATCGTGGCCGCCACCCACCGGGATCTGGCCGCGCTCTCGCGCCGCAAGGAGTTCCGGCAGGATCTCTACTACCGGCTCTCCGCTTTTCCCGTGGAGGTGCCGCCGCTGCGTGACAGGGTGGATGACATTCCGGCCCTGGCGGAACACTTCATTGCGCGCATGGACGATGGTGACCGCCATCTGCCGCTGGCGCCCTATCTGATTGAACAGCTGTTGGGTTATGACTATCCGGGAAATGTCCGCGAATTACGCAATGTCGTGGAACGCGCGGTAATCCTTGCCGGGGGCGATGCCATGGACGTGACCCACTTGGTGTTTGAGCCCAATGAGGCGGAGGCACCGATGGTCAAAACCGGAATCGGCGTGGAGCGCAATCTCATCCACCGGCGCGGTGCACGCCAGTCTGAACAGCAGATTCTTCAGGCGCTGGCGCGGCACAAAGGCCATCGTGCCCGCACTGCCCACGAATTGGGTATCAGTGAGCGGACGCTCTACCGCTACGTGCAGAAATTGCGGAATCAGGCAGACGAGAGTTCCGTCGACTGACTCGGTGCCTGGGCCTGCACCACACAATTACGCCCCTGTTCCTTCGCTGCGTAGAGTGCGTTGTCGGCCCGGCGCACCAGTTCATCCAATACGTGAATGCCCGATTCCGGAAAACTCGCGACGCCGATTGAGGTGGTCACGACGCCACCGCCGATGGCATCAATCGCCAGTTCGGCCAGTTGCGATCTCAGTTTTTCAGCCGAATACTTGGCCTGCTCCTGGTTGGTGTGGGGCAGAATAACAAAAAACTCCTCACCACCGTAGCGTCCCACCAGATCAGTCTCCCGGAAACAGTTGCGCAGCAGCCGGGCCACGGAAATGAGTACCGAATCGCCGGCCAGATGCCCAAACTTGTCGTTGATATTCTTGAAGTGATCCAGGTCCAGAATCATCAGTGACAGGTCGTAGCCGTAGCGCTGCGCCTTGGAGAATTCGTGATCCAGGCGCTGGCTCAGATAACGGCGATTGTAGAGCCCGGTGAGCGCATCGGTGACGGAGTAGAGCTCCAGCTTTTCGTGCGTCAGCGCGTTTTCCAGCACAATCGCAATCTGGTTGGTCATGTACTCAATGGCGGGAAGCTCGTCTTCGTGCAATTGCTGGGTGCTGCCCAACAGCATGACGCCCAGCAGCTCATCCTTGAAGACGAGAGGGGCCGCCAGAATCTCCTTGGGTACCGCAGTGACGATGCCGAAATTGATCACAATGCGGGTATCGCTGTCGACGCCGTCGATCCGCAACAGGCGTTTCTGTTCTGCGGCCTGGCCGGGCAGTCCTTCGCCGATATCCAGCGCCGGCAGTTTTTTGATGTCGATTCCGTTGGTGACGAATGGCTGCAGGGTGCCCGAGTTCTTGTCATGCAGATAGATGACGCCGACTCGGCCTTTGGTGAGCTCCACCACCTTGTCCAGGGTCTTCTGCAGCAATTGCCGTGGGTTGAGGGTGGAGATGAGCAGACTCGACAGGGTATTGAACTTCTCCATGCGTTGCTGGTGCTCTTCCACCGATTCGGCCATCCGGTTGAAGCCATCGCCCAACTGCTCGAACTCGTCCTTGGTGCGGATTTCGGTGCGCACGCCCAGTTGATTGTTGGCGAAGGCATCCATGGCCTCCACCATGGCGCGGATCGGGGTGACGGTGTCGCGATAGGCCAGGTAGGCAATGATCAGCGACAGCCCGATGCCAATGGCTATGAACAAGTAGACGTTGCTCTTGTTCCGCTGGATCAGCAGCTCGATATGTTCGTCGCGCACACCCAGGGCCAGGGCGCCGATCGGCTGTTTCTGGTGGTTCATGATGGGTTCGGCGATCACCAGACTGGGGATGTCGTTGACCCGGATATGACCGCTGAACGATTCGCGGCGTTTGATCGCCGCATTCAGCGGGGCCGGCGCCATCACCCCTTCCGCCCAGATATTGCTGACCCGGTAGGCCGTCGAAATCACCTGACTCTCCTGGACGACGGAGCTGAAGATGGCGGCATCGACACTCAGGTTGTCGTGTACCGAATTGGAGAGCCAGGCGTTGCCATTGAGCAGAATGAGGCCCAGAAATGCGCCAGTCACCTCGTCTCCATCCTTGATGGGCACAACCGATACCTGCGCGAGGATTGACTGGCTCAAACCGCCGTAGCGCAGCGGGTCTTCATTGAGGAAGAGATCACGTGGCAGCAATTCCGAACTGGTGACCGCCTGTCCCCGTTCCACCGCCCGGGTAATCAGGTTATTGACGTACACCCGGTCGCCGGCCGGACCAGAGCGTCTGGCCATCACTTTGCGGTCCCGGTCAACCAGCAGCAGGACATCGGCATAGGGAAGATGGGTGGATATCCGGTTGAGCAGGGTGCTCAACGCATCTTCATTTCTGGACTGTATGGCCGCGGCGAGACCGGGTTCGGTCGCGGAGAGTTCAAAGTCGTTGGTCAACCGGTCGATGCGCTCAAAATAGATGCTCCACGACCCGCGCATACTGACAGCCAGGGATTTGAGTGCTTCGGATTCCATGCCATCGCGGATGGTGCTCCCTGTGATTTGCATCAGGCCAAGCATGGGCACAAAGACAACCAGGAAAAAGGCGATGAGCGTTTTCCAGCCAATGGACAGGTAAAACCGCTGTGGTCCCCAGACCACGCGAATGGTGTGGCCACGCCTGGTGGTGGAGTGCAGCGTGTTCATGGTGTGGATGACCCTCTGTGGCGGGGGTGCGCGCAACAGATTGCGGCGGCTACCCATTCTTATTCTTGACATTATTGTGTGCAAGCGACCCCAAAAGTATAGGGCTTAGACGGAATGAGGCCAAGGAGCGATGGTGGGGCCAGGAAATGAAAAAGGCCCGGCAGTGCCGGGCCTTGTCCGTTCCCAGGCAGCGTGCAACTCAGCTGGCGGCGCCAGCGGTCTCCTGTTTGCCTTTGGTGTTCAGTCCGATCAGGGTATAGGCCGGGCACCAGCTGATCAAACCGGTGGCCAGGGGAATCAGGCCGAGCCAACCCCACGGGGTCTGCGGTCCGAAGAATACCAGTGCGATCAGCACCAGACCGGCCACAATACGAATCACACGATCAATACCACCGACGTTCTGCATGACTTTCTCCTCGCTAATTCGGGTACAAAGAAGTGGTTGTGGCAGCTATTCCAGCAAATTGACGCCTGGTCAACAGTAACAAAATCACAGTACCGTGGATTCGGTGCCCAACCGCATGGCCGGCTTGTCGACAACGGTAATCTGACGCCGGGCGAGACTGACCCAGCCGCGACGCTCAAACTCCTTGAGCAACCGGCTGACCACCTCCCGGGCAGTGCCCAGCTCTGCCGCCAGTTCCTGGTGCGACAGTTGCAACACCTCGCCTTCCTCGGCCTGGTGCAGGAGAAACTGGGCGAGGCGTTGATCCATGCGCCCAAACGCCACCTCTTCGACGAGCAGAATGAGATCGGACAGGCGCCGGCCGTAGACCGAAAACACGAACTGGCGAAACGAGGGCGAGTCAGCCATCGCCTGTTGGAAGGCGCTGCTCGGAAGAACAACCGCCTTCACAGCCGTCTCTGCAATGCCTTCTGCTGGATAGGTGTCCATGGCCAGCAGGCTGTTGGTGGTCAGGACACAGGTTTCTCCGGGCTCAACCCGGTAGAGCACGATTTCCCGTCCATTTTCGGTGATTTTTTGAACCTTGATGGAGCCTTCAAGTACCAGTACATACTGGGCTGCCCGATCGCCGCTGTAGAAAAGCACTGTCCCGGCCGGAATATTCCGCAACTGCGCCTTCTGCATCAGTTCCTGCCAGGCAGAATCGGTAATCCGTGCCAACTGCGGATAGGCGTTCAGCCAGGCAGGGTTCCCTTCTATGGACATCAGATATCTCCCTGTTCAGGTGCCCTGAGGCGTATCGTCGACATGGCGCCTGACAATGTCACCGTAGGCGTCAATTCTGCGGTCCCGGAAAAATGGCCAGATCCGTCGCACCGACTCGGCGCGTTGCAGACTGATCGTGGCACGCAGAATGGTCTCTTCTTCCTGGGGCGCTACGGCCAGCAGCTCTCCCTGCGGGCCGGTCACGAAACTGTTGCCCCAAAACCGGATTGCCCCGGTGCCACGGGCGGCAGCCTCCGTGCCGGTTCGGTTGCAGGTGAGGACGTGGATGCCATTGGCCACGGCGTGCCCCCGTTGCACGGTCACCCAGGCGTCCAGCTGACGCTGCTGTTCCTCATTGCCGTCAGCCGGGTCCCAGCCGATGGCGGTGGGGTAGATCAGCAGGTCGGCGCCGCGCAGGGCCATCAGTCGGGCGGCCTCCGGATACCATTGATCCCAGCAGACGAGCACGCCCAGCGTGCCGATACTGGTGCGGATGGGATGGAATCCCAGATCACCGGGGGTGAAATAGAATTTCTCCTCAAACCCGGGATCCTGAGGGATATGCATCTTTCGGTAGATGCCTGCCAGGGATCCGTCCCGTTCAATGACCACAGCCGTGTTGTGATAGAGCCCCCTGGCCCGACGTTCGAACAGGGATGCCACCAGCACCACTCCGGATTCGGCCGCAACCTGGGAGAGCCGCCCGGTGGTGGGTCCCGGGATCGATTCCGCCAGGTCAAAATTGGCGGTGTCCTGGACCTGACAGAAGTAGGGGGAACAGTGCAACTCCTGCAGTACAACCAACTGCGCCCCGGACCGGGCGGCCTGACGGATTTGATCAACCGTGTGGTTCAGGTTGTCTTCGGTAGTCTGCCGACTGGCCTGCTGTACCAGGGCAACGGAAATCTGATCGGGTATCTTTTGCATGAATCTCGTTTCAGGTGAAGTCGTGGATATGGGCAGGGTGGAGCAGAAGGTGTTGTACAACGCACGGCCAAGGTGCTGCAACTGTCAGAAAAACATTCGTTGCACGGTCCAGAAAAGGCCAACGCAGGCAATCAGCGCGGAAACCGGGAGGATGACCCGCGACCGGTACCATGGGCGTTGATGTTGCCAGGCCACGAGCACTACCCAGGCCCCGCCAATCACCGTCAACTGGCCCAGCTCAACCCCCACATTGAAGGTGATCAGGGCGGTGGCGAACTCCGAGCGGGGCAGACCGATCTCTGTCAGCACGCCTGCGAAACCAAGTCCATGCAGCAGTCCAAAACAGAATACCACTGCGATACGCCAGGGTTTGAGGGTGCGTGCCACCAGATTTTCGATACCGATATAAACAATCGAGAGGGCGATCAGGGACTCCACTACCGAGGGCGAGAGCGACATCACACCGTACATCGACAGGCCGAGAGTAATGGAGTGAGCCAGGGTGAACGCGGTCACCTGCCACAAAAGTGGTGACCAGTGCTGGCTGAGCAGAAAAATTCCGAGCACAAAAAGAATATGATCCGCACCCAGGGGAACGATATGGGTCAGACCCAGCCACAGGTAGGTGACCGCTGTTGCCCACCGTGAAACGGGTTGCACCGTGCGATCCAGGGGGAGCGCGGTACTGGCCGCCCCGTCCTTCAGCCACTCCGAGTGGGTGGGATCGTCGACACCCGGTTTCTTCACGCGCAGTACATTGTTCCCCCAGATCCCCGCCAGGCGCCAGGTCAGCCAGGTCGCATCAGGGGGCAGCGCTCCGGCCAGAATCAGTGTGCTGAGGCGCGCGTAACCCGTGTCGCCCACGGGAGGGACATCCACCCGGACCAGCTTCAATGACACGGGAGTTCCCCCGGCATCTATCTCCACTCCAGCCAGCAGTCTGGGCAGAAATTCTTCAATCCTGGATGCCAATGCTTCTGCGGGCAATTGACGCAGTTGATCGTACTGTTCAGCCTGTGGAGCATCACGAGTGTCGTCGTGGCCGGCACTGATACCGGCAATCCACGCTTCAAAATTGGCCTGGATCGAAACGTCCAAGACCGCGTCATCGCCCGGGGTGAGGGTGACGACTGCCGGGCGCAGTGGGTGGGCTGTGCCGGCTGTACTCCACAGCAGTGTGCACAGCAACAGGAGGGAAAGTATTCGGTGCCGCATCGGTGTCGCTCATGGGTGCGGGCGCTATCGTATCATTGCCCGTCAACAGGAAACGGTGGTCAGACAATCATGTGGAAACTAGTTTGCGTACTTGGTTGTGTGCTCTGCGCCGGAGTGGTCAGGGCCCATGATTTTTGGCTGGAGGCGGATCGGTTTGCGGCGCCAACGCACCAGGAGGTCAGCGTGCAGCTCTATCAGGGGCAGCGGTTGAAAGGCGAAACGCTACCCTATATTACCGACTGGTTTACCGCTTTTGATCAGATTGATGCGGCCGGCCGGCAATCCGTGAAGTCGCAAATGGGGGATGACCCGGCCGCCAGAATCAAGTTTTCCGACAAGGGTCTGGCCATGGTCATCTATCGCAGTACCCGGGACTTTGTTGAGCTTGGCCCAGCGAAGTTTGCCAGCTATCTGGAGGATGAGGGGCTCGACCAAATACTGCAGTTACGGCGTGACCGCGGGCAGGATAGTGCCCCGGCGCGCGAGTACTATTCGCGCTGCGCCAAACTGTTGGTCACCATTGGCGATGGGAGCGGCGGCGTATCGCCCGCCTGGGATTCGGGGATGACGCTCGAGCTTATGCCGGACCAGGATCCATACACCCTGCGTTCGGGTGGGCAGCTCGACGTCACGTTGCGCTACCTTGATTCGGCGCTGCCCGATGCCACGGTGATCGCCTTCCGGCGTGAGGCTCCCGACGCGATCATCCGAGTGAAAACCGATGCACAGGGAAAAGTCAGGATTCCACTCGACGGGCCAGGAGTCTGGTTGGTGAAGTCCGTCCATATGATTCCCGCGCCCAGGGAACTGGATGCACAGTGGGAAAGCTTCTGGGCCTCACTGGTGTTCCGACTCCCCGAGTGATTCGGTGCGCTGCGGAACCTGCATGGAGGCACAGTGGATGCTGCCGTTCTGATGAATCAGTGCCCTGCTGTCGATGGGCACCAGTTCATGCCCCGGGAAGGCGATCGCCAGTTGTTCCAGTGCGATCCGGTCATGCGCATCATCGTAGGTGGGGACCAGTACCGCACCGTTGGTGATCAGGAAATTGGCATAGGTGGCTGCCAGGCGCCGCCCGTCGTCATCGTAGATCGATCTGGGAATCGGGAGTGGCAACAACCGGTAGGGGCTCCCCGCTGTGGTGGTGAAGCTCCGCAGTTGTGATTCCATCATTTTCAGGGGAGCGAAATGCGGATCATCGTCAAACACACAACTGGTATAGGTGATTGTGCGGGTATCGCAGAAGCGCGCCAAGGTATCTACATGGCCGTCGGTATCGTCACCGATCAGGGCACCATCATCCAGCCATAAAACCCGGCTGATACCAAACCAATTATTGAACTGCTGCTCCCAATAGGCTTTGGTGCTGCCCGCCTCCCGGCGCAGCAGGCAGTGGGTGGTCGTCAGGAGCGTACCCTGACCGTCTGAGTCAATGGCGCCGCCCTCCAGCACATGATCCACGTGGTGCAAGCGGGTGGTTTGAAAGGTACCCAGGGCATACAGTCGGGCGCTGACCTCATCGTCCAGACTGGCGGGATATTTGTTGCCCCAGCCGTTGAATCTGAAATCACACAGCTCCAGTTTCCCGGCCCGGTAGATTCCAATGGGGCCATGGTCTCTCACCCAGACATCGTTCGCGGGCACCGTATGAACTGCGTAAGGGAAGGGTGCTTCGGCCTGGGCCGCCAATTTTTCGTTCACCTCAAGGGCCATCTCGTGGGTGGAGCAACTGACTGTCAGTGAGCAGCGCTTCCGGATCGCTCCGGCAATGGTCAGAAAGGCGCGGTCCGCCGGTTCGAAAATCTCGTCCCAGTCTCCGTCGCGTCGTGGCCAGGTCAGCAGCACCTGCTGCTGCGGTTCCCACTCAGCGGGAAGGCGGAGAGTTGTATCGGATTGCATAGTCAACGATCACAGCGTCGGGCTGCGACTCAAACGCGGTGAGTCACTGAATTTTGAAGGACGGTCTAGCGACTGCCGTACTTATCGTGAGGTACGTAATTGATGACGTACTGGTACTCGAAATAGACCGTAAATTCGGGGTACACCCAACGAGCGATGGGAGGTTCGCCGATGGGGGCAAGCTTGTCGGTGGGGGTCCCGAAACGGTTTTCAACCGACATCATGGATTCACCGCGGTGCGGTATGGTCAGGTTCTTTTCCGTGCCTGGCTGGCTGCTTTGGGCGGCGCACAGGCTCGAGATGAGAAACAGTGCTGCGCCGAAGGCGGTCTGCACTCCAGTCGACAAAGTGATCAAACGCACTAATCTCTCCTCACCACGCTTATTCGGGATATCCCTAAGTAAATATAACATCGACCGCGCCGGACCTGTACTCTGTGCTGAAAATTTGGTGCAACAGGCGTAGGGTAATGCACCGGTCTTCAGCTCCGCAGTCACCCTGCAAGAAGATTGTCAGGGTGGAGAGCAAGAGGTCCAAAAAATATGGTTTCGATGGGGGAGTAGATGAACATATTTCGGTGCCTCTGGAACGGGCTGAGAACACCCAGTGGCAAGTGGTCCGTCGGTAGCCTTCTGGTGGTGGGTGGGGTCACGGTGCTGCTGCTGTTTGGCGGGGCGGTCAAACTCATCGGCGTGACAGACACGATGGAGTTCTGCATCTCCTGTCATGAAATGAAGGATACGATGTATCCCGAGTACCAGGAGTCACTGCATTATGTGAATAAATCGGGTGTTCGAGCCGGTTGCCCCGACTGCCATGTTCCCAAAGCATTCGGTCCGAAACTGGTGGCCAAAGTCATTGCCGTCAAGGATGTCTGGCACACCCTGATAGGTACCGTGGATACCCCGGAGAAATTTGCCGCCAAACGGTGGGAGATGGCCAACCGCGTCTGGCGGTTCATGGAGCGGACCGATTCCGCCACCTGCCGCAGCTGTCACTCCTTCACCGCGATGGAGCTTGAATCCCAGGCCCGCTTGGCCCGGCGCAAGCACAAGGGTGCGGTGGAAGAGAATCAAACCTGCGTCGAGTGCCACAGAGGGGTGGCACACGAAGTCCCGGATCCGCCAGAGGAGTCCGTGGCGGACAATTCCTGACACGACACTTTCTGCCATTTCATGTGCGGAAGGCAGGTTTGGCAGAAAGTGGCAGTATGGCTCAAAGGGAGCAAGGTCATTAACCAAATGAATAAATTGGAAAAAAATTGTTCTCTTAGGGTGGCACGCGGGTTGCACTAGATCAACGGCGCCGCGCGTTGTCACACAGCGGCAATTCCTATCGGTCCAGGGGGATTCCAAAACCTGTCCGGATTGATGTTAAAAATGTCAATGCCTCGTAATGAGGTAGAACAAGAGGGAGAAGTCATGGGGTACAAGAGACTGCGACAAGCGCTTGTTGTGGCCGGTCTGGCGGTAGCCAGTACGGCGATGATCGGCCTGTCGGCGCCAGCGAACGCCGCCGGTGCCACTTCGGAAATGTTGTCCAACACCTGTGCCGGTTGTCACGGTACGGGAGGCAACAGCCAGGGACCTGCCACGCCCGGCATTGCAGGTCTGTCACGCGGCTATTTCATCGCTGCGATGATGGCCTACAAATATGGTGACGACGAAGAAGCCATCACCAAGGCGGTCAGCCAAATGCCGCTGTCGGATGATGAATTCGAAGCGCTGCCGCGATCCAGCACCATTATGAGCCGGATTGCGAAGGGATACACCGACGAAGAGATCGCCAGCATGGCCGAATACTTTGCCGGCAAACAGTTTATCCGTCATGCCCAGAGCACTGATTCGGCGCTGGTGAAAAAAGGGCGCCGGTTGCACGACAATCACTGTGAAAAGTGCCATGAAGATGGCGGTCGCAGCAGTGAAGATGATGTCGGACTGTTGGCAGGTCAGTGGATGCCGTATGTCCAGAATTCCCTTGACGATTTTGCGGCCAAACACCGCAAGATGCCCAAGAAAATGGCGGCGAAGATGAAGAAGCTCAGCGCCGACGACCTGAAAGCACTGGCTCATTACTACGCCAGCCAGAAGTAGAACGGAGAGGGGAAATCCAATGGCGAATTTTACGCGAAGAAATTTTCTGAAAGCCTCAGGCGCTGCCGGGGCTGTGGGTCTGGCCGGTCTCCCGTCCCTAAGTTTTGCTGCCAAACACATGAAGAAAAAGGTGGTAGTGGTCGGTGGCGGTATTGGTGGTACCACAACTGCCAAGTACTTGAAGATGGCCGATCCGTCCATCGACGTTACGGTGATCGAGCCGAAGGCGAAGTATCACACCTGTTTCATGAGCAACGAGGTGATCGGTGGTGACCGTAAACTGGACAGCATCGGATTCGGTTACGAGGGCCTGAAGAAGCACGGTGTGAACGTGGTGTCGGAGTCGGTAACCGGTATCGATGCCAATGCACGGACCGTGACCACCTCCGGTGGCAACAAATTCAGCTACGACCGCTGCGTGGTTGCCCCCGGCATCGACTTCAAGTGGGAAACCGTGGAAGGGCTCGATGCCAATGTGGCCAAGGATATCCCGCATGCCTGGCAGGCTGGTCCGCAGACCGCCACCCTACGGGCCCAACTCGAAGCGATGCATGATGGCGGTACCGTGGTCATCGCACCGCCCCCCAACCCGTTCCGTTGTCCTCCCGGGCCCTATGAGCGGGCGAGTCTGATCGCTAGCTACCTGCAGAAGCACAAACCCAAATCCAAGGTGCTTATCCTGGATGCGAAGCAGAAGTTCTCAAAACAGGGCCTGTTTATGCAGGGCTGGAAAGCACTGTATGGATATGACACGCCGAACAGCCTGATCGAGTGGCGTCCGGGTCCGGACAGTCGGGTGGTCAAAGTCGACGCCAAGACCCGTACGGTAACCACCGAATTCGGCGACGTGGTGAAGGCTGATGTGTTGAACATCATCCCGGCGCAGAAGGCGGGTGCCATCGCTTTTGGTGCCGGCCTTACCGGTGACAGTGACTGGTGCGCTGTGAACAAAACCACCTTCGAATCCAAGGTGGTGCCCAATATCCATGTACTGGGTGACGCAAGTGTGGCCACCGCCATGCCCAAGTCCGGATATTCCGCCAATTCCCAGGCCAAGGTGTGCGCAGCGGCCATCGTCGCAATGCTCAACGGCATGGAACCGGGTACGCCGTCCTACATCAATACCTGCTACAGCATCGTCGGTGACGACTGGGGTATTTCCGTGGCTGCGGTCTACCGGTATAACGCGGAGAAGGATGCCATTGCCGGAGTTGCCGGAGCCGGTGGTCTGACCCCCATGGATGCCAGTCCGGAACATCGCCGCCGCGAAGTGGGTTACGCCCACAGCTGGTTCAACAATATTACCAATGACATCTTCGGCTGATTACCGATAGATTATCTCCCGCTATCAGAGGGGCCGTTGGCCCCTCTTTTTTTTTGTGTTGCCAAGTGTCGTAAGATGCATCCCTCAGATGCCAGCGGGATATCGAAGCGATGAGCAGTTTTGCCACACCGATCACGGATCGGTACTTTGAAGACTATAAGCCGGGGTCCGTGCATGAGTTCGGTAGTGTGACCCTTGATCGAGAATCGATCATCCGCTTTGCCGAGCAGTATGATCCGCAACCGTTCCATGTTGATGAGGCAGCCGCTTCGGCCACCATCTTTGAAGGACTGATTGCCAGCGGCTGGCAGACCTGTGGATTGATGATGCGCATGTACGCGGACAACTATCTGACCAAGGTCGCCAGCCTCGCGTCCCCCGGAGTGGATGAACTTCGCTGGATTTCTCCCGTGCGACCTGGGGATTCGCTCAGTGTCCGATGTACCGTCGTCGAGTCCCGACGTTCCCAGAGCAGGCCTGACCGTGGGGTGGTGCACACCTTTATTGAGGTGCTCAATCAGCATCGGGAAGTGGTGTTGAGTATGAAAGCCGTCAATATGATTGCCTGCAGGGAGGTGGCTGAGTAGCTCTCGGCGTTCCCATGCGTTTTGAGAAACCGCTGCTTCCAGGGCGGCTGATCCGTCGCTACAAACGATTTCTGGCCGATGTGGAACTTGCTTCCGGTGAAGTCATCACAGCGCACACTGCCAATACCGGTTCCATGAGTGGATGCGCCACGCCTGGTGCCCGCGTATATCTCAGCGATTCCGAAAACCCGGCACGCAAGTATCCCTATACCTGGGAATTGGTGGAGGGGGACACCGGTACCCTGGTCCACATCAACACCGCGAGGCCCAACCACCTGGTGACCGAAGCCATCAGCAACGGCACGCTCAGCGAGTTGCGGGGATACCCGCGGCTGGTGACGGAGCGCCAACTGATTCGTGGATGGCGCTCAGATCTAATGCTTCAGGGTCATCCGCTGCATGCCGACTGTCTGGTTGAAGTGAAAAATGTGACCCTGCGGGACAACGAGGGCATCGCCAGATTTCCTGATGCCCGAAGTGATCGGGCATCCCGCCAGGGGGAGGCCATGATCGAACTCGTGACCCGGGGTTTCCGCGTCGTGGTGGTCTATTGCGTGTCGCGGGAGGATTGCGTGGCCTTGGGGACAGCAGATTCCATCGATCCCCACTACGCGGCGGTGATGCGCCGGGCCCGGCAGGGAGGCGTTGAGGTGCTTGCCTACCGCGCGTCAGTGAACGTCTTTGAAGTAAAACTTGTCGAATCGATTCCTGTTATGATGAGCGCCCCAACGGGGTAGGGACAGCACTGCACTTCTCATGATTCGACCGCTCGAGCTCTTTATCGGGTTGCGCTATACGCGTGCCAAACGGCGCAACCACTTTATCTCCTTCATCTCTCTCATCTCCATGCTGGGTATCGCGGTGGGGGTGACGGCGTTGATCACGGTATTGTCTGTAATGAACGGCTTCGAAAAGGAAATGCGCGAGCGAATCCTCGGCATGACTTCGCATGCCACTATCAGCGCCTACGGTGGTCCACTCAATGATTGGCAGGGTGTCGCAGTACGCGCCAGGGAACACGGCCGCATCCAGGAAGTGGCGCCGTACATACAGGCGGAGGTGATGGCCACTGCCGGCGACGTGGTCAGCGGCACCATCCTGAGAGGCATCCTGCCCGGCGAAGAGCGCAAGGTGGCGGAAGTCGCAGACAAGATGGTGGCCGGGAAACTTGAAGATCTCAAATCGGGCGGATTCGGCATTGTGTTAGGCCAGGAACTGGCCTACATGCTGGGTGTGCAGCTTGGCGACAAAGTGACGGTGGTGACACCGAACGCCGCCACCACACCGGCCGGCATCCTGCCGCGACTCAAACGGTTCACGGTGGTGGGTATCTTCGAAGTCGGGATGTACGAATACGACCGCGGATTGGTCATGGTGCACATGGAGGATGCCGCGCGACTGTTGCGCATGGAGGGTGTTACCGGCGTGCGCCTGAAGCTCGATGATCTGTTTCAGGCGCCCTATGTGGTGCGCGAACTGGCACAGTCACTGAGTGGCCGGTATTTCATCTCCGACTGGACCCGCCAGCATGCCAACTTCTTTAAGGCGTTGAAGACCGAAAAGCGGGTCATGTTCATCATCATCCTGCTGATCGTCGCCGTGGCCGCATTCAATATTGTCTCCACCCTGGTCATCATGGTCAGCGATAAACAGCCGGACATTGCGGTCCTGAGAACGCTGGGCATGAGTCCGGGCAGCGTGATGTCTGTGTTCATGGTGCAGGGCACCCTGATCGGTGTGGTAGGCACCCTGCTGGGATTGCTTGGCGGTATCGGGCTGGCGCTCAACGTCGAGACCATCGTTCCTGCCGTCGAACGTCTGTTCGGCATTCAGTTTCTGCCGGGAGACATCTACTACATCAGCAAGCTGCCGTCGGATCTGCACCTGGATGATGTGCTGAAGGTGAGCATCACCGCATTCATACTGTCCGTGCTGGCAACCATCTATCCCGCACTTCGCGCTTCGCGCACCCATCCGGCAGAGGCGTTGCGCTATGAGTGATCAGGTGGTACTCGAAGCTCGCCAATTGGGTAAAACCTACGCCGAGGGCGGCCTGCATACCGAGGTGTTCAATGACCTCAATCTGGTGGTCAACAGCGGCGAGCGCGTGGCCATCGTGGGTGCCTCAGGCTCAGGCAAGAGCACCCTGCTGCATTTGCTGGGGGGGCTGGACGCGCCCAGCAGCGGCGAAGTCTTGCTGGAGGGGAATGATTTGGGTCGCCTGGGAGAGCGGGCGCGCGGTGAATTGCGCAATCGCCGCCTGGGATTTGTCTACCAGTTCCACCATCTGTTGCCCGAATTTACCGCACTGGAAAACGTGGCGATGCCGCTGATGATCCGGCGGGAAACGACCGCGGTCGCCATGGATACCGCACGCGGGATTCTGGATCGTGTGGGACTTGCGCAGCGGGTGCGGCACAAGCCCGGTGAACTGTCGGGTGGCGAACGCCAGCGTGCCGCCATCGCCAGGGCTCTGGTGACTCAGCCGGCCTGTGTCCTTGCCGACGAACCGACAGGGAACCTGGACAGCCGGACTGCGGAAGAGGTGTATGAACTGATGCTGGAGCTCAATCAGGCGACCCGGACCAGTTTCGTGGTGGTGACCCACAACCCTGTGTTGGCCGCGCGCATGGATCGCACCTGGGTGCTGGAGGCGGGAACGCTCAATCAGAACGCTGGTTGAGCAGATCCTGGCGGGCCTTGCGTGCCTCGCGACGCCGGCGGATATTCTGCAGAATGTGCAGCCGCCAAAGAATGCGCATGGTGATGTAGCCCGCGACTGAACAGAGGATGGCGAATATAAGGCAGCCCAAGAGGAATGGCTCCCAGATGTGGGTCAGTTCGCTGAGCAGCCAGTCGAAGGAGAGCTCGAAGGTAAACGTCGAGGTGGGCACGCCCAGGACCAGTGCGCCGACCCGATAGGCCAGGTAGAACATGGGCGGCATGGTGATGGGGTTGCTGATCCAGACCAGCCCCACGGAGATGGGCAGGTTCACCCGAAACGGAATCGCCGCCGCTGCCGCCAGCAGCATCTGAAACGGCACCGGCACATACATCATGAACAGTCCGACGGCAAAAGCGCCGGACACGGAGCGACGGTTGAGGTGCCACAGATTGGGATCGTGGATCAGGGAACCGAATATTTTCAGGTGCTTGTGGTGCCGTACACTATGCGGATCCGGCATGTAACGGCGGATGGTTTTTTTCATTAAACAAATTCAGCCAACAGCGAGCAAACTGTAAGCCTCCAGGAAGAGGTGAATCGAGTGCTGTCAGGGACGTTTGCCTCACTGGCCGGATGTACATTGCTGTACCTCCTGCCAACTTTGCCGCCCTTGTGGGTGTTAGTGTCTATTGTAGCCGCAGCCGTTCCATTTTGGCGACACAGGAAGTTGCGATGGATCGCATGGCTGCTGTTTTACGTCGCTTGGTCCGGTTTTCACGCCACCCATGCCCGCCAGTTTCAGTTACCCGCGACGCTCGATGGCGCCGAACTCCAGGTCACTGGAACCATCATCGGCCTGGTGGAGCATGACCGGGCGCGCTATCGGTTCCTGATTGAGACGGAACCGATGGATCAGCATGGTGATAGCGGGAGATGGGCCGGAACGGTCCGTCTCTCCTGGTACACCGATGAGCCGCTGACCCTGGTGCCCGGCGAACGCTGGAAGCTCGCGGTCCGTCTGTTCGCGCCCCGCGGCTATGCCAATCCCGGTGGTTTTGACTACGAGCGGTGGCTCTACGCTCAAGGGATTGAAGCCACCGGTTCCGTGCGCACGGGGCGACGGATGGCGGCAGCGGTCGGGTTGAACCGCTGGGTGGACCGGGTACGGACCCGGTACCAGGTTGCCCTGGCAAGGGGTGGTGAACAGCACGGACTGGTCAGGGAAGGGGTGTTGGCGGCGCTGGCGATTGGCGACCGATCGGCGATCACGGACATCGAGTGGCGGCGGTTCCTGGATACCGGGACCAATCATCTGATGGCAATTTCGGGACTGCATATCGGCTATGCAGCGACCCTGGGATATCTGCTGGGGTATCTGATCTGGTGGTGCACCCCGTTGCGTCGGCGATTGCCAAAGCAGGTGGTTGGAGCCGTTGTGGCCACGGTGATGGCACTACTCTACTCCGGGCTTGCAGGTTTTTCATTGCCGACCCAGCGGGCGCTGGTGATGCTGGTGGTGGTCTGCGGAGCTGTTATCGCCCGCCGCCCGGCCTGGTCCTGGCGGACGCTGGGGGTGGCCTGTCAGGCGGTTCTGTTGGCCACGCCCACAGCGGTTCTGGAACCCGGTTTCTGGCTCTCCTTTGGGGCCGTGGGTGCCATTGTCTACGTTATCAACGCCTGGCCGGCCGGCACGTTGCGCCAGGTGGTCACGCTGCAGGGGTGGTTGTTTCTGGCCCTTGCCCCCCTGGTGTTGTGGGGATTTGGGCGGATTTCGCTGGTTGCACCCATCGCCAATCTCCTGGCAATTCCCTGGTTGAGTTTCACCGTGGTACCGCCACTGCTGGCCGCGCTGTTGCTGTTTCCCGTGTCCGAGAACCTGGGTGGGGCCGCGTTGGCGGTCGCAGATTTCAGTCTCGATTGGTTAATGGAATTGCTTGGACTGCTGGCCGACCTCCCGTTTGCGGTGTGGGAGCACCACTCACCGACCCTTTGGGCAGTGGGCATGGCTTTGGTGGCCTTTCTGTGGCTCGCTTCAGGGCACGGCATGCCGATGCGGGCAGGTGCGTTGATATTGTTGCTGCCGCTTGGTCTGCTGGCTCCATCCGGGTTGCCCCAAGGCCAGGCGGTGCTCCATGTGCTCGATGTGGGGCAGGGACTCGCCGTGGTGGTGCAAACTCATCGGCATGCGCTGCTGTTCGACGCCGGTCCGCGGAACCGCGGTGGATTCGATGCCGGGGAGGCAATCGTCCGCCCCTTTTTGCGCGAAGCCGGTATCAGCCGCCTGGATCTGGCCATCATCAGCCACGCCGACAGCGACCATTCAGGGGGATGGGAATCACTGTCACGGGCGTTGCGTGTAGGTGACATCATCACCGGGGATCCGACCATGGCCGCTGTTGACGGTGTAGAGGCCTGTTTGGCGGGGCAGGAGTGGCGGTTGGATGGGGTTGTGATTTCTGTACTGGCGCCCGTACGGCCAACGGAAGGCAACGAGGGGTCGTGTGTGGTCAGGATTGCCACGGGGCGCGTGTCCGCATTGTTGACGGCCGATATCGGACAGCCCGAAGAGGCAGTCCTGGTACGACGGATGCGGCAGGGTCTCAGGTCCGATGTGCTGATCGCACCCCACCACGGCAGCCGAAGCTCATCCAGCCCGGGCTTTGTGACAGCTGTCGCGCCAAAACACGTGGTCTATTCCATGCGTCACCACAACCGCTATGGTCATCCGCACCAGGAGGTGGTCGGGCGCTACCGAGCAATCGGTGCCCGCGAGTGGTCGACTGCGGGTGGCGGATTGCTCAGTTTTGAGCTCCATCCGCAGGGAAATATCACAGCGCATACCTATCGCAACAAGTTGAACGGATTCTGGCGTTCCGCCTCCTGGTATGCCGACGTGGATGGGTTGGAAGACAGGGTTAAGGCGCCCCATTAAATCCAGTATGATACGCACTCTTTGAATCCATGCGGGGGATGGACTGAGTGTTTGAACTGGTCAAGGCAGGCGGGTTGTTGATGATTCCGATCATCGCCTGTTCCATCATTTCGGTAGCAATCATTGCCGAGCGTTTCTGGGCCCTGCAGCGCAAGAAAATCATCCCCAAGCACCTGGTGGCCCAGGTCTATCACATGCATAAGAACCGGCAGTTGGATGCCGAGCGGATCAGCCAGGTGCGCAAGGAATCTCCACTCGGGCGGATACTCTGCGCCGGTCTGGTCAACATGCACCTGGATCGGGAGATCATGAAAGAGAGTATTGAAGAGACCGGCCGGCAGGTGGTGCATGAACTGGAGCGCTATCTCAACACTCTGGGCACCGTGGCCTCCATCTCGCCCCTGCTTGGATTGCTCGGCACTGTCATCGGCATGATTCAGGTCTTTTCGGTGATCACCGCGCAAGGAGTGGGCGACCCGGGGGTGCTGGCGGGCGGGATATCCGAAGCGCTGATCACCACCGCCGCGGGGCTGTCGGTAGCCATACCCACTCTCATGTTCTACCGCTATCTGCGTGGCAAGGTTGATGAACTGGTCATCGGCATGGAGGCCGAGGCACTGAAACTGGTGGAAGTGATGCATGGGCAGCGGGATAAACAGGAAATCGGGGGCTGAGGCGTGAACCTGCAACCCCATCGCCGGGAAGAGCTGGATATCAACATCACACCGCTCATCGACGTGGTATTCCTACTGCTGATCTTTTTCATGGTCACCACCACCTTCAACAGGGAAGTGGAGCTGAAAATCGAACTGCCCCAGGCTGCCGGTGAAACCGCTGAGGGAGAAAAGCAACTCGAAGTGGTGATTGATGCCCAGGGACGTTACTTCCTGAACTCCGAGCGGGTGGTCGATTCCTCGCGGGCAACCCTGATCCG